>JABGQL010000077.1 GCA_018648825.1 Gammaproteobacteria bacterium
TTTTCAGGAAACTTCAGTGGAAAATACCCCGCTCTAAAAACGCGGAAACTTCAGTCAACAGTAACAGGGCTAAAAGCAACATGCCCTACCACTACACCATCAACTTCCGCTACCCAGTGCATGACCTCCGGCCTTGTCGCTACGTTTAATAGCTCCACAGCAAGCTTTGACACCAGAGCGCTTTCACTTTCAGGAAAAGCATTCAGATGAATATTTCTGATTGCATCACTATCAACAATTGTTGCCGCTCGGATATTCATATACTGATTTTAACCTACCGTGTGTCGTTGATCACTGCCCTTATTAGGATAGCGTTCTCCGCTACTGTACTCACGGAGAACTTCAACAACCTGGATTTGGTAGCACTCATATCAAGTGAACTTTAGCAACCCCCTTGCCTATCTCAGGCCTGCCTCGCCTGCTGGTCAAGTTGCTGTAGGTAATCCATACGCTGCTTGATCTTAATCTCCATCCCCCGCTCTACTGGCTCATAGTAACGCTGTTCTCCAAGTGCATCAGGGAAGTAGGTCTCCCCCGCAGCGTAGGCCTCTGGCTCATCATGGGCATAGCGGTAGGCGTGACCATACCCCAGCTCTTTCATCACTTTGGTCGGCGCATTGCGTAGATGAACAGGGACTTCAGCAGAGCCGCCCGCCTTTACATCGGCCAATACCCGATTCCACGCCTTGTAGATGGCATTGCTCTTTGGGGCTACAGCAAGATAGCTGATCGCCTGTGCAATCGCCAGCTCCCCCTCTGGACTACCCAAGCGCTCATAGGTATCCCATGCATTGAGGGTGATCTGTAGTGCTCGCGGGTCGGCATTGCCGATATCTTCACTGGCCATACGCACCACCCGCCGCGCCACATAGAGCGGATCAACACCGCCATCAATCATCCGTGCAAACCAGTAGAGCGCTGCATCAGGGTTGGAGCCGCGTACCGATTTATGCAGTGCAGAGATCTGTTCGTAGAAGGCATCGCCCCCTTTATCAAAACGGCGACTCCCCTCTGCCACCACTTGAGCAATATGGGTCTCATCGATCTCTTTAGAGCCATCCTCTTGCGGCACTGCCAAATCGATCACGATCTCCAGAATATTGAGTGCACGGCGGGCATCCCCATCAGCTGCAGTAGTGATCTGCTGCAACCCCGCCTCACTCAGTCGTAACTCCATCGCTTCACGCTCTAGTGCCTGCTCGACAATTTGTACAAGCGCCTCCGGCTCCAGCGACTTGAGGCGATAGAGTCGTGCGCGGGAGAGCAGCGCGTTGTTGAGTTCAAAGGAGGGATTCTCGGTAGTGGCTCCAACAAAGGTGAAGGTGCCATCCTCTACATGAGGCAGAAAGGCATCCTGCTGGCTTTTGTTAAAACGGTGTACCTCATCCACAAACAGCAGGGTGCTTTTGCCCAGTTGTTGTGACTGTTTCGCCTGCTCAATAGCGGCGCGGATCTCTTTTACCCCAGAGAGTACGGCCGAGATAGAGAGGAAATCTGCATTGGAGTGGCGCGCAATCAACCGCGCCAGTGTGGTCTTTCCGGTTCCGGGTGGCCCCCAAAAGAGCATCGAGTGAAGATGCCCTGACTCAATCGCCTGCCGTAGTGGCTTGCCCTCCCCCAGCAGGTGCTGCTGCCCTTTGAAGGTCTGCAGCGAGGCTGGACGCATCCGCTCAGCCAGTGGCGCAGCCATCAGAGATCACCAACAACATCGACCCCATCCGCAGGAGTAAACTGGAAACGTTCATCAGGCAGGGAGATGTTGGTCATCAGGTCCAGTAGCTCAATTCGGGTACGCTGCCCCAGGCTATCCTCAACTTGAATGATACGTAGCTGCTCACCATCCATCGCCACCAGTAGCTGCTCAAAGCCGCCCTCCCCCTGCTTGGGGGTCAGCTCTACCCACGATAGATGACCCACGCGGTCGAGTGGGTGCAGTGAAAACTGCTGCTGCAGCGCCCCCTCATGCGTGAGCAGGGTTGCTGGGGTGTTACCCAGCGCACCATCTTGTCTACGTACGGTAACCTGCTCCAGATCAGGGTCGTAGATCCAAATTCTGTCGCCATCACCAACCACCACCTGCACAAAGGGCTGGCTGGTCTGCCAGTGGAATTTTCCAGGGCGCTGAATCTGGATCGTGCCAAAACTCTCCTCGATCATCTGCCCGGAACCGTCCCGCACCTGCTGCTGAAATCCCCCTTGCAGGGTCTCCAGCTCGGCAAAGAAGGCCTCAACAGCACGCACTCCATCGGCCCATACCAGATTAGGGATGAACAGCAGCGTTACGAATAGTTTCACGGGATCACTCCATCTCAATGGGAGGTGGAGCCAGCACTTCACGTTGGCCGTTGGAGCCAACCGGACTCACCACACCGGCAAACTCCATCGCCTCAACCAAACGAGAGGCGCGGTTGTAGCCCACTCGCAGACGGCGCTGCACACCGGAGACGGATGCCTTGCGGCTCTCGGTAACAATACGCACCGCATCATCATAGAGCGGATCATTCTCGGCATCATCATTGCCACCGTCTCCCCCTGCACCACCCTCACTGGCATCGGGTGTCGCCAAGATGTCCTCTATATATTGGGGTGCACCACTGCTCTTGAGGTGTTCAACCACACGCATCACCTCATCATCATCCACAAAGGCACAGTGCAGACGGACTGGTATTCCCGCGCCAATCGGCAGGTAGAGCATATCTCCACGCCCCAGCAGGTTCTCTGCTCCGTTGTGGTCGAGAATCACCCGAGAATCCATTTTGGAGGAGACCTGAAAGGCGATACGGCTTGGCACGTTGGATTTGATCAGCCCGGTAATCACATCTGCAGAGGGGCGCTGGGTCGCGAGAATCAGGTGGATACCTGCCGCACGCGCCTTCTGACCAATGCGTACAATCAGCTCCTCAACCTTTTTACCGATCTGCATAATCAGGTCGGCAAACTCATCCACAAAGATCACGATGTAGGGGAATGGCTCCAGCAGCGGCTGTTCATGCTCTTCGCCCTCGGTTACCGGATAAAGCGGATCAACCAGCGGTGCTCCAGCATCAATGGCATCCTGCACCTTTTTGTTAAACCCGACAAAGCTGCGCACATTGAGTGCCGACATCAGTTTGTAGCGACGCTCCATCTCGGCCACACTCCAGCGCAGTGCACTGGCCGCCTCGCTCATATCAGTCACTACCGGCGCAAGCAGATGAGGAATCCCCTCATACACCGAAAGCTCCACCATCTTGGGATCGATCATAATCAACCGCACCTGCTCTGGTGAGTACTTAAAGAGCAGACTCAGAATCATGGTATTAACACTGACCGACTTACCAGAGCCGGTGGTACCCGCAACCAGCAGGTGCGGCATCTTCGCCAGATCGGCCACCTGTGGCTGACCGGAGATATCCTTACCCAATGCCAGCGCCAACGCCCCTTTGGCCTGATCATACTGCTGTGAAGCGAGGATTTCGGCGAGAAAGACCGTCTCACGTAGCTCGTTGGGGACTTCCAAACCGATGGTCGACTTACCGTGAATCACCTCCACCACACGCACACTCTGCAGCGTCAACGAACGCGCCAGATCACTGGAGAGATTGGTAATTTTACTCGCCTTGATTCCTGGCGCTGGCATCAGCTCAAAACGGGTGATCACTGGGCCAGGCTGCACCGCAACCACTTCGACCTCGACCCCAAACTCTTTCAGCTTGAGTTCAATCTGGCGCGACAACATCTCCAGCATCTCATTGGAGTAGCCGCCCTCGACTGGCTCCGGCTTGTTTAATAGCGAGAGTGGTGGTGGCTTAATGGCCCCCTCCTCCCCTTTGTAGTTGCCGTAGCTGGTGGTCAACTCATCAAATAGCGAGCCCTGCGTCTCTTTTAGTGCACGCTCACTGATCTCAATGGTTCCCAGCTTGGGTTCAATTTTGGGTTTTTTACGCTGACGTGGTTTCTTGCGCTCTTTCTCTACCTCTTGCTCACGCTCCTCCTTGGCCTCGCGCCCTGCCTGCGCCTCATTCCATTTGTCAGGCAGTGAACGCAGTCGCAGCAACCCCTCCAGCACGCCGCCGCCAATACGCTCCATCACCGTAAACCAAGAGAGATGGGTGAAGATCGAGATCCCAACCAGCAGCAAGGCGGTGAGGAACAGGGTACTACCAAACGGCCCGATGATCGCGGCAAACAGACTCCCAACCCAATCCCCCAGAATACCTCCTGTCTTGGCGGGCAGGCTGCCATCAAAGCGGTGAAAGTGGAGGAAGGAGATTCCGGTACCACCAAAAATCGTCATCAAAAAACCACCGACCCGAATCCCCAGCAGATGAGGCTCAAAGCGCAGCAGACGGGCACGATCCACAAACAACAACCACCCTAACCAACCAGCAACCGGAGGGATCATCCACGCCATAACGCCGAGGATGGTAAAGAGGATATCGGAAAACCAAGCACCAATCACCCCACCAGAGTTCTGATATTCAGAGATCGAGGCGCTGTAGTTCCAGGCGGGATCACTCATACTGAAGGTGAACAGCGAGGCCCAAAGATAGAGGGTGATCGCCCCACTGATCAGCAGAGCACTTTCGCGTAGCCCCCGCCCTGGTGTAGCTACCTTCTCTTTTGGGCTTCTCTGCCCCTTTTTCTGCGCTCGTGCCAACCCTACATCCTCTACTCTTGAATTCTGTAAAACCGCAAATTCTAACGGATTTCGATCACCGATTCAGGAGAACTCTCCGAGAAAAATATCCCCGCCATTTTTTATGGTTTTTTTCTTGACAGCATATTATAGCGACCTATTCTCAGTATGAGCCTCATCCACGACGATCCAGTGTATTCATCAAAGGCAGCCAGGCACACACGGACGGTACGATGGATGGGGCTTAGTCGTATCTGCAATATGGCTAAATCATGGTTAAATTTACAGCTAAACCAGCGCCTTCAGCACAGGATAGACCACCTCTCCCCCTTCCACATTAATGCCGTTTAACAGCGTGGCATCCTTTTGCCATGCCGCACCACTTAATATAGAGACCCACGGTAAAATCTCTGCCGAGAGCGCCTGCGAAGCAGTTCGAGGTACCGCCCCCGGCATATTGGTCACGGCAAAATGGGTCACGCCATCCACCGAATAGGTGGGTGCTTGATAAGTGGTTGGGTGAATGGTCTCAATACAACCCCCTTGGTCAACTGAAATATCGACCACCACACTCCCCGGCTCCATGCTTTGAATCATCACCTCTGTCACCAGCTTAGGGGCGCGATCCCCCCTCACCAATACCGCTCCTACTAACAGGTCGGCAGTAGCTACCTGCTGTGCAATCTGCTCGGGGGTAGAGAGCACACCACGAATACCGGGGTATTTAGCCTCCAGCTGCTCAATCCGCACCTCACTACGCTCCAACACCGTAACCCGTGCCCCCAGCCCTGCCGCAACCGAGATCGCGGCCTCTCCAGCAACACCGCCGCCCAGCACCACCACATGACCGGGATCAACCCCCTCCAAGCCACCCAGCAGTACCCCTTTGCCCTGCTCGGGCTGGTGCAGCAGTCGCGTTCCAATCTGCACTGAAAGTTTTCCGGCAATCACACTCATCGGGGTCAGCAGCGGTAACAGCCCATCCACCTCTACTGTCTCAAAGGCGATGGCCGTCAAACCGATAGCCCGTAGTGACTCCATCAATGCCAAGTCTGCAGCCAGATGGAGGTAACAGAAGAGCAGATGATCTTTACGCAGCAGCGGCAACTCGCTACGCTGTGGCTCCTTGACCTTGACGATCAGCGTTGCGCCGCCATACAGTGCTGCGGCATCTGGGACGATCTCTGCACCTGCCTGCTGGTACTGTTCATTACTGAAACCACTCAGCACTCCGGCATCTTGCTCAATCAACACTCGGCTACCTGCTGAGACCAAGGTAGCTACCGCCTCGGGTGTCAGTGCGATACGACCTTCAAAGTCACGCACCTCACGCGGCACCCCAATCACCATTTCATTCATGTACAATCACCATCCACAAATTTCTGCCTTTTATATCTAATTTCACTAAATTTAGTCTTGGAGTTTATCATGAGCGATGTGAAGCACTGTCCCCTTCTGATTCTAGGTTCTGGCCCTGCCGGATATACCGCTGCCATCTATGCAGCACGCGCTAACCTCAAGCCGGTGATGATCACCGGTATGCAGCAGGGCGGTCAGCTCACGACTACGACTGAAGTCGATAACTGGCCGGGTGAACCGGAAGGTATTCAAGGCCCTGAGCTGATGGAGAAGATGCTGAAGCAGGCCGAACGCTTCGAGACCGAGATCATCTTCGATATGATCCAAACCGTAGATACCAGCCAACGCCCTTTTCAGCTTAAGGGGGATATGGGTGAATATAGCTGTGATGCACTGATCATCTCCACCGGCGCATCGGCCATGTACTTGGGGCTAGAGTCTGAGCAGGCCTTTATGGGACGCGGCGTATCCGGCTGTGCCACCTGCGACGGTTTCTTCTACAAAAACCAAGATGTCTGTGTAATCGGCGGCGGTAACTCTGCAGTGGAAGAGGCGATCTACCTCTCTCACATTGCCAAACATGTGACTGTAGTCCACCGCCGTGACAGCTTCAAATGTGAAAAAATCCTAGCTGACCGTATCCAGCAGATGGCCGATGACGAGAACAGTAATATCACCATCGAGTGGAACAACCAGCTGGATGAGGTTCTGGGTGATGACAGCGGTGTAACCGGTGTACGCCTGAAGAACAACGACGACTCTACCAAAGAGCTGGAGCTGAGCGGTGTCTTTATCGCCATCGGTCACAAGCCTAATACCAACATCTTGGATGGACAGATTGAGATGGAGCACGGCTACATCACGGTACGTAACACCGAAGGGCAGCACTACGCCACCGGAACCAATGTACTGGGTGTATTTGCCGCAGGTGACTGTGCTGACCCAATCTATCGTCAGGCCGTCACCTCTGCAGGCAGTGGCTGCATGGCGGCTCTGGATGCCGAGCACTATCTGGATAACCTGGATTGTGGCGCAACGGATTAACCGAAGTTAGTCGCATGGAGGGGCCTTTCTGGCTATCGGATGACCCGCAAGGCCCCTTTCCCCCACTCCACCTCGCGCTGGAACAACCCAACGGGCTGCTGGCGGTAGGTGGAGACCTCTCCCCACAACGACTACTCAACGCCTATAGCCACGGCATCTTCCCCTGGTATAGCGAAGGCGAGCCGATACTCTGGTGGTCTCCTGCCCCACGTGCGGTGCTATTTCCTGATGAGTTACATATCGGGCGCAGCCTGAAAAAGCGCATTCGACAACACCCTTTCAAAGTCACCCTGAACCACGCCTTTCCTGAGGTCATTGATGCCTGCGCGGCCCCACGTAGCAACACTGAGGAGAGTGGCACCTGGATCACTGAAGAGATGAAACAGGCCTATATTCAACTCCATCAATTGGGACATGCCCACTCGGTAGAGTGCTGGGATGAGAATCAGCTGGTCGGCGGAATTTATGGCATCCAGATCGGAAAGCTCTTCTGTGGAGAGTCGATGTTCACCCGCTCTAACGATGCCTCAAAGATTGCACTGGTCACCCTGCTGACTGAGTTTAAGGGTGACGAGATCGGCATGATGGACATCCAGATGATGTCGCCACACCTACTACAGCTAGGCGCACGGGAGATCTCTCGAACCGAATATCAGCGGGAGTTGGCGCGCTTGACTGGGTGACCCTACTCTAAAAAAATCTTCTGTTACCCCACTGAGGTGTTAACCTCAAAATCACCACTATCAACACTCAGCGGAGCAAACTGGAGAAACCAAAATGGATATGACCCACGGCATCCTACCCACCACCACAGTTCACCCTGAGATGACGCTGGGTGAAGCACTACAGGCCTGTGTTGACCACAGCGTTCCGGGGCTTCCGGTGATCGACAGTGATGGAACAATCACCCAGCGCTTCTCTATTCGATACGCCTTTAACCACACCTGTATCCCATCCGACCTGATCAAGGGCGCTCACTTATTGGGCCACGACTTAGATCACCTAGAGATGAGCGACCAATCTGCACTGGAGACGCTGCAACGCCCGATTAAAGATCTACTCGAGACCTGCCCTCCCCCAATACGCTCAACCACTCAGATTCTCACCGCACTGGCCTTAATGGAGGAGCTAGAGAGCAGCTACCTATTTGTAGTGGATGAGGGGCATTATCAAGGGGTCATCACCCACCTTAGCCTCAGTAAAAGCATCCTCGAACAGCTGAAGAAATAAGCACCCCATGGAAAACAGCACACTCCAGTTCAATAGCGAGATGGCCATTGCAGTCACGATTCTGCTGCTCTCTTACGGACTCATCTTCAGCGAACGGCTCCACCGTACCAGCGCTGCTATCCTCGGGGCAGTCAGCATGATTGGAGTCGGCATGATCATGGGGTTCTACAGCCAAGAGGCCGCGATTCAGTCCATTGATGCCAACACACTCTTTCTACTCGCCGCAATGATGATGGTGGTGGCAATGTTGCGCCCTACCGGACTGTTTGAGTACACCGCAATCATCATCAGCCGTCTCTCAAAAGGCTCCCCACGACGACTACTGATTCTCCTCAGTCTGGCCGTCAGTCTGATCTCTATGGTGCTCGACAACGTAACCACGGTAATCATCTTCGCCCCACTCACGGTACTGATCACCCGTATCCTCAAGCTCAACCCCATGCCCTACCTGATGGCAGAGGCGATGCTCTCCAATGTTGGGGGCATTGCAACCTTGGTTGGTGACCCACCCAACATCATGATTGGTAGTGCTGCGAACATTGACTTCACCCAATTTCTGATCCACATGGGGCCACCTATTGTAGTGATCTGGAGCGGTAGCGTTGCCCTGCTGCTATTCTCATTTCGTAAGCTACTACCCGCATCGGTAGATCACTTCAGTGAACAGCATCTCAATCTGGATCAGGCGATCCAAGACCGGAGCACACTGACCAAGATGCTCATCACCCTCGCACTGATCATTGGCCTCTTCTTTATCCACCACCACCTCCACCTCTACCCCGCCTATGTCGCTTTTCTGGGCTTAACCCTTGCTTTGGTACTGGTTCGTCCCAAACCGGAAGAGCTATTTGGCGAGGTCAACTGGTCGGTATTGATCTTCTTTGCCGGACTATTCGCCATTGTGGGTGGGGTTGAGTCCTCCGGTTTCCTCGACCTACTGGGCCACCAACTGGCGGCGGTCTCCCATGACCCCAACCAGTTGATGATGGTTGGGTTGGCGCTGATCTGGGTCTCCGCAATTTTGAGTGCCATTGTAGATAACATCCCCTTTACCGTCACCATGATCCCCATTATTGTTGGTCTGGAGTCGAGTGGAGTCAACATCACCCCGCTCTGGTGGGCGCTGGCGCTGGGCGTAGGGCTTGGAGGAAACGGCACCCACATTGGAGCTACAGCAAACCTAATTGCCGTAGCCGAATCTGAAAAGAGTGGTGTCGAGGGTGCCCGCATCACCCCGCTGGAGTGGATGAAGGTAGGGCTACCGACCATGTTCACCGGTCTGATTCTAGCCAGCCTGCTCTACACCCTGTTTTTTGATTTTTTCTCTTGAGGCGATATACCCTTTACAGAATCGATTACTCTGTATAATTCCCCCTCAACTACAGCCGTTATACGCAAAAACCTACTGGCGCACTCACCCTATGAAACTATTAATTCGCAACCTTGCTCGCAGCACTACCGAAGAGGAGATAAAAACCCTCTTCAGCAAATATGGCACCGTACAATCTTGTGATCTGGTATTAGATAAAGCAACCTCTGAATCCAAAGGGTTTGCTTTTGTAGAGATGCCAAAACCGGGAGAGGCCAAAGCAGCGATGAAGACCTTAAACGGTAAGGAGATTGCCAATAACAAGATCCGCGTCAAAAAGGCTGAAGATAAAAAAGAGTAACGTCACCAAGGAGCCTTTCAGATGGACAACAAGCAGCCCAATAATCCACTGCACGGTGTAACGCTAGAGAACATTGTAACCACACTGCAAGAGCACTATGGCTGGGATGAGCTGGCTCACAGAGTCAATATCAACTGTTTTAAAATTGACCCTTCGGTTAAATCATCATTGAAATTTTTACGGAAAACACCGTGGGCTAGAGAGAAGGTTGAGAGCTTGTATGTGGCAACACTTAGAAGCCCCTACTCCTCGAATCGGCAGTAACGCCCTGCCCTTGATCATCTTCCCCTCAACCAAACCGTTTAGTAACTATTCAGCACCCCCATCTTAATTGTCCTTATCAATACGCACATAATCTAAAGCACATACGCATTTCTACGTATTTTTTGGATTTTTGTGCCATAAAATTTACTCTTA
>JABGQL010000088.1:0-2092 GCA_018648825.1 Gammaproteobacteria bacterium
GGGGAATTTTGCGCTCATTGACTACTCAACTATTCCATGAAAAAAAAGAAAAAAGCAAAATCACTGTCCGCCACGCACCAACCGAACATGATAGTTATAGTTCCGGTCGTAGAGGTTATCGCTCCCATAGTAGAAACTGAATACCCATGCGAGGTCACTAACATAGGCAAAGGGCGAAGACGACCAAAACCACGCCGATCCACTATTGGGGAAGTAACTGGTGTCAATCGCAGGATTGGATCTATCGTAATTTACAATCGAGCGCAACGCTTCGCGCCCCGGTACCCGCCAGTCACTATATCCACAAAACGCGCTGCTATTGCTCCCATTGACCAGACCATTCCAGTCATCATAGTAAGATCCTTTTCGGTTAACATGGTCACGCCCGATAGCGCTCAAGCCTCCCCACCGGTAGGTGTTGTCCTTGTCATGGATACCGCCATCGTCACTCTTCACCTCCCAGATCAGGCCCGTGATATTGTCTTTAACACAGCTCCAACTTTCCGCTGATGCGGGAAGTTCTGATCCACTTGAGTCAAGCTTGGTGAAGCTGAAACCGGCATGGCCGTCACTGTCATCATTGTGGGTAACATCCCGACCATGAGAGCAGTCCTGTGCGGAGATGGTCTCTCCTATACAGCTCTGGTTATTGCCGGATGAATAGTTACCGCCCCAAGTAATGCCGGTGTCATTGAGGGGGAGACTGGTTACAGTGCTGACGGCAGCCTGTGGAGTGGCACTAACCTCTTCACTAAGCAGACTCTCTGTTGTATCTTTTATAGAGGTGACCGCAAACCAGTAGGTGGTGCCATTGGTTAGGTTGCTGGCTGTTATGGGTGAAGTCGCATTGAGTGTCTGCTCTACACCGGAGACGTTTGCCAAGGTGATTCCACTTTCAGTCGCACGATAGACAGTATAGCTCTCCGCTCCGTTCACAGCATCCCAGCTCAGAGTGACGCTTCCATCCCCTGCCGTTGCAGTGAGATTTGCCGGTGGCTGCAGCAACAGAGCATCCTCACCAATAGTAACTGTATGCTCAGTAATACCTGCCTGATCTGGAATTGGGGCACTTCCTGAGAAGTGAGCAATATAGAGGCGCAGATCCCCGGCGGCATCACTAGGCACCTTACAATCAACGGTTGCTGTTGTACCATCTTGGCTTACTATAGGTATGGTACATGAGGATGAACCGTGTAGTGATATCGCAATTTGGCTGCTAAGACTTTCACCAGCAACAGTAATAGTTGCCGTACTTCCTGGTGTCATTCCCTGTGTTGCAATCTGGTTTACTACAGCACCTGTTAACAGGTGCGGCGCAATACGGTTAGCTTCAACATAGTCAGACGGGTCAACCAGCCCTACCAGGTTCTGCATGGTGGTGATTGCCGTCTGAATTTGTGCTGCGGTCATTCCATCGGTATCTTTGCTACCATCGTGTGAGTAGTAACCATTGCCATTATCGTTATTCCACAGATCAGTCTGACTGGGCTCTTGTGTACGTAGCTCGAAGTGCAGGTGTGCACTGGTTATATATGCCATCTGGTTACCATGCACAAGACGGGCGACCATCTCTCCTTTGTCAACCATATCCCCTTCGGCAATAGTGAACCCCTCTTCTTGGCCTGTGAGCCCCCCTGCTGTCTCATTGGCGGAGGTGACATGGGTGTAGATGCTGTAGAGGTTGGCCCCATTCTGTAGCCTATGTTCCAATACTATGGTCCATCCACCGTTACCTAAGCCAGAGCTGTAGGTGTGGGCAATGGTATGTACTTGACCATCAGCAATTGCATAGATGGCCTCACCTGCATCACTGTTCCCAGCCCCTAGGTTCCAGTCCTCACCGGGGTGAAGCCCTCCCATATCATCATAATAGCTTCCTGCATCCTGACTGTTTCTCCAGTTTGCTGCATTTGCTCCGGTAATAGCTAGACGCGTATGGTTATCTGTAGATACTGTGTTGTTGGTATAGGTGTCATTGTTTTCTGGATTGATCTGTTCATGGAGCGTCCGTATTCGGGTATCGGTATAGCCACGATCACCCATTGGGTAGTCGAAGCCATCAACAACCTCTAGCTCTTGATCATTGGGTTGA
>JABGQL010000088.1:2192-5771 GCA_018648825.1 Gammaproteobacteria bacterium
GCTGTTCTGGAGTTTGTTGCGATACAAGATTGACCCAGATACCTGAGCGGGAACTTGGAAT
This sequence comes from Gammaproteobacteria bacterium, assembly GCA_018648825.1. Lineage (GTDB taxonomy): Bacteria > Pseudomonadota > Gammaproteobacteria > Thiopontia. The sequence goes on from JABGQL010000088.1 coordinate 2,254, forward strand.
ATTTTGAGAATCACTAATGGCTCTACTGAGATCGTAAACCCCCCAGCCACCATCAGAGCTATATGTGTAAATACGCTCTACACTGTATGGTGTCAGGCTTTCAATGGTGCTTTGCAGTTGAAGTTGATCAGGGGAATTTGCACCAATCATGTTCCAGCCTGAAGTTAGGTGGCTATAGTCTATTGGGAGTGCAAGTTGCCCAAAAAGGTTGATCTCTGTGCTCTCACTGGAGTGAACCCAATATCCATGTAGCGGTTGAATTGATGATGCGGGTTTGTATGAATGGTTGCTGCCATCACTTTGTCCACCGCTATACTCCATGATTGTTGTTATCTCCGGCTTCTCACTCAGCAGTTCCTGTACGGTATGCTCATCTATTACAGCAGAAGAGATCATGCTCCAACCGGCAGGAATTGTAAGATCTATATCCTTGCTCGGAATTGCTGCATGTGAGAAAAGTGGCACTGTTATGCTAATCGTTAGCAGCATCAGTAGTAGTGATTTTTTCAAGGGTTTTAGCATTATCCAAGATCTCTAAATAAGATGGTCTCCAGCGTTAACAACCGTCAGACCATTCAATTTTTTATAATTTTTTGATATAGCTTATAGTGCACCTGATCACCCGTCACTGATATTACAAATTATTACAAATTAAGGCTTTACCATCAGCTATATATTGATATAAATCTATTTGCTGTGCAACAACGCCGCTGTCCGGTCGCCTTACTCCTAGAGAGCGCTATAGCCAATCTCTTCCTCGCTCGCCCTCCTGACCTCTATCTTTCCTGTGGGCACCCCTTGAATTAACCAAGATGGTGTGTGTTCCGAGGTTACGCTATCATCTAATGCAAGTAACAGGGTAAATGCTGTCAACTCTCCACTAGAGAAAAAGTAGATCTGAGGAACCGGTTGCAGTGCATCCTTTGGAGGGATTTCGGCCTTATCTTCCTCAACCTTTAGTGCTATACGGTAAGCGCCTTTCCATTGCTTGGGTCGATAGGCTCTGTCTCCTTTTAGCGGCAACCAGTTTTGTTCCTCATACAACCAGTACTCCATCCCCTGTTGATGGATACGAATTGCGTACTGGTGCCCGGTTAGAGTGGCCTCCTCAGAAAGTAGTTTCAGTTTTGCAGCAACCCCTTTTGCATCCTCTGCAAGCAGTCTCTCTATCCCCCCTTGGTTGACTGAGAGGCCGGCCATGGAGATGATGATACCGACAATAAGTACCACCAGAATCACCTCAATCAGGGTAAAGCCTCTCTGTTGCTGTTTAGCTCTTGGTATTAATCGTTGCATAAGTATCGTCAGTTTCCACCCCTACCCCAGCCCTCCCCTTGCAAGATTGAGGGCGTTTGAGCTGTTATTATGGTGCAGTAGCAGGCAGTTTAAACCCTTCAGCTGCACTCGGTGCACTCGCAGCGTTAGAGGCCGAAGAGGATGATCGAACACGAATATCAAAACTGGTTTTGAAGTCAAAAACACTGTCTTGGTTGATTTGGATTGGGTTTTGTAGCATCGCTGTCAAATCATAGATAGGGTAGGCCCCACACGCCTCTCCCGCATCACAGATCTCTTTATCAAAATCGTTATCAGTTCCTGCTAACAGAATATATGACCCTTCTGGCGCTTCAAATGAGTAGTCATACTCCCCATTACTACCCGCATCACCAAGCGTAACGTGCCTAACCTCGTTCGTTTCAGTATTGATCAGCAATACCGTTTGATAACCCGCATTTGCGGGGATCTCTGAGGAGACTTTTTGTACAACTACGGACAAGCTGAGGTCTCCTACTGAGGAGTTAATCTCAACCGTTGTTGTATGTGGTCCTATCTCCAGTAAATCACGGTCTACAACCAGGGTATACTCACCCAACCCACTCTGCTCTGAGCTTGGCGGTTCGATTTTCAACCAGTCTGCTGTCTCTTGTACTGAATTTATGACAAGTTCTCCTCCTGTTGAGTTGCTCAAGCGAACAGTCTCACGCGCACTGGAGATTCCAAAGTTCACTACCGCTGGACTCACTGTCAACACCGGTTTGAGCTCGAATTTAGACTCTGTATCACTGAGTTGGGATGCCGCAACCACCGCCTTGTAGGCATCAATCAGTCCGTAACCGAAGTAATCATCACGCCCCTGCCCCCCTAGGTCTTGAGTAATCTCTCCACTTGAGATCAGTGCATCTACGGCTTCCGGGCTGATTGTTGGGTTGACTGAACGCATTAGAGCAACCACGCCTGCGACATGGGGGGAGGCCATCGATGTGCCCTGAGAATAACTGAACAGGAACTCCACCTGCCCCCCCTGCTCACTCCCCATAGTGCTCAAAATACCATCCTTCACACCATCACTGTTTGCATCTACGGTAAGATCTCCTCCGGGGGCTGTGAGATCAATAAAGGGGCCATAGTTTGAGTAGTAGGCCAGCTTTGACTGATCAAATCCTACTGCACTGACAGAGATCACCCCATCATATGATGCAGGATAAAACGGTGAAGCACTTGCCGAGTTGCCCGCAGCCGCCACAACTGTTATCCCATTTTTTCTAAGTTCTGTAATCACCTCCTGGTTTGAACTGGAGTAACCAGGGCCACCCAGACTCATATTGATTACATCCGCGATCTCTTCTGGCACTGTTCCAGAGTCATTTTCCAGCCCCCCTGCATAACGCATTGCTTGCTCAATATCGTTGGAGGTCCCTCCCTTCTTCCCAAGCGCTCTCAATGGCATTATTTTGGCTCCCCATGCAACTCCTGAGAGGCCACTTTGATTGTTGGATGCGGCTGCAATTGTTCCTGCAACATGCGTACCATGGAAGCTACTGGGGTGGTCTCCACCCTCACTTAGGTCTCCATCCCCGTCGTCATTGGGGTTGTCATCATATCCATCACCATCTCCACTGCTCGCTGATGTGCCGATAAAATCATACCCAGTAATCAACTGTCCCTTTAGGTCTGGATGCTCCAGTAGAACACCTGTATCAATTACAGCAACCACCGGTCTATTTTCAGCTGTGCTCATACTCCATGCATAAGGCAAGTTGATCATCGGATAGTGCCACTGTTTTGGATAGTGTTGATCATTGGGCTCATTCAGTTCCAGACCTGTTGTGCCATGATGCAGGATATAGTTTGGCTCCGCATATTTCACTCCATCCTCTTTCTGCAGACTTTTGATCATGTAGATTGTTTTCAATTTTTCATGCTGCTCTGCATCCAATTTTAAGAACTCTGCAATCTGATCGGTATGGTCCTGTTTTCGATAGAGCCTTCGCCCCTGTGAATCTTTGGCAACTCGATAAAGTGCACTGCGCTGCAGCGGATCTGCAACTGAGCCCTTTTCCAGACTCAACGTGTCCAGTGCTGATGAGAGTCGCCGCCCCAGCTGTTTTCCTAGGTGCTGCCGCAACACGACCTCTCCGGGAACAAATTCCGTGTTCAGATTCATTGACGAGACGGGTTTGAGTGAGCTGCTCGCTACAGTGGCCTGCCCCACCGTCAACACATAGTTTGAGGCACCT
>JABGQL010000088.1:5871-10327 GCA_018648825.1 Gammaproteobacteria bacterium
CCTCTTACATACCCACCCACTGTTGACGGGTTTGAAATATCCTGGATAAATTTATCTTCACTGGAGCCATTAAAATTGCATGCTGCATCCGGGTGGTTCACATCTCCATCAACCTGAGTTCCTGCACTCGCCAGAATTGTGCCGGTAATTTTATACATTTGATTCGCTTGGGTGAGCAAGATTGTCACGACCCCTTCAACCTCTGTCGAGCCATCAGAAACGGTATAGGTAAAGGTGTCTTCAAAACCGGAATCCTGCGCACTGTCAGAGTTGGATTGGTAGTAATAGCGCCCCTCGAGTTCTGTTACCGTCCCTTTCTTGGGTTGGGAAAATGCGGTGATGGTTAACGTATCCCCATCTTCATCAGAGTCATTTTGTAGCAGATCTCCAATATCTTTCTTCTCACCTAATGCAACGGAGAATGCCTCATTCACTACAACAGGCGGATCATTCTCGGCTTTAATCTCAATCTCCACCGTCACCAGTCGCTCCTGCCCCCCCTGCTTCGCGCTATAGATGAATTGGTCGCTCCCCACTGCTCCAGCAAAGGGGGTATAACTCCACCCATCATCACTCAAGCTTGTAGCACGAACAATCCCTTTTTCTGCCTGCTCAACCATTTGGTAGTCAACTGCTGAGCTATCACTTAACCCCATTATCAGCGGCTGAAACTGCAGTGTGTGGTCCTCTTGTACTGCGTAACCTGCTGTCACCAAGGCCCACACTGTATCCCCATCGTGCAATGTGCCAAGATCTCCTATCTTATTAGTTGGCTCAAAATGCCTCCAGCCACTCTTGGAATAGGTGTATAGCTGAGAGAGCTGCAATTCTGCAGAGAGCATTTTAAGCTCTGCGGTGATCTTGGCAATCCACTCCTCGCCATTGGCTGATCCCATTTCCCCAATAGCCATCCATGTAGACTGGATCACCCCCATGGATACAGCAGCCTCATTGCCACTCAGCTGCAGATCTTCGTCGCTGGAACTATGCAGCCATGCCCCCTGATGTGCCGCTGGTGATGAGACTGTTTCTAGTAGACTCCAATCTTGGCTCAGACGATCAAATGCAACCACTTTATCAATCGACTCTGCGCCCTTTTCAGCTATCCTCTGCTGTAGAGATGAGCTAACTAGGTTCCACCCTTTATGCAGTGAGATTGTTTCAGCCGCACTCTCTCCTGTCACTAGCAGAGAACAGAGTAGCCCCAATATGGTGCGCCATTGTCTAAGTAGCATTATCATCGTTAACCATTTAGATTCCAGTTACCAACATCTGCATTGTACCCCTCTCCGTCTGCTTCACCATCTGCTCCATTTGAGTAGAGGTCAAACTCTCCATGAACACCAGGATTCAAGTACTGGTACTCTCTTCCCCATGGGTCTTTTGGTATACGATCAATATAGCCTCCACGTTTCCAGTTGGGTGCCTCTGGCACCCCTTCAGGTTTCGTGACCAAGGCCTCTACCCCTTGATCCGTACTGGGATAGCTATAGTTATCCAGTTTATAGAGGTTAAGAGCACTCTCAATGGCTCGAATATCCTGCCGTGCTTTGGTGATGCGGGCGGCATCCGGTCGATCCATTACCCGAGGCACAACAATAGCTGCCAAAATTCCTAAAATAACAACTACAACCATAACCTCTATCAGAGTAAATCCCGATTGTCGGCTATGCCCACAAAAGGATTGCTCTCTTCTACTATTTATCATTTCCATTTATCTCTACTTACACTTTCGTTCCATACAAAATATAGCCACCAACCATTGCTATTGAACCAACTGGTTCAAATCAAAAATAGGGAGCAGGATAGCTACCACAATGGTTAACACAATCCCACCCATCACCAGAATCATCAATGGTTCAAACAGCCCTGTCATTCCTGCAATCAGAGATTCCAGCTCCTCTTCTTGCTGCACCGAGGCTCGCTGCAACATATCGTCCAGTTTACCACTCGCTTCACCACTGGCAATCAGATGAATGGTCATTGGTGGGAAAATCTTTCCTTGGTTGAGTGACTCGTGGACAGCCCCCCCTTCACTGACCTGTTTGGCTGCTCGCTCAATGATCTCCTTCATTGGCAGGTTTGTAACTACCTTTGAAGAGATTTTCAGCGCCTCCAATACCGGTACTCCGCTGGCGGATAAAATACTCAAGGTTCGAGTAAAACGAGCGGTATTGCTACCACGCACCACTCGTCCCACAAGTGGAATTTTTAGTAACAGGCGGTGGTACCAGCGTCTTGCCACTTCGCTACGCAGGGCAACTTTGAAGAGCAGGGTTGATACCGCAAGTGCCAAAAAAAGATAGAGCCCGTAATCTACAATAAAATCACTGGTTGCAATCAACCCAACGGTTAGTGCAGGCAGTTGCTGATCAATCGAGTCAAACACTTGAACTACTTGAGGAACTACATAAGCAAGCAGTGCAGTAACAACCAAGATTGCAACAATTGAGATCATCACAGGATAGAGTAGTGCCACCCCAATTTTCTGCTGCAGCTTCTGCCTCGCCTCGGTGTAATCAGCCAGCCGCTCCAATACTCGATCTAGGTAGCCTGTCTGTTCACCCGCTTCAACAGTTGCCCTATAAAGCTCACTAAAAATGTGAGGAAAATCAGCTAGTGCAACTGCAAAGGAGTGTCCCTCCAGCACACGAGAACGGATCGCCATCACTATGCTCTCGATTCTGGATTTACCCATCTGCTCAGAGACCACCAACAGTGCCTCTTCAAGAGGGATGCCTGACTGAATCAAGGTAGCCAACTGACGGGTCATCAGTGCAAGGTCGGGGGTGGCGATGCCTCTGTTTAACCCCCAGCTTGTTGATCGAGCATCTCCTCCTCCCTCTCTAGACGCAACCTCTTCAATTGCAACTGGAGTGCCGCCCTGCTCACGCAGTAGTGAGCGGGCATGACGTGCCGTATCTGCCTCAATTACCCCTTTTTTAGTTTTACCGGCAGGGTCGACTACCTGATACTCAAAGGCTGGCACTATTCATCTCTCACTACACGCAACACCTCTTCCAGCGAGGTCTCTCCATTAAGGATTCGACGAGTTCCATCCATAAAGAGGCTTGGGCTGGTTTGCCGCGCGTAGTTTTCCATCGCCTGTTCCCCCGACTCATCATGGATCAGAGCACGCAGTTGCTCATCTATAGTCACGACCTCATAGATTCCTGAACGCCCGCGATAGCCCGTATGGTTACACGCCTCACAGCCCACCGGCTCATAAAGAAGGGGCGCTGCTTCGCTCTCGACATTGCAACCCAGCAGTTCATAATCAGAATGACTCCCTTGATAAGAGCGTTTGCAGCCACAGAGAGTACGCACCAAGCGCTGTGAAACCACCCCAATTAAGCTGGAGGAGAGCAGAAAGGGTTCAATCCCCATATCACGCAGTCGAGTCACTGCACCGATGGCGCTATTGGTATGCAGGGTGGAGAGCACCAGATGCCCTGTAAGGCTCGCCTGTACCGAGATCTGTGCCGTCTCCAAATCTCTCACTTCACCCACCATCACTACATCTGGGTCCTGACGCAGAATAGCCCGCAGACCACGAGCAAAACTCATATCTACTTTGGTATTAACGTTGGTCTGGCTGATCCCGTCTAGATTGTATTCAATAGGATCTTCTACTGTCATGATATTTCGCACCCGATCATTGAGGCGCATCAAGATAGAGTAGAGTGAGGTAGATTTTCCGGACCCGGTAGGACCGGTCACTAGGATAATTCCATGAGGACGCTGAATAACCGACTCGATCCGCTCTCTTGCCTGGTCAGAAAAACCAAGATGTTCCAAGGTAAGTCGCCCCGCCTGCTTATCAAGAATTCGCATCACAATGCGCTCACCAAAGCCGGTTGGCATGGTTGATACTCGCACATCTACTGGGCGGCCACCAATTCTCAGGGCAATACGCCCATCTTGCGGAAGTCTTTTCTCGGCAATATCCAATTTAGCCATCACCTTGACACGGGATGAGAGAAGTGGGGCCAGTGAGCGGTTGGGTTGAAGAATTTCCCGCAATACTCCGTCAATACGAAAACGGACAGAGAGTCGATTCTCATAAGGTTCAAGGTGAATGTCAGAGGCCCCCTGTTTAATCGCCTCTGTCAACAGTGCGTTGATAAGGCGAATAATAGGGGCATCATCATCCGCATCAAGCAGGTCTTCAGGCTGGCTCAACTCCTCAGCAACCGAGAAGAGATCTAGATTGTCCCCAAGCCCCTCCATTGAATCCATTGATGTCTTAGAGCCACTCTCATAAACCTGACGCAGAATCTGATCAAATGCATCCTCATCTACACGTTGTAAACGGATTTCACTACCCAGAATTCGCTGAGCCTCTGCAATGGCTGACCAAGAGACCCCATCACGAAAATGTACGGTTGCCTCTTCATCACTGGGGGCATAAACCACCCCCTGTTTACGCGCGAATGCGTATGGAAAAATCTCCATT
>JABGQL010000056.1:0-2669 GCA_018648825.1 Gammaproteobacteria bacterium
AAAGCCGTGTTGCCGAGCTACAGGTGAAGCCAGTGAAGTTGCTGCTGACGCACGGTCATTTTGACCATGCGGGTGCTGCGGCAGAGCTGGCTGAGTTCTGGGGTATTCCGGTTATAGGTCCCCACCAAGAGGATGAGTTTTTGCTGGAATCGATTCCAGAGTGGAGCGCACAATATCGGCTGGATGGCCGTAGTGTTACCCCTGACCAGTTGCTTAATCAAGGTGATGTGGTGCAGTTTGGGGAGCATCCACTGGATGTGCATCACTGCCCTGGGCATACGCCGGGTCATGTGGTTTTTGTGCATACGGAGGCGCGTCTGGCATTTGTCGGAGACGTGCTATTTCAAGGTAGCATCGGGCGAAGTGATTTTCCGCGCGGTGACCATCAGCAGTTATTGGATTCGATCAACAATAAGCTGTTCCCTTTGGGGGACGATATAGAGTTTGTGCCGGGTCATGGCCCTATCTCTACCTTTGGAGAGGAGCGGCGCTCCAATCCGTTTATCAATTGATCCCTAAAATTCTCCTCGAATTTAGACCGAATAACCATCAGCTATGGTTTCCACCGAGAGTGAAGTTTATACTTACGAATATGAACACAAAAAACTTTGTATGGATGGTGCCGGTGCTGATTGCATTGGTGGGGTGTGGTCAGTCGGGCGAACTCTATCTGCCGGATAACCTCAAGGCAGAACAGTTAGAGCAGCAGGCAAATCAGGCATCTACAGAAGCGCGGGCAGAGCAGTTGCGCAGTGAGGCAAGCGTCTTACGCCAACGCCACCAGCAGGAGCAAGAGCTGCGTGCGCAGCTGGCCCAGCAAGAGGCGAGTGAGCAGACGTTGAGGGCAGCAGGTAAAACGGAAGCAGCCGATGAGGCGCTGAAACAGGTCAATCGTATTCGCTACGATCTGGGGCAGCTGATCCTGCAGCAGCAAACCAAGTAATTCAAGGAAGTCCAAACTCATGTATCCCTATATCGAAAGAAATGGGGGCTCCCTCTATGTGGAGTCTCTCTCCCTGCACTCATTGGCAAAGCAGTACGGAACCCCGCTGTTTGTCTACTCCGAAAATGCGATTCGCGATCAGTGGAGTGCCTACGAGTCTGGTTTTAGTGGGCAAGATCACCTGATCTGTTTCGCAGTTAAGGCCAACTCTAATCTGGCGGTGCTGGCGCTGTTGGCAAAGCTGGGGGCTGGTTTTGATATTGTCTCTGTGGGTGAGCTGGAACGTGTACTGAAGGCGGGCGGTGATGCGGGCAAGGTGGTCTTCTCTGGTGTTGGCAAGCGCCCAGATGAGATTCGCCGCGCTCTTGAGGTGGGTATTCGCTGCTTCAATATTGAATCTGAGGCAGAGCTGCAGCGGGTCAATGAGGTGGCAGCAGAGGTAGGGGTAAAGGCCCCCGTCTCTCTGCGTGTCAACCCTGATGTGGATGCGGGTACACACCCCTATATCTCGACGGGGCTGCGCTCGAATAAGTTTGGTGTCACCATCGATGAGGCGTTGCGGGTCTATAAAGAGGCGGCACTGCTCCCTCATCTGGATGTCGTCGGTATTGATTGTCATATCGGTTCACAGCTGACGGAGCTGACCCCCTTTGAAGATGCATTGGATCGCGTACTACTGTTGGTTGATCAGCTGGCCGAGGCGGGGATCAACCTGCACCACATCGATGTCGGTGGTGGCTTGGGGATTGATTACCAAGATGACAACCCACCCACGCCACAAGCCTATGTGCAGGCGGTCACCGCCAAGTTAGAGGGGCGCTCTCTTGAGATTATTATGGAGCCAGGGCGGGCGATGGTCGGCAATGCCGGAGTGATGTTGACCACCGTGGAGTTTCTGAAGCAGGGAGAAGAGAAGAACTTCTGTATTGTTGATGGGGCGATGAATGACCTGATTCGCCCGGCGCTCTACAGTGCCTGGCAGAATATTGTACCGGTAGAGATGCGTAGTGAGGGTGATTCGACCACCTATGATGTGGTCGGGCCGATCTGTGAGACGGGAGACTTTCTGGGTAAGGAGCGAGCGTTGAATGTGCAGTCGGGTGACTGTCTCGCGGTACTCTCTTCTGGAGCCTACGGCTTTGTGATGAGCTCCACTTACAACTCTCGTCCTCGTGCGGCAGAGGTGATGGTGCGCGGTGACCAGCAGTGGCTGGTCCGTGAACGCGAAACCATCGAGTCCCTCTATGCGGGCGAGCACATCCCAGAATAAGTGGATATGAGTAAAGCGATTATGAGTAGGTCAATATGAGCAGGGTACGATTCACCAAAATGCACGGGCTGGGAAATGACTTTGTGGTCATCGATGCTATCACCGAATCGTTTGAGCCGACCACCGAGCAGGTACGCACTCTTGCAGACCGCAATTTCGGTGTGGGCTGTGACCAGCTGCTGTTGGTCGAGCCGCCACGCAACGAAGAGACCGACTTCCGTTACCGTATCTGGAATGCGGATGGTGGCGAGGTTGAGCAGTGTGGCAATGGCGCACGCTGCTTTGCGCGCTTTGTCCATGACAAAGGGTTGAGTGAAAAAGAGGAGGTGGCGGTTGAGACAGCGAGTGGCACTATCCTCTTGAAGAGAGAGCCCAATGGCTGGGTTACAGTCAATATGGGTGCTCCGGTTCTCGATCCGCAGGCGATCCCCTTTACTGCTGATACGCAGGCTCAAC
>JABGQL010000056.1:2769-3908 GCA_018648825.1 Gammaproteobacteria bacterium
GCTCCGGTTCTCGATCCGCAGGCGATCCCCTTTACTGCTGATACGCAGGCTCAACAGTATAGTTTGGATGTAGAAGGTGAAACCTATTCTGTCGGCGCGGTATCGATGGGTAATCCTCATGTGGTGGTGACCGTCGATAAACTCACCGATGAGGTGGTTGAACAGCTAGGTCCCAAACTGGAGTCTCACTCCCGTTTCCCGCAGCGGGTGAATGTTGGGTTTATGCAGATCATGAGTCGCTCTGAGATTAAGCTGCGTGTCTATGAACGGGGCGCAGGAGAGACCTTGGCTTGTGGTACAGGAACTTGTGCCGCAGTGGTTGCAGGTATTCTGCAGGGTAAGTTGGATCATGAGGTGAAGGCGACCCTGTTGGGTGGTGAACTCTCTATCCGTTGGGAAGGGGGAGAGAGTCCTGTGATGATGACTGGGCCAGCCGAGAGCGTATTTGAAGGGGTGATTGAGTTATGAGTGAATTGGTAGAGCTAGATCAGGTAGTCGCCTATCTGCAGCAGCATCGTGACTTTTTTGTGGATCAGCCGGTGCTGTTGCGAGAGATGGAGATTCCGCACGAGAGTGGTGGTGCAACTTCGCTGATTGAGCGACAGGTTAATCTGTTGCGGCAGGAGAATCGCCAGCTGCACCGAGAGATTCGGGGGCTGGTTCAGGTTGCGCGTGATAATCATAAGCTTAGCGACAGCATGCAGCACCTTTCGTTGGAGCTGCTAGAGTGTGAAGATCATGACGATGTCATCGCCTCCCTCTACGAGAGCCTGCGTGAACAGTTTGGGATCGATCAGGTGGTAATACTGCTGCCGCATGGTGAGACCGAAGAGAGTCATGAGCTGTTTGAAGCGCTGATGCGTGACAGTGTCCCCTTCTGTGGTCAATTAGAAGAGGAGCAGCGCCACGCCTTGTTTGGAGAGGAGATGGAGCATGGCGCCTCCGTTGCGCTACTGCCGTTGGGTGAGTTTGGCGCGCAAGGGTTGGTGGCACTGGGTAGCTCAGACCCAGAGCAGTATCACGACAAAATGGGCACCCACTTTCTGGTCCAACTCTCGGCGCTGGTAAGTCGAGCGCTACAGCGCTGTGGCACCCCCTAAAGATTGCTCACTCAGCGGCTGGATCGCCTCTTTTCTCTC
>JABGQL010000056.1:4008-10320 GCA_018648825.1 Gammaproteobacteria bacterium
GGAAGATGCGTTGTTTGTTGGGCAGCGTGGCGGGAGGGTTGCAGCCCGTACTATCCAGCAGCGTCTCTCTAAGCTGGCTAAAGAGAAGGGGATCAGTCAGCGTGTCTATCCTCATCTGTTGCGGCACTCATTCGCCAGCCACCTGCTGGAGTCGAGTGGAAATCTACGCGCAGTACAGGAGATGTTGGGGCATGAGAATGTCAGTACCACACAGATCTATACCCATCTCGACTTTCAGCATCTGGCTGAGGTCTATGATCGGGCGCACCCTAGGGCAAAGCAGAAGAGCAAGGTGAAAGGGTTTGTTCCAACGGAAGCGGACAATAGCGGCAGAGAATAGTGGTTTGCGGTAGAATTCGCCTCCTTTCTTTGCAACAAGAGTAGTGACAGGAATATGGAGCAGTATCACGGAACAACGATTTTGTGCGTCCGCCGCGACAACCATGTGGTAATCGGTGGGGATGGACAGGTCTCAATGGGTAATACGGTGATGAAGGGGAATGCGCGTAAGATTCGTCGCCTCTATCACGATAAGGTGATCGCCGGTTTTGCAGGGGGTACCGCCGATGCCTTTACCTTGATTGAGCGCTTTGAGGGCAAGCTGGAGAAGTACTCCGGCCATATGGTGCGCTCGGCGGTAGAGCTGGCGAAAGATTGGCGTACCGATCGCATGCTGCGTCGCCTAGAGGCGCTGCTGCTAGTGGCTGATGAGAATGAGACTTTAGTGATCACCGGAAATGGTGATGTGATCGAGCCGGAGCATGGTGCTGTAGCGATCGGCTCTGGTGGGCACTATGCGCTCTCAGCGGCTCGTGCGCTGTTAGAGAACAGTGACCTCGATGCCAAAGCAATTATTGAGAAGAGTATGGGGATTGCTGCAGATATCTGTGTCTTTACCAACCGAAGCTTGGTGATTGAAGAGCTGGGCGACGAGCAGGAAGGCGAATAACCCTGTTAAATTTTCGAATTTTGAAATGGACTAAATACGTATGAATGAATTGACTCCAAGGGAGATCGTTCACGAGTTGGACAAGCATATTGTCGGCCAGAGTGATGCTAAGCGTGCGGTAGCGATTGCACTGCGCAACCGCTGGCGGCGGATGCAGGTGAGTGATGACCTGCGTTATGAGATTACCCCCAAAAATATCTTGATGATCGGCCCTACTGGTGTAGGCAAGACCGAGATTGCACGTCGTCTGGCACGACTCGCGAATGCCCCCTTTATCAAAATTGAGGCGACCAAGTTTACTGAGGTGGGCTATGTCGGGCGTGATGTAGAGTCTATCGTGCGCGACCTCGCGGATATCGCAATCAAAAAGGTGCGTGAAGATGCAGTTGCTGGGGTCAAAGTGCGTGCCGAAGACGCGGCGGAAGAGCGGGTGTTGGATGCACTGCTTCCTCCAGTGCGTGGCAGCAGTTTTGATGCTGAAGAGAGTGAGCCAGAGGAGTCGCCTACACGGCAGAAATTCCGCAAGAAGTTGCGTGAAGGTGATCTGGATGAGCGTGAGATTGAGATCGAAGTCGCCGCCCCTAACGTAGGGGTCGAGATTATGGGGCCTCCCGGCATGGAGGAGATGACCTCTCAACTACAGGGGATGTTTCAGAACCTGGGTGGCAAGCCGCCCAAGCCCAAAAAGATGCGAGTCAAGGATGCGCTCAAGCTTTTGGTCGAGGAAGAGTCTCACAAGATGGTGGATGATGAGGAGATCAAATCCCGCGCCATTGATAGTGTAGAGCAAAATGGTATCGTCTTTTTGGATGAGATCGACAAGGTGGCGCAGCGTAGTGAGGGGAGCAGTGGTGGTGAGGTCTCTCGTGAAGGGGTGCAGCGTGATCTGTTGCCGCTGGTGGAGGGAAGTACCGTCAGTACCAAATACGGCATGATCAAAACCGACCATGTGCTGTTTATCGCTTCGGGTGCGTTCCATCTCTCCAAGCCTTCAGATCTGATTCCCGAGCTACAGGGTCGTCTGCCCATTCGTGTGGAGCTGGAGGCGTTGAGTGTAGAGGACTTTACCAAAATTCTCTCAGAGCCAGATGCCTCACTCACTGAGCAGTACATCGCACTGATGAAGACTGATGGCGTTGATTTGGGTTTTGATGAGTCTGGCATCCTCCGCATTGCAGAATTTTCTTGGCAGGTGAATGAGCGTACCGAGAATATCGGTGCCCGTCGCCTGCATACCGTGATGGAGCGGCTACTGGAGGAGATCTCTTTTGAGGCGACAGACCGCACAGGAGAGTCGGTGGTGATTGATGCAGAGTACGTTAATAAGCACCTCTCCGAACTGGCAGAGAATGAAGACCTCAGTCGCTATATTTTGTAAGATTTAGATAATACGCATATCCTGTTTTGAGGAGCATGGTTTCAAGGAGTTGTACCAATGAGCGAAAAGAAAAAAGATATCACCCCAACAGAGATCCGTTATGACAAGGAGTCGCGGACCCTCACTTTGACTTACACAGATGGAAAGTCTTGGGACTACACGGCAGAGTTCTTGCGCGTCTACTCTCCCTCTGCCGAGGTGCGCGGTCATGCGCCGGGTGAAGAGGTGCTGCAGGTGGGCAAGGAGGATGTAGCTATTGAGAAGATTGATCCTGTGGGCAACTATGCAGTCTCACTCAAATTTGATGACGGGCATGATACGGGAATCTACTCTTGGGATTGGCTCCATACACTGGGTGAGCGCATGGAGGAGTATTGGCAAGATTACCTCTCTAAGCTGGAGGCCGAGGGCATTCAGCGCATGACCACCTCAGAGCGACTGGCCACATAAATACGCCGCAACCTCCTCCTTGCAGGGGGGGGGCGAAGCCCTTGCCGTTGAATAGACCGATTTAGCTATTGGAAAAAAGAATGAAAGAAGAGACTACACACTTTGGGTATGAAGATGTCGCCGTAGGTGAGAAGGCGAGCCGGGTGCGTGGTGTCTTCGACTCTGTTGCCAGTAAATATGATGTGATGAATGATCTGATGTCGATGGGGGTTCATCGGCTCTGGAAGAAGCAGGCGATTGAGCTTAGTGGTGCCCGCGAAGGGTGGGAGGTGCTCGACCTTGCAGGAGGTACCGGAGATCTCTCGCTACAGTTTGCCAGGATTGTTGGCCCCAAAGGGCGGGTGGTGCTATCGGATATCAACCAGAGCATGCTGCATAATGGCCGCGAGCGGTTGGTTAACGAAGGGGTGCTGGGTAACGTTGAGTATGTACAAATTAACGCAGAGCAGATCCCCTTCCCCGATAATAGTTTTGACTGCATCACCATCTCTTTCGGGCTGCGTAATGTGACCGATAAAGATAAGGCGCTACGGGCTATCTACAAGGCGCTTAAGCCGGGTGGCCGACTGCTGGTGCTGGAATTTTCTAAGCCCACCAATGAGAAGTTCCGCTCTGTTTATGACTTCTACTCCTTCAATATTCTGCCCGTGATTGGCAAGGTCGTCGCCAATGATGAAGAGAGCTACCGCTATCTGGCAGAGTCGATCCGTATGCACCCTGATCAAGAGACCCTGCGTGGGATGATGGACGAGGCGGGCTTTAACCGTACCGAGTACTTCAATATGACGGGCGGTGTTGTTGCGTTACATCGCGGCTTTAAGCAGTAATGATTCGTCCTCGACAGCTATTCCGTCTGTTGGTGATTCAGCGGGTGCTGGCTCGCCATCGGCTGGATGAGATTATTTTTACCCTACACCTGTTTCGACCTCTGCGTTTCTTGCTCTACCTCTCCCCCTTCTACTGGGTACGTAGAGACTGTGGAACCGAAGGGGAGCGTATCCGTCGTGCGCTGGAGGATTTGGGACCGGTTTTCGTTAAGCTGGGACAGATGTTTTCCACTCGGCGTGATCTGTTGCCTGATGAGATTGCGGATGAACTGGCCAAGTTGCAAGATGCGGTCCCCCCCTTCTCTGGTGAGCAGGCAAAACAGATCATTGAAGAGACGTTAGGGGACCAAATAGGGAACCTCTTTGACTCCTTTGATGAGACGCCGCTCGCTTCTGCCTCTATCGCGCAGGTGCATACGGCACGAACCAAAGAGGGGGCGGAGGTGGTGATAAAGGTGGTGCGCCCCGATATCGAGCGGCAGATTCGTCGAGATGTTGGCCTTGCCAAGCAGATGGCGGCACTGGCCGAGCGCTACTGGGCTGAAGGGCGGCGTCTCCACCTCAAGCAGATTGTTGCCGATTATGAGCAGACCATCCTCGATGAGTTGGATATGATGCGTGAGGCGGCCAACCTCTCTCAGGTGGGGCGCAACTTCTCCAAAGGCGAGCATGTGCTTACCGTGCCAGAGGTTGATTGGGAGCTGACCCGCGAGCGTATTTTGGTGATGAGCCAAGTGCGTGGTGTGCCGGTGGGCGAGCTGCAGACGTTACGTGAGTTGGGTGTAGATATGAAGCGGCTGGCTGAGATGGGGGTAGAGATCTTCTTTACCCAAGTCTTTCGCGATAACTTCTTTCACGCCGATATGCACCCTGGTAATATTATGGTGGATACTGATAACCCCGCCTACCCGAAATATGTGGCGGTTGACTTCGGTATTGTCGGTAGCCTAACTGAGGGTGATCAGCGCTATCTGGCTGAAAATTTCCTCGCCTTCTTTAATCGAGATTACCGTCGTGTAGCGATGCTTCATCTAGAGTCTGGATGGGTGCCGGTCACTACGCGCCCTGATGAGTTGGAGGCCGCCTTCCGCAGTGTCTGTGAGCCGATTTTTGAGCGCCCCTTCAGTGAGATCTCCTTCGCGCTGCTGTTGCTGAAACTGTTCCGTACTGGACGTCGTTTCGGGATGGAGGTACAGCCACAGTTGGTGCTGTTACAAAAGACCCTGCTCTATATTGAGGGGCTGGGGAAGCAGCTCTATCCTGACCTGGATTTGTGGGATACCGCGAAACCCTTCCTCGAAAACTGGATTCGAGACCGCAAGGGGTTTGATGGGCTGAAGCGCAAGGTGATGAGTGAGACCCCAGACCTGCTGGAGCAGATTCCAGAGGTGCCGAGGGTAGTCATTGATCTACTGAATAAGGCGCAGCAGGGAAAACTCTCACTGGAGTGGCGTTCTACAGAGTTACAGCAGGTGCGTGATGAGCTGAAGAGTAGTCGTCACACCACCTATAGCGCGGTTGCAGGCGGCTCTATGTTGATCAGCGGCGCACTGCTGGTTGGAGAGTTTGCCATGACCGGTGGTGCGGTGACGGTGGTGGGGGCGTTGCTGCTATTGCGCAGCTGGCCTCACGCTGATTGATGTTGCGCGAGCGCTTCTGGGAGCGTTACCCACTGCAAGAGCTATCCACAGAGGAGTGGGAGGCGCTCTGTGACGGTTGTGCGCGATGCTGTCTACAGAAGCTGGAGGATGAGGATAACGGAGAGGTTTACTATACCGCCGTTGCTTGCCATCTTTTAGATCTAGAGCAGTGTAGCTGTAGTGACTACCGTAACCGTAATCGTAACGTACCCAACTGTGTCCATTTGACGCCAGAGCGAACGGCGGAGTTCTACTGGTTGCCTGATACTTGTGGTTATCGCTTGATTCATGAAGGAAAACCACTACCTAGCTGGCATCCGTTGCAGAGTGGTTCTAAGGCAACAGTGCATGAGGCGGGCATCTCAATTCGCAGCTTTGCGATGCTAGAGACTGGGGATGAGGATCTAGAAGATTACCTGATGGATGCACTCTGAGTCCACTCTCTAAATAACGTAATTAGTGCTCTCCGGTCAGGGGGGAAGTAGCAGGGCTATGGCGTTATTTTATGAAAACATCGAAAATGTTAATTGATGTTTATCATGTTTTAGCTGTATTTTTCTCCTCTATCACGGTAACTTGTGCGCCATCTTTTGAATAGACTTAAGGAATTGACGATGAATAGACGGATTTCAATGGTATCCATAGCTGCTGCAACACTGCTGCTGAGTGGCTGTGGTGGGGAAAATAGCTATACACCCGTTGCAGGGTCAGCCCCTGATGTAGTCTTTGCGGAGGCGTGTCAAGGGTGTCACGGGGTAGAGGGAGCGGGTAAGTTTGGTTTCCTGTTTAAGCTGAATGGTACCGATAAGAGTGTAGAGGAGTTGGTTGCGAAGATTCGCAGTGGCGGCCCTATCATGCCAGCCTTTGTGGGGTTGGATGCCGCAACTGCAGAGGGGATTGCAACCTATATGAAGACGCTTCCAGCTGCAAAATAGCACGCTATCCTGTTGATAGTTGAAAGTAGTGGGTGGCCCGTTAGGGCGGCTCAATAAAAAATGTAAAGAAATTGAAATAAAAGCTTGCGAGAATCTGAGGTATCTGTAGAATGCGCCGCTCTTGCAGAGGTAC
>JABGQL010000068.1 GCA_018648825.1 Gammaproteobacteria bacterium
CGCTCTTCTCTCATCTAGAATTCTTTGACGATATGGCATAAAGTCGGCCTGATCAAACAGGTGTCGACTCAGCAGTTTTCCATATTCACCATCACTCCCTATCAGACGCTCACCCGTTTGAAAAATTTGCCCCAATAACGGCTCCCCCACAACACGGAGATCTATCAAATCAACGGGTCTTCCAGAGAGCTTGGCTAACTGTTCAATCCACTCCATTTTGGCTTCCACTGATAATTCCTGCTCCATCAGCAGAGCAATATCAAGATCACTCTCTGCTGTCTCCTCCCCTTTTGCTACAGACCCAAACAGGATTGCCAGACGCACACGCCCTGATACCTGCAATGCCTTAATCAGCTCACTCTTTAACTCTGTCATGACTCTCCCTTCAATATCGGCCACGCAGCACGCAGGTAGATCGCCATAGACCAGAGGGTCAACACCATTGCCACATAGAGCAGCACCATCCCTACAACCTGAGTAGGGAAAGGCCCTATCGGCTGTTGGTAGAGCAGCAGAAAGATCGCAGCCATCTGTGCAGTGGTTTTGATTTTACCGATCATCGAGACCGCCACATGGGCACGCTCCCCCATCTCGGCCATCCATTCACGCAGCGCAGAGATGGCGATCTCACGCCCGATAATCACAATTGCCGGAACTACAACGGTCAGCTCTGGCACATCACTGACCAGCAGCAGCGCAGCGGCCACCATCAGTTTATCGGCAACCGGATCAAGAAAGGCCCCAAACGGGGAGGTCTGGTCCCACTTCCTGGCTAGGTAGCCATCTAGCCAGTCGGTAACCCCTGCCAGCACAAAGATGAGCGCGGCTGCGCTACGCCCCCACTCCATTGGTAGGTAGAAGGCGACGACAAAGAAGGGGATCAAGATGATCCGCAACAGGGTGAGGATAGTGGGGATATTAAACTGCATAAGTAGAGGGGATAGTACTGTACTCTTCAGGGAATCCAAACCTTACTCTGAGGCAACAGCGTATTTAGGCGCTGCTGCAGGCTCTTTTTGGCGCTTTCATCTCCGTGCACCAGCCGCACCTCTTTCGGTTTATAACGCATCCGCTTGATGAAGTTGGTCAAATTTTTCTGATCCGCATGGGCACTATAGCCACTAACGGTATAGGTTTCCGCATTGATGGTATAGCGTTTTCCATCCAGCTCTACCCAGCCGCCTCTTGGCCCATACTTCTGGATAGCGCGCCCCGGTGTGCCTTGTGCTTGATAGCCTACAAAGAGGATATCGGTGCGCTTGTCTTCAATCAATGCCTTCAGGTAGTTGACGATTCTGCCCCCACTACACATGCCGCTGGCGGCGATAACGATGGTGGGTTTTGCGGTTTTTTTGAGGTATTCAACGGTCTGCTGATGGGTTTCATGGTTATCGATAGTCCAGAGCTGCTCGAAGGCTAACGGGTGTCTACCTCGTTTTAGTTTTTGTTTGGCCTCTCGGTCCCAATAGGGTTTGAGAGCACGATAGGTTTCGGTAAATTTTGCGGCCAGTGGAGAGTCAACCAGCACCTCAAAATCGATCTCCTCTCGGTGGATCAACTCCTCTAGCTCGTAGAGCAGCTCTTGAGTTCGCCCAATACTGAAGGCGGGAATAAGGATTACACCGCTGTTGCGAACCGCACGCTTGATGATTTTCAGCAGTTGGTTGCGGCGCTCTCTTCGCCCTTGGTGGTTTTTGTCGCCATAGGTACTTTCGAGGATAAGCGTATC
>JABGQL010000143.1 GCA_018648825.1 Gammaproteobacteria bacterium
CAGCTCAGCTCAGCTCAGCTCAGCTCAGCTCAGCTCAGCTCAGCTCAGCTCAGCTTAGTTCAGCAGTGAAAATAAAAAATTAAATAAGTTTAAGAGGAGCAGCACCGTGGTCCAAGATCAAATTATGATGGCTCAGGTCGATACAGCGAACCAGTTGACGCAACTGCTTGCGGCATCAGGAAGTGAAACCTTCAAAGTGGGACAGATTGCAAGTGCCACCAATGCTGGTGGCGGTGGAATGATTACATTGACTCCCAGCGCGGGCGGTGATGTGGTTGCTGCGAAGATTGAGAGTGCTAGGCAGATGGCCGATGTCTCCACTCTTGTGGGTAAGACCGTAGCGGTAAGTAAACCTTCTATGATGGCTGGAGCTGGCGTTACCAATAATTGGTTAATGATGCAGCCGGTTCATGCGGGTGCTACCTCTAAACTGGTAGGCTCCTCTGCCACCATGCTGAAGCTGGAAGGTACTCGTCAGGGGGCACAGGCTGCGGCATTGATGGGCCAAAACTTTACCGTAGTGAAGCCGATGATGGCTGGAAAAACAGCGGCTTCAACTCTATTCCTACAGCCTGCAGGCGGTGGCGACTTGGTTGCGTTGAAGATGGCGAATGCAACTCCTGCAGCAAGTTCACTGGTTGGTAAAACAGTCACTATAGGGCAAGCACCTATGGTTGCGGGTGGTAATAACGCAGGTACATGGTTGGTGCTGAAGCCCTCCGCTGCTGCCACAGCAGCCAAGTCAGCGAGTGGTGTAGCTGCTGCTAAAGTAGCGGCCCCAGCTGCTGTAGCCAAAACACAAGGTGTGGTTGCTGCGGCTCCAGTCGCAGTTACACCCGTTGCTCAAGCCGGCACAGGTGCTGTCGCTGGCGGTGTCCCCACTTGGGATGGTGGTGTAGTACAGGCTAAAACAGTTGCAATGGTTCAGGCCAATGCCGATGTTGTTGTAGCACCGATGGCAAAGGGCGCTATGGCTGCCAAAGCTGCACCCGTTGCAGGTGCTGTGGGTAACGCCAAAATGGTTACGGTCGCAGCGACTACCGGTGGTACCACAGCAAGTAAAGCAGGTCTGGGTTTAGGGTTAGGGCTTGGTGTTTGGGGAACTGCGCTGGTCGGTGTTTTAGGTGTTACCGCAGCTTATGGTTACTATCGCAGCCGCAAAATAGAGGGTGAGCTGAGTGCTGAAGAGCAGGCACAGTCTGAGCAGACGGTTGTTGCAGAGTAATTGTTAACCGATACAGTTTTTGTATTGAGTCGTTAGTAGAGGAATAGAACATGGTTTCTGGTGTGATTCAGAGTAGTGGTGGGATGAAGTCCAAGGTTTTGGCGATGATGAGCTATTTGGGGATTCTGGTTTTTGTCCCATTGATCATGAATCGTGATGACCAGTATGTCTACTTTCATGCGCGTCAGGGGTTGGTGATCTGGATTATGGGCATCCTTGCGATCTTTACCCTCTACCTTCCTGGTATCGGTAAATTCTTCTTTAGTAGTCTGGCAACCTTGGTACTGATCTTCTCCTTAGGGGGGATGATCTCCGTTATTTTCTACAAGGCGTGGAGACTCCCGCTGATCTACACGCTCTCTACCCGTTTTTAGGGCGGGGTGTATCGAACTGATTTAAACACGAGCCTCTGTTATTGAGGCTCGCCTGTTTATGGAAATAGAGGGCAGTAACACAATGCAGCAGCAACTTGAGGGGTATCACCGCAATACACTCTATTTGCTCTCTGCGATCTGCATGATCTTCATGACGATGGTGCTGGCGATTCAGCCCATCTTTCTGCGTACCGTACTCGGGATCGATGCAGATGGTGCTGGCACCGTCAATGCAACTGTGCAGACCGTAACCGAGGTTGCGGATCTTCTTTTTGTGGGCTATCTGGG
This sequence comes from Gammaproteobacteria bacterium, assembly GCA_018648825.1. Classification (GTDB taxonomy): domain Bacteria; phylum Pseudomonadota; class Gammaproteobacteria; genus Thiopontia. The sequence continues at coordinate 1,888 of JABGQL010000143.1, forward strand.
GTATCTCTCTGACCGTTATGGTCGTGTGCCGGTGGTAATCTATGGTTTCCTATTTGCAGCGGTGGGAGCCTTGATGATCCCCTCCAGTCTGGAGATTGGTGTCTGGTTGGGGATGAGTGGACTCACCATCTTCTATCTGATGCGCATCATCATGTCTTTGGGAACAGCCGCTGTTTGGCCTCAACTGGCTGCTTTGGCGGGTGATTTTTCAGACCAAAAAGGGCGTGCGGGAATGATGGCTAACGCGGCCTTCATGATGTCCTTTGGCGCAACCCTCGTCTATGCGGTGATTATGCAGATCCCTCAACATGCGGGGTTGATGGCAACCATGTATCTGGTTGCAGCAGTAGCACTATTGGGGGCATGGTTTGCAAATCGTTCTCTGATCGATGTGGCGAAGAAATTGGATGATGTGAAAATTCCGTGGAAGAAGGTAAAGAAGCTGGTAAAAGAGGATGCGCGTTTGCGCCTCACCTTTGCTTCTGCCTTCTCCTCAAGAAATGATATGGTGTTGATCGGGCTCTTTCTGATGCTCTGGTTTGTCTATTTTGCCGATATTCACGGTTTGACTCAGGAGGAGGCCGTGGCTCAAGGTGGTCTCTTGATTGGCTCTATTGGCGCGATGATTCTGTTAACTATCCCTTTGTGGGGATGGTTTATTCAACAGTTTGGACGTCTTCCAGCGATTGTGTTGAGCATGTCCCTCTCCGGGATGGGATTTGTCTCCATGTGGTTTGTGGTCAACCCGTTTCAGTGGGAGATCTATATTCCGGCGATGCTGATTGCTGCAGGGCAGGCGGGTACGCTGCTCTCACCTCAAGTACTAACCATTGACCTCGCTCCGGATGAGATGCGAGGCTCTGTACTGGGTGCTTTCAATACGGTAGGGGGAATCGGAATGATTCTCTTTGTACAGATTGGCGGGTTTCTCTTTGATTATTTTGGCCCTTATGCACCATTCGTCTTTACGGGCATCGGAAATCTGGCTATCATGCTCTACGCTTTTTCAGTGATGCAGCGTTGTGAAGAGCCGATTCCTCCGCGAAGACAGGACCCCGCAGTAGAGTACGACTTCTAGTAGTGATTATCATCATGAAAAAAGATCCAGTAGCGTGCACCTTCAATGGTGCGATAAACAGTTTAGAGAGAAGGAAACAGTAGATGCCCAGTATAATTGCAGGATTGCTCGCCTTTGCGTTGGGGTTATGGGGACTGTCGGTTTGGTGGTACTCCGTTGAAGAGTTACTCAGAGGCATTGTACCGCTGGCGCTGTTACTGTTTGGAATGGTCGCACTGATGGCTGGTGTAAGCCGTGTGGCAACCGTTGCGGACCAAGATAAAAGTGATGAAGACCTGATGGATCTGGCCGATGAGCCAACCACCCCCAAGAGAACAGAGGCGAAAAAAGAGAGCACGGGTGAAGCCGTAGCAGCCGATCATAAGCCTTCAGCTGACAACAAGGAGAGCGAATGATTGACTCGCTTTTAAATCCGCAGATTACTTGCGGAAAAGACCTGCGTAAATATATATTTATGATAGGTGGGGTTGCTGTGGCAATCCTGATTTCAGTCTATGTGTATGAGTATCACTATCTCACCTATCAGGCTGAGCGAAAGCTACACACTTCGGCACCGATTAACCAGATGGCTCCTGCGCAAGCCGCAGCTGTTGCGATGATGCAGCCTGGGGCAGCCATGGGTATGAACGTAGCCGCACCGGCTCCCCCCATTCGCCCCAATGCACCAATCCCGGGAAACCACAAGCGTGATGGCCGTGATAAGCCCCCTTGTGAACAGTGCCACAAAATTATAGGCAGTACAGCACAGGGTGCAGTGGTTGCAATGATGCAGCAGCGGCCCCGTGGTGGTATGGGGATGAATGTCAATGCTGGTGAGGATGCACCAGGTAGTTTCCGCCTAGTCGCAGAGCAGTTGCGAGGTAGTGTCGTTAATATTAATGCGATGACTACAACAGCAACGACTCCACCAGCACAAGCCCAAGATGGATTGCTACATTTTGCAAACCCCTCTTCTGGGGTCTCGACAGAGAGTATCGGTTCCGGTGTAGTGGTCAGTCCAGATGGTTTGATTCTTACTAATTACCATGTGATCAAGGGGGCAACCGGTATTCAGGTAACCACCTTTGGTGCGCAGGGAACACAACGCCATACGGCATCGACTGTAAAAGTGGATGAGCTAATAGATCTCGCACTGTTGCGTATTAAAACAGATGCTCCGCTGACACCCGCACTACTGGGAGATAGTAATCTGGTAGAGATTGCACAGTCGGTACTGGCGCTGGGTAGCCCATTTGGTCTCGACCAAACGGTCAGTCGCGGTATTATCTCTGCACGACGTAAATCGATGGTGATTGATAACTTGACCCATCCAGACCTGCTGCAGACCGATGCAGCCATCAATCAGGGTAACTCTGGTGGCCCACTGGTTGATCGTGATGGTTCTGTAATTGGTGTCAACACCGCCATCTATACTCCAACCGGGGCATTCTCCGGGGTCGGATTTGCGGTACCGATCAATCAGGCCAAGCTCTTTATTGAGGATCAACTCAAAAAGAACCAACCACAGCCGCAGCCGGTGGCATGGGGGGCGAATAACGGTATGGGGATGACCGTGGCTGCTCAGGCCGCGCCACCAATCCGTGCAGGAAGCACGCCTCCAGGCAACCACAATGATGGTCGCAAGCAGATGGAGTGCAAGATGTGCCACCAGATCATTGGCGGCGGTGCAGCGATGGGCGGTAATGTCGCCATGAGAGGCACAGGTATCCCCCCAGTGATTCCCGCAAAGGCAACCCCCCCAGGTAACCATCTGGCCGATGGTCGAGCCACAATGGTCTGTAGTAGTTGTCACCAAATTCAGGGCGCTGTACAGGGCAATGTGGTCGCATTGGCAACCCCGAATGGTGGCAGTGGCTTCAGTCTTCCCCAGATTATCACCAACCCCATGTTAGGGCTGAATATAGCCGCTGGAGGCAAAACGGTTGTGGAGGGCGCAGAGCTCACACTGATCGATCCTCTGCTGGCGGATGAGCTTAACCTGCAGGTGACTGACGGAGCCTTTGTCTCTTCAGTCTTTCCCAATAGTTCAGCCAAGCGCACAGGGTTGCAGGCAGGTGATGTGATCTTCAAGTTGGATGGACGCTGGGTGCTGAATCCACAGCAGTTGGCACAGCGCGTGGGTACCGCTCAGGTTGGTGACAGTATCCGTCTGGGGGTCTACCGTGGTGGAGAACGTATCAATCTCTATCTGGTAATTACCGGGCAGAATGGAACCGCTGGAATGGCAACCGCAGGGCAGCCTCCGGCTGGGTTGGTGAATGAGATCAACTGGTTGGGGATGGAGCTAAAGCCTATCGCCGCTGATGTTGTAGGCAAATTTCCTTCACTGGCAGGTAAGCAAGGGACCCTGGTCAAAGACGTTAAGCCCGCTACTGTGGCGAATAATAGCGGTATGATGAAGTGGGATGTAGTGCTCAAGATCAATGGTAGCCCAGTCACCAATGCTGGGGAGTTGGATCTTGCGCTGGCTCAGACCAATGTTCGTAGTGGTGTATTATTACTGGTAGAACGTAATGGGAATCAGCGCTACGTCACTCTGAGGTAGTCTATAGAGGGGGCAGGGAAGATGGTAGTCAAAAAGAGTGTGAAGAAAAAGACAGCAGCCAAGAAAAAAGTTGCTGTGAAAAAGGCCGCTGCTACCAAAAAGCGGGTCAAGAATAAAACAAGTAGCGTGACCAATAGCCGCAAAAAGGCCGACAGTCCGCAACAGCAGGTGATTAAAATGTCAAAGGCTTCTGTTCGAAAAAAAGGGATCAGTCCCGTTCAAGCTCAAATTCCCCCCGGTTTTCAGAGTGGGGTAAGCACCACTGTAGAAGAGGAGCCGCCTCGCCCGGAGCCTGTATTGCATGAGGCAAAACAGCGTACCCACCCCTACGCCACCCCGTCGTCCCACTGGAGCCACTTGGAACCCGCCGAGCCACAGCCTAAACATGAAATTGTGGTTGAGGTTGAAGAGGTCACGCCACTCACTTTGATCGAGCAAGTGCTGTTGGATAGTGAGCAGACCAAGGATGAGACACACCCCTTTAATCTGCAGCCCCGTTTTCAGAAAAACGAGATAATAGAAGAGGATATGGAAGAGCAGACCGTCACAGCAATAGCTTCAGCCTCTCGCGCGACAATGGCGAGTGACTATCTGGGTCTTTGGTCTGGAGAGCGTGAGACTTTTGAACCTGAACTCTCTGCGGCTGAAGTGATGGTTGCTTCCACCACTGTTGCAGAAGCTCCTGCAGAGGCAGAGCAAGCCGTACCGGTGATGGACGTTGCTGAAGAAATTCCTGAAGAGACAGAGGATGAAGAGGTTGCAGAATCCGTTGCGATATTGCCAGAGGAAGAGCTGCAGCCTCTCCCCGCATTTTTTGCGCCACAACCTGAAGAAGAGGCTGAAGAAGAGGACGTTCTCCCCCAATTGCCTGAAAATGGACCTGAATCGTTTCTAGTTGAGCCGGTAGAAAAACCGCGAACCTCTATGTTGGATGCGGTCCATGCCTTGGCTACTGAGGCGGCTCGAAAAGAGGTGGAGCCAAAAATAGAGCAGGCTGAGGCAGAGCCAGAAGAGAGTGAGCCCAGCCATACAGAGCAGGTTGCAGAGGCGATCAGAATGATTGAAGAAGAGGATGCTGCCTCCGTAGAGGAGCAAGCCGCCGCGACTGTAGCTGATGAGCCTTCGGTAGATACTGACGCGCCAGAAGAGGAGAGTGAGATGGATAGTGAAGAGACCCCTCATTTTGATGAGGCACTGGATAAAATTGCAGGCACACGCAGCGGAGACACCCTCTCTGCGCAGCGTAGAGAGGCGATTCGGCATTTTACTGACACGAAGGTGAGCCAAAAAAGACAGCGGCGCAATCGGGTTGAGCCCGGTGCACCAGGTGTGGTTGTTCCTCAGCCCCCTTCAGCAAAGGTAGAGGATAGGTCAGTAGCGGTTGAGAATTTAGGGGGGGGGGTGCTCAATTTGTTTACAAATGGTGTAAAAGGAGTTTTAAATATCGGGCGTTATAGTGCAGCAGGAGTTAAATACGGTCTGCAAGATAGCAAATCCGCACTGAAAAATTTAACCTCAAAGAGTTAATGGCTACTGTGTATAATGCAGTACCATCTTGGTAAGTAATAAATATTCAATAACTGCTGGTTGATCAGACCACAATATCGAAGGGTGGAGTAGATGGAAAATAAAGGAAGAGACCTGTTAATTGGGATTGATTTGGGGACATCTCGTACCTCAATTATGACTGACCGTAGCTTGAAGACAATGATCGACTCTGTGGTCGGTTATCCAAAAGATTTGATTGGTGTCAAGCTTTTGGGGGCTACCCATGTTGTCGGTAGTGAGGCCTTGGAGCGTCACTATCTGAACCACTACTTCCCTCTGGAAGATGGTGTAATTAAAGAGACCGGAGACCGCGACCAAGAGGTCGCCAAAGAGCTGATTCGTCATGTAGTTAGTCTTGCAGATCCACAACCGGGTGATCGTGTCTGCGGTATTGTGGGGGTACCGGCCCGTGCCTCAGCATTCAATAAAGAGGTGCTATTGGAGCTGGCTCGTGAAGTGATGGATGTGGCGATGGTCATCTCTGAACCTTTCATGGTGGCCTATGGCCAAGATGTGCTACTCAACAGCATCGTGATTGATATCGGTGCGGGTACCGTCGATCTCTGTGCTCTCAAGGGGCAGGTTCCTGATGAAGAAGATCAAGTAACGCTGCTCAAGGCAGGTAACTTTGTCGATGATCTATTGATGGAATCGATCCAGATGCGTTACCCCAATGTCCAGATCAACAAGCGTATTGCCCGTGCGATCAAAGAGCAGCACGCCTTTGTTGGCAGCACCAGTGATAAGGTGATGGTTACCATGCGTGAGAACGGCAAGCCCGTTACTGTGGATGTGACAGAAGAGCTGGAGTTGGCCTGTAACGCGATCGTACCTGATATTGTAGAGCAGATTAAGCATCTGGTTGCCGGTTTTGATCCTGAAGATCAGGAGACCGTGCTGAATAACATCATTCTGGCGGGGGGCGGTTCACGCATCGCCAACTTGGGTACTGTGATTAGGGATGCGCTGACCGAGTACGGTACCGTCTCTGTGAGCAATGTTGATGATCCTGACTATGCAGGTTGCCTTGGTGGCCTCAAGTTGGCCAGTGACCTACCTCCAGACTACTGGGACCATGTCGGTGAGATGGTCACTTCATAAAGGAGTGTAGAGAAGGCCCCAGAGGGATCTGCTCTCTCTGGGGCTTTTTTATTGTGTGCTTATTAAAGGCTCCTTTAAGCGTTTTCCAAAAGAGCTCTCTAAGGAGCATGCCGCGAGATGTGCTCATTACGTTGTTGCAGTACATCAATCGCATGATTGATCCCAAAATATTTGAGAATGAGCCACAGAATCAGTGGAATAACTAGATAACGATACTTCATCTCGCAGTCGTTTAGTGTGGCTTGAAAGTACCTAAGTATAGCATGGAACCCGATTTTCAATCTTTTCTCTACCTGCTCTATCTGCTCAACAGCATCGTTGGGCTGCTATTGGGGCTATTTCTCTACCGTGAGTACCATGAAGGGTTTATGGTACTGATACGTGACCGTGTGTTTTCATTGCGTTGGGTGGTTGTCCCACTACTACTGCTGGTTCCATCACTGAATCTGTTTTGGCTCTATAAGATTCGAGCATTGAGCGATGATCTGGTGCTGCTATTATTGATGTTCTCTGGATTGGTAGCCCCATTCCTCTGGATGGCGCTCACCATACTATTTCGTTTTCTGTTAATCGATGTGTTGATGGGGTTTCTGGGAGAGGTTTCAGACTCATTTTCAGGGTTCCGTACGGCACTAAAGCAGCAATTTCAGCAGCATGAACTGAAAGAGTTACACCAACATGAAGACATGATGGAGAAAATTCGTCGTGTACGCCGTCAGTGGGCTAAACGGGTGATCAGTCGTAAGGATGCTGTTGATGAGATCTCAAAAATCAAGAAAAAAGAGAAGCAAGATGTGAAGCGCAGTACGCCTAAAGCGGGGAAGCGTAGAAAGCCTCGTGAGGCAAAATCAGATTCAGGGATATCTTCAGTGATGTCCAATTTTGCAGAGCGGTTTATTGATGAAAAAGAGAAGAAACAGTAACTGCATTAATGTAGACTCTCTTAGTACAGTACTCGCTCGGTTGACTGGCAGCCCCTAGTTAACGAGCACCATTTTAAAATAGGAATAAGGACCTCTCAGTATGGAATATAACTGCCTGTTGTGTAAATATGTTTATGATGAAAATAAAGGTGATCCTGATCATGGATTAGCCCCTGGCACCAAGTGGGACGACATCTCTGATGATTGGGTCTGTCCAGACTGCGGTGCGACAAAAATGGATTTTGAGCCTGCATAGGGCATGATCTGACCTCCTGCCGCTCTCTGTATCCTCATAAAATATAACTTTCTATTTACAGTGGAACAGAGAGGCGTTAGGATTCTTCAACTGAAATTTTATACCCCAGTGGCAATAAAACATGGATAGAGACAGACATGAGTAAAGTACCTACTGTGATGTTGGCAGATGATGAAGAGCCCATGAGAATGTTTCTGGTGGGGCTGCTGAAGCACGAAGAGTGCAAGGTTGTTGCGGTTGGCTCAGATGGGCAAGATGCCTACAAACTCTATCAGCAGCACAAGCCTGATATCACACTGCTGGATATCAATATGCCAAAAATGAATGGCGTTGAGGCACTACGAAAAATTCGTGAAGATGACAAAGACTCTTTTATCTGCATGATCAGTGCGGATACCTTTCCTGAGGTGATTCGAGAAGTTGCTGGGCTGGGCGTTGCAGGCTTTATCGTAAAGCCATTGACGCAGAATAAACTGCACCCCATCTTTGAAAAATACAAAAAACTAAA
>JABGQL010000034.1 GCA_018648825.1 Gammaproteobacteria bacterium
ACTTATTGTGTCGCGCAATGGAAAATACCCCGCTCTAAAAACGCGGAAACTTCAGATTTAAAGACGGAATTGAGGTGACTTCAGAGAACCAGATGGCCGCCTAATTTGATGCCCCAAACACCAGATTTGACAATAACTCGGTTACGGCGGGCGATAGACAGATGATTGCAGCAGAGATTTCAGAAAATCCGATTGATAAGAGATCTGTTTACATCGCAGCAGGCCTGATTTCTGGCTGCGGGGCACTGACATTTAACGTGATGCCCATACTTGTCGGAGCAATGGCTGATGCATTCCAACTGAGTAAAACTGAGCTGGGGGACATCGTTGCCAGTTTTAGCATCGGTTTCACCCTGATTGCGATTGCTGCACTTTTTTGGGTGCATAAAGTCAATTGGAGAATAGCTTCCATTGCGGCTGTAGCACTATCCGTGGCTGCTCTGGCAGCGATGACACTAATTAGCACTGTACAAGCACTCTCTCTACTCACACTGCTGGTTGGCGTTGGCATGGGGGCTCTCTACGCCCTAGTGATGGCAATTCTCAGCGGCAGTAACCAACCGGACCGTGCCTTTGGTTTGAAGTTGGGACTGGAGACTCTACCCGGAGCCATTCTTCTTTTTCTACTCCCCGTTACCATAGCACCGACCTTCGGCTTCGATGGTATTGTGCTTACCATGGCTGCAACAGCTCTTCTTTTAGGCACAGCTAGCTTTTTTCTGCCAACACAGAGTGCCAATAGCCACCATATACAAAGCTCAATCAACCAACAAGACCTATGGCTTACCATATTAGCCTTGGGTGCCAGCCTACTATTCTTTACCGGCATAGCCGCCTCTTGGGCCTTCCTTGAACTGCTCGCCAAAACTCAATCCCTACCCACTGAGGATGTCGGCACTATTCTGGCTATTGCATTTATTATTTGCGGTGTAGGTGGTTTTGTCGCCGCTGCTATCGGCGACCGCTATGGACGAATTCTCCCTGTAGCTGGGATCATATTGAGCAACTGTGTGGGCCTTTGGATACTGAGTATTTTCACCAGCTCCATAGAATATGCCATTGGCACTTCATTATTTCTCTTTAGCGTCAACTTTGCACTGGCATATACCTTTGGGTTGACCGCAGAGGTAGACAGCAGTGGGGTCATGATTGTGCTCTCTGCCGCCATATTATCCATAGGGAGTATAATTGGCCCAGCCACTGCTGGACGATTGGTAGAGTCTATGGGCTATGACGCAATGCTACTATTTTCTGCAGGCTGCGCAATCGCCTCACTCTTACTCTACCTCTTCGTCTACCGCATCCATTGTAGAGCCAGTCCACGAAGTCTTAGAGTAGAGGCAACTAACAATCAAAAGTGTTGAAAACCACTCCCCACTGGTTTCCACGCTCCACTCCATGACACCCCCCCCCCCGACTGAACCTCACCCACTACGCTCATCTTGCAGTTCATTGCCCTCAACTGCTGCCTCACCCCCTCGACTAACTCCGCAGGCAGCGTAAAACAGAGTTCGTAATCATCTCCTGCAGTCAGCGCTAAATTAAGCTGCTGATCTGTTGTGAGGTGAGAGAGGGCGGGGTGTACGGGGATCGCCTCAAGATCAAGCTCCGCCCCCACCCCGCTACGCTCTGTAATATGGCCCAAATCAGCCAGCAGCCCATCCGAGAGATCAATCATCGCGGTAGCATGCTCCCGCAACAGCAGCCCAACCTCGATTCGGGGGGTAGGTCGCTCAAGGTGATGGCGGATCGCTATCGCCTCTTCTCCCTGTTGCAGCTGCTGCAGCGCATAGCCTGCTGCACCCAAGGTTTCAGTTACGCAAATTTGCTCCCCCAGCTCTGCTCCTGCTCGTGTAATAGCCTTACCACGAGGGACGATGCCGTGGACTTGCAGAGTTAGGGTTAGAGGGCCACGCGTGGTATCACCACCCACCAGATCAACCTTGTGCTGCTGTGCCAGCGCAAACAGCCCCTCTGAAAATGGTTTGAGCCATTCGGGGTTGCTCTCAGGTAGTGTCAGCGCCAATGTCGCCCAACGCGGCTCAGCCCCCATTGCGGCAAGGTCACTCAGATTGACGGCGAGCAGTTTGTGGCCAAGTGCAGCCGGATCGACATCGGGGAAGAAATGCACCCCTTCCACCATGGTATCAATAGAGACAACCAGCTGATGATCACTCGGCAACTGTAATAGTGCCGCATCATCCCCGATACCGAGCACGGTATCGGAGTGATAACTAGGGTGGCCCGAGAAGTACTCTCGGATCAGGGTAAATTCAGCCGCGTTTTTTCTGTTGCTTCTGCTGCTTCTGCTGCTCATGAGCGGCAAACTCCACGGCACGCGCCTCGCGTGCAACCTTATCTAGCGCAGCATTAATGAACTGATGACTCTTGGCTGAACCAAAGGTCTTAGAGAGGTTAATATACTCATTGAGCACAACCCGATAGGGCACCTCCGGCATATAGAGCAGTTCGTACCCACCCAGACGCAGTAGCGCCTTCTCTACGGGATCGACCTGATCAATCTCTCGACTGAGGTGAGGCGAAAGGGCTTGATCGACGGCAATCGCTTCATCAATCAAGCCACCGACGATTTTCTCAAACAGTTCACCGTCAGCCCTCTCCAGAATGCCCTCTTCACGGAACTGGCTAACAATCTCGGGCGCTGGCTGCGCCGAAATTGACCATTGATAAAGCGCCTGTACTGCAGCGCGACGAGACCTAGAACGTTCTTTAGACACGAAGTAGACTTATAGCTGCTTCAGCAGGTTGACCATCTCAATCGCAGACATCGCAGCTTCTGCACCTTTATTGCCCGCCTTGGTACCAGAACGCTCAATCGCCTGTTCAATCGTATCTACCGTCAACAGACCGAAAGTAACCGGAACACTGCTCTCCAGCGATACCTGTGCCAACCCTTTAGTCGCCTCTCCGGCAACAAAATCAAAGTGTGGAGTGCCACCACGAATCACTGCACCGATAGCGATAATCGCATCATAATTACCCTCTACCATACGTTGTGCCGCAATCGGCATCTCGAAAGCACCAGGCACACGCACCACATGGATATCTTCTGTCTTGGCACCATTACGGACCAGCGCATCAATTGCACCATCCAGCAGGCTCTCAACAACGAAGCTGTTGAAACGGGCTACTACAATACCAAAACGTCCACCCTCTACATTCAGGTTGGCCTCGGTTACTTTTACGTCGTTGTTCATTTCCATCTTCCTCGCGGTTATTTTTTCTGTAATCGGCTCAGTATACTAATACGAGACGTTTTCTGTAACCTCTAGCCCAAAGCCGGAGAGTGCATGCATCTTTCTTGGGGTACCCAGTACTTTCATCTTACGTACACCAAGGTCGAGTAGAATCTGTGCACCAACACCAAAGTCGCGCAGCTCTCCACTGTCCTTCTTCTGTGGTGTCGCCGCTGCCCCCTCTTTATGGTTGCGAATGCGTTGAATCAGGTCACTGCTGTCATCCTCTTTACGCAGTAGCAGCAGCACCCCGTTCTCCTCTTCGGCAATACGGCTCATATCTCGGTCTAGAGTGCGACCACACCCCTCACCCTCTACAGAGAAGAGGTCACATAGGGTATCCAGCATATGAACACGTACCAGCACAGACTGCTCTGGATCAATATCCCCCTTCACCAGCGCCAGATGGACCTCACCACCAATCGCCTCGCGATAGGCCTTAACGTGGAATGCACCATACTGGGTCTCCAGATCACTCTCTGCTTCAGCCTCTACTGTCTTCTCATTACGGATGCGATACTCAATCAGGTCCGCCACGGTACCTAGCTTTAGTCCGTGCTCTTCAGCAAAGGTCTCCAGATCAGGGCGGCGTGCCATGGTGCCATCTTCGTTGAGGATCTCAACAATCATCGAGGCGGGTTGCAACCCGGCCAGACGAGCCAAATCACAACCGGCTTCGGTATGGCCTGCGCGGGTCAGTACACCGCCCGGCTGGGCCATCAACGGAAAGATGTGGCCCGGCATCACGATATCTTCCGGACTTGCATCTGCCGCTGTTGCCGCTTTGACGGTTATGGCACGATCTGCAGCAGAGATCCCTGTAGTGACACCTGACGAGGCCTCAATAGAGACCGTAAAGTTGGTGCCATGCAGGTCGCTATTACCATCCACCATCAACGGTAGATTAAGCTGTTCGCAACGGTTGCGGGTCAGGGTGAGACAGATCAAGCCACGGCCATAGCGGGCCATAAAGTTGACATCCTCAGGGGTCACTTTATCGGCCGCCATGATCAAGTCACCCTCATTCTCACGGTCTTCATCATCCATCAACACCACCATCTTACCTTGACGGATATCTTCAATAATCTCTTCTGGGCTGTTCAATTCCATTCTTTTCTATCTTCCTAAAAATCCATTTTCCGCAAGGAACTCCATGCTGATGCCTTGAGTATCCGGTTCGGCGGCGCGATCTCCCAACATCATCCGCTCTAGATAGCGGGCAATGAGATCGACTTCGAGGTTAATTTTGGTACCCACCATAAACTCATCCATGGTGGTCTCTTGTAGAGTGTGGGGGACAATATTGAGATCAAAAACTGCGCCGTTGACACCATTCACGGTGAGGCTGATGCCATTGACAGTAATCGACCCCTTCTCTGCAATATAGCGAGCCAGCTCATCGGGTGCCTTGATTTTGAACTGTACCGAACGACCATCATCGGCTCGGCTGATCACCTCTCCTACGCCATCGACATGACCACTCACCAGATGACCGCCCAGACGGGTGGTTGGGGTCAGCGCCTTCTCTAAGTTCACGACAGAACCCGCTTTCAAGGTTGCAAAGGCGGTACGGGCGAAGGTCTCACCTGAGACATCAGCAACAAAGCCATTTCCCGGCAGCTCTACAGCAGTCAGGCAGACCCCATTGACCGCAATACTGTCGCCGAGTTGCACATCTCCTAAGTCGAGCTTTCCGGTCTCTACAGCCACCTTTGCATCGTTCCCTTTGGGTTCGATACGACTGATTTTGCCGATTGATTCAATAATTCCTGTAAACATGGGCGCGAATGTTACCACAAACGCCGCATCACTCGATACGGAAGCTCTCTACCATCTTGATTAGCTGTTGTGAGTTCTGTGCCATATTCTGTGTAGAGGCTGAAGACTCCTCTACCATTGCAGCATTCTGCTGGTTCACGCTTTCTAGGTTAGAGACCGCTTGGTTCACCTGCCCTACATCCCGCTGCTGCTGATGCCCAACCTCACTAATTTGCGCAACCAGATCAGTCAATTGGTTAATCGCTTGGTGAATCTGTTGCAATGACTTACCAGAACGGTTCACCTGTGCACTACCACTTTCAACACGGCTCACACTCTCTTCAATCAGCCCTTTCACCTCACTCGCCGCCTCGGAGGAGCGGTGCGCCAAATTGCGTACCTCTCCCGCAACCACGGCAAAGCCCTTACCTTGTTCTCCTGCACGGGCGGCCTCAACCGCCGCATTCAGTGCCAATAGATTCGTCTGGAAGGCGATAGAATCAATCACACCAATAATATCGGCAATACGACCACTGGAGTCTCGAATCCCCTCCATCGCCTCAATCGCCTGCTTAACAATCGTATCCCCCTCTCCTGCCAGCTCGCTAGCCTCTTTAGACAGCGTACTCGCCTGATCGAGATGTCCCTGGCTCTGCTGAATACTCTGGTTCATCCCCTCCATATTCGCGGTTGTCTCTGACAGCGCCTGTGACTGCATAGCAATGCGTTCGGAGAGCGCCCCATTGCCACTGACCATATCGTTAGCCCCCAGCTCAACCTCAGCCGCAACCCCTCGTACCTGTTTCACCATATCGTGCAAATTATCGACGGTGTCATTGATTGAGTTCTTTAAGGTTAAGAAGTCGCCCTTATACTCACCCACCATTCGCTGCGTCAAATCACCGTTAGAGACCTCAGGCAACACCTGTTCAACCTCTTGCAGTGGGGCCTGTAGTACATCCAGCATGCTGTTAATGCCATCCCCAAGCTCATGCAGATACCCTTCATAGCTGGTGGTATCGAGACGCTGCTGAATATCACCCTGCACTGCGGCATCAATCAGGCCTTGAATATCATTCTGGATATTGTGCATCTCAGTCTTGTCGTGCCACTCTGCAATGGTACCTAAACGTTCGCCCGTCTCATTAAAGACCGGGATAAAAATTTGTTGAAGGATGCGCCCAGCCACCGTTACGGTCGATGTATGACCATTGACATCCATATCATCTAGGATCTTCTGGATGGCAGCAGGGTCACGGTGAAAATTATGGATATTCCCTCCCACCAACTCATCCACGGAGAAGCTGGGGAGGACCTCACGAATCATCGACTCACGCTCCCGAAAGAAGCCTTCAACCGCCTTATTGAGATAGAGGATCTCCCCTTTAGGCCCGGCCAACATCACGTTGCTGGTGACATTATCCAGTGCCACCTTCAATTTTAGCGCCTCATTTTTCTCTGAAACAATCTTCCCAAACAGGTTCTGCTGCATATGATCGAGCGCGTTGATCAGGTCTACTGCCTCATTCTTCTGCTCAGTATGATGGTCAATGACTGTGGAAAAATCACCGCTGGCAATACGCCGTGCCGCCTCTACCGCAATACGCAGTGGAGCTGTGATCCCCCGTGAGATAAACAGTGAGATGGCAATCGCGATGGCCATACCAATCACAAACAGCAGTGCAATATTGAGGAAGGTGCGTGGCCCAATCTCTTCCAGAGAGTCAACACGGAACAGTACCCGCAGCTCACCCCCATTATCCAATCCTGAGAGAGGCACAACCATATAGAGCCGGTAGGGGTCATAACTCCAGTGACTCTTCTCTTCCGTAGCGCCTGTGAACTGCTCAAACAGACCTAAATCCTCCCCCACCATCTCTCCTCGTTGGAACTGGTGCTGTATCTCACGTGGCGGCTGTTTCGGGGAGAACGGAGTCGCCTCACGCGCTTCACTCATCCCCTTCATCTCCAGCCAGAGCAGGTCCGGATTGGCCTCATACAGCGCCTTGGCATCAGCAGAACGTAGCTTCATGATGTTGGCACCATTAATTGAGCGGGTCGCCAAACCTACCACGGGCTCTAGTGAGATACGCGCCTTCTCATATAGGTGCTCCCGTTCGCTATCCACACTGCTGCTATATTGGCTGACTGCCATAATGATCAATGCAATGGCACTCGGCAAGATTGCAACCAACAGAATCGACCCACGAATAGAGTGGGGCAGTAGTGACTTCAGCAATGTCTTTATCCTCTTAAAGATACAGCAACAACAAGCAATGGCAGGCTACCTATAGCCAATCCGACTTGAACTCTTATTTTGCAGTACCGCACTGCCCATTGAGACAGAACGCCTCATAACCGGTATGGCAGACAATACAGGTCTCCTCACTCAGCTGGGGCATGGCATTGGTCAGATTCTTTCCATCTTCACCATAGGTACGATAGACCGGCAGACCATTGCTGTAGCCGGTAAACATGATCGCTTTAAGGTCGATCAGGTGCAGTGCCATCTGTGGTCCATCACTAAAGTGGCCGTCACGTTTCTGATAGTTTGACTCAGAGCCCGGAGCAACCAAGATATTGACCTTGCCTGGCCCCCCTTCACGCAGTGCACAGTAGGTGGCAACCGTCTCCTGGTAGATCGGCGGCAGTGATGAGACATCCGCCTCACAACCTGGCAACGCACCAATCCCTGTTAGTGTGGTGTTAACCCCTTTCCATTCACTCCAGTTCGCAGGAAACTCAAAGGCTATCGCTCCTGAGGAGAGGGTAGCAAGTGAAGCGGTGAATAGCATGGCAATGGTTTTTTTCATTGGGGAATTCCTTAATTGTCAGAATGTCATTTGAGTATACAAGCGGGTTTCACCTTCGTCTATCTAGAGGTACCCTAGGAACCTGTCCGAGATATAGAGAACCTACTGCAAATCCCATAAAAGCCATAATCTGAGCCTATCGAATTCGTTAAATAGCGACACTATTCGCCTCATTCAATAGGCTCACCTTATAATTTTTCTGTGATTTTCGCTACGGCTTCTATTCTCGGACAAGCTCCTAGACTCATTTGGGCAACTCAAAACAGAGTTCATCAGGCAGCATTTTCTGAATCTCTCTGCGCAATAATGCTTCATCAATCGGTTTACGCAACAGGCTGAAACCTTCTCCAATCTGCTCTTCAAGGAGTTCATTTTTGTAGTCACTATATGCCGTAAAGAAAATAATTGGCAGATTTGGATTCTGCTCACGCAGCCCCAAGGCGGTCTCCAATCCATCAATTCCGGGGGGCATCCGCATATCCAGCAGAACTAAATCAAAGGGGGTGCCTGCTGCGGCCATCTCCCCAAAAACCCGTAAGGCATCTAACCCTTGGCTTACAGTAACCGCTCTACAGTGGCTAGGGGCGTGCTCTTGTAGAGGGTCTTCGCCCTCCAACAAGGAGAACATCTCATCTAGCTCTTGATCAGTATCCTGCTCTTCTGGCGTAGCGGGTAAACCCAGCGCCAGCCGATAGTAGTCGATAACTCTTGGATCATCATCAGCAATCAGCAGATGTGGCTCTCTATGCATTTTTATCAACTTTAATCGGTAGTTCAACAACCATAATCGCCCCCTGATTCTCCCCATCGCTCTCTGCGTAGAGCTCTCCATTGAGATGATGCACAAAATTGATGGCAGAATGCAAGCCATAACCACTGCCTGTCACTTTGTTGGTCTGTCCAAACTGGAAAATCTGCTCCAGACGCTCCTTAGCGATACCACACCCATTGTCACTAATGGTTAATACAAAACGCCCCCCATCCTCACTCTCTGGAATCAGAATTCGGGTAGAGAGTTCAATACGCCCCTGATGAGAGTATTGGTGACGAATCCGTTCACCAATCGCCTCCATGCTATTTTTGATGAAGTTCATCACCATCTGAATCATCGGATTTCTGGGCAACTCTACCCGCCGCAGTTCTGGATCAAGCGTCTGCACCACCTCAATGCCAAACTTATCGACCCGGTCATGAATCAAGCTCAAGGTATCACTCAACATGCCACTAAAATCAAAACGGGTGATATGGGTATCTGGACGCGCTGCTCTCTGCTGAAGCTGAATAATCTCTCCAATATGGTGTATACCCAATTCTAGCTTATTCAGGTACTGCATCATCTTCTCTTCACTGCGCAATCCCCCGAGAATTTTCACCCCCGCCTGTAACACTTGCGTATCACGTTGAATCTGAGCCTCAAGCTGCTCAGCAGTATGGTGTGGCTGCTGACAACTCTCCTGAGCCTTTAACAACCCTTTTTCAAGGCGTTCAATCTGGGATGGAATACGCCCTAAGTGCATCAATGAACCATGCATTCCGGTCACAATATTACCGATATTGTGCAGAATCGAGGCGCTCATCTCTGCAATACCCGCCTGAAAAGCTGCGTACTGTTGTGCCTCATCCCCTTTGATACGGTCACTGATATCAATCACCACCATCAAGGTTTCATGCCCTAAATCCTCACTATGGACCTCAACCAGCGGCACAAATTGCACCAATGCAGTAGCCACCCCCTCTTGGCGATGAATTTCATGTTGAATACGCCCTTCGGGGTGTGATCGTAAGGGGAGCCTCAAGGCATCTCCATATGGGTCGATAGCACTCCCTTCAGGGTTCTCCCCAAACAGCTCATGAAAACTGGGGTTAATCGAGATAACCTGCTCATCGTCATAGAGCATCATCGCCACCGGAAGCGCCTGAATTAAATTAGAGAAACGGTGATTTTCTTGCTGTAACAGCTGGTTAGTCTCATACAGCTCCAAACTCTTCTGTTCTAGCAGTCGCTCTGCCTCTTTACGCGCAATGCGCAATGCGCTCACGCTTGAATCGCCGTTCCAGCAGTGCAATCTGTTTCTCCAGCGCCTCCATTCAGCTATCCCCCTTTAAGCATTACAGTTGACTGGTAATGGTAAAACGCATGTGGTTACCGATACCGTTTGAGAGGTCCACTTCTTCAACCGATAGCTGCTCCCCAAAGTAGATGGCGCTCCCCTGGATCAGCCCTTTTGCCAGTGCTGAAAAGGGGCGCTTTGACTGGTACTCCATCATCAGTTGATTACCCGTTCGCTGGGTTTTAAAACGGGGCAGCTCTGCCTCGGGATAGAGTTTAAGTACCTCAACATGGATGTGGTTATCGACACTCTCCAAAAAATCCAGCGTACTCTCGGCCTTTTCAAAGAAGCTAGGATAGATCTCGGCAAAGCGCCCGGCTAGATGGGTACCAAAGGTGGTAACCAGTTCATTCATCTCTACACCTGAAGCCTTGGAAAGCTCTGTCACCAGCTCTACCAACTCTAGATGGTCATAAACCCCTACACTGGTATAGCTCCCACCAGAGTCTAGTTTTGCAGAGGCCGCCTCGATAATATCGTCGGCCATTTGGGGAGAGAACTCCTCCTCCACCATCTCAATAAATTCTGAAAAAACAATTCCTTTCATGCTGACACCCAATAGCAGATAATAGTAATTGACTATTATCAATTAATATAAAGCATTACACGCTACAGAACCTTGCGGTAATACGCAAGTCATCTCCCAACTGGCGCAACTCATCAATCTTTAGCGCGACCTTCTGCTCCATACTTTTTAACGGTAATGTAAAGAGCGCACGCCCCTCACTCCCCATTAACAGAGGAGCGGTATAGATAACCAGCTCATCGGCCAACTGCTGTTCAACAAAGGCGCCTGCCAAGGTGGCCCCCGCCTCAACATGGAGCTCATTAACCTCCAACTCAGCCAACTTTCCCAACAACTCGCTGAGGTCCAACCCCTGCTCTGTCGAAGGTAGCTGCAGCACTCTGACTTGAGGGTGCTGTAACCAACCTTGAGGAGCGACAGCCCCCTCCGCAATCACCATCAGCACTGGGCTCTCTATCGTAAAAAGCTTTGCCGTTGCGGGTGTCTTCGCCTGAGGATCTAAAATCACTCTTAATGGTGGTTTAAACGACTGCTCCAAATCACGTACATTGAGTGAAGGGTCATCCGCCAACACCGTCCCCACTCCGCTCAAGATGGCCGAGCTGCGTGCTCGCAATCGCTGCACATCATGACGTGCGGCAGCACCGGTAATCCACTGACTCTCTCCCGAGGCCATGGCTGTACGCCCATCTAAACTCTGCGCCATCTTCACCCGTACATAGGGGCGACTATAGCGCATGCGCTGTAAAAAACCGGGGTTGACCTGCTCCGTCCCCTCCGGCATCAGACCACTGACAACCTCAATACCCGCTGCCTGCAGCTTACGAATACCGTTGCCGGATACAGCAGGGTTGGGGTCTTGCAGTGCAATCACTACACGCACAACTCCCGCCGCAATCAGAGCCTCACTACAAGGGGGGGTTTTACCGTGGTGACTACAGGGCTCTAGGGTAACGTAGGCGGTTGCCCCCACAGCCCGCTCACCAGCCGCTTGTAGCGCATGAATCTCGGCATGAGGACCACCTGCCTCAATATGATACCCCTCACCCACAACATCTCCCTGCTTGACCAGCACACACCCCACCCGAGGGTTGGGATTGGTAGTAAAGAGTCCTTTTGCAGCCAGCCGATGGGCCTGTGCCATCCAGCAATGGTCTTCAGCGGAGAATGGCGTTATCTCTCCCATTAACTCTGTCCATCACTATAGGGGTCACCATTTTCACCAGTCAGCAGCTGAAGCTGACTATTATTACGCCCCAAACGGGTATCCTGCTCCATCCGCTCCACCATTTCACGAAAGGCATTCACATCCTGAAAGCTACGGTAGACCGAGGCAAAACGGATATAGGCAACCTCATCCAGATTACGCAACTCATCCATCACCCACTCACCCAACTCACGAGCAGGGACTTCTCGCTCTCCTGTCGCATGAAGACGATGGCGAATACGCTCAATGGCCGCATCAATATATTCCGTCTCAACCGGCCGTTTCTCCAGCGCACGCAGAAAACCACGGCGCAGACGACTCTCATCATAGGGCTGGCGATTGCCATCACTCTTGATAATTCTTGGAGTGACCAGATCGACCATCTCAAAGGTGGTAAAGCGCTCGCTACAGGCCTGACACTCACGCCGTCTGCGCACTTGCTCTCCCTCTCCAACCAGTCGGGAATCTACAACGCGGGTATCTTCCGCTTTACAGAATGGACATCGCATTAGCGTATAGCGCCTTGGCGATATTGTGATTGCAGCACGCTGCAAGAAGACACCTGTGTGCAGTCGAGCGCAATCACAACATCACTAACCCTTTTCATCTATTTATAGACAGGGAACTGAGCACAAAGTGCAACCACCTGCGCCTTAATGGTTTCAATGTTGGCGCTATTGTTGACATCATCCATCACATCGCACATCCAGCCTGCCAGCGTGATGGACTCTGCCTCACCAAAGCCACGGGTGGTGATCGCTGGGGTACCAACACGGATACCACTGGTGACGAAGGGTGACTGTGGGTCATTGGGTACTGCATTTTTGTTAACGGTGATGTTGGCTGCACCCAGTGCGGCGTCTGCCTCTTTGCCGGTAATACCCTTCTTGATCAGATCAACCAAAAAGAGGTGGTTGTCAGTGCCACCGGAGACCACGTTGTAATCTCGCTCCAAGAAGACTTTAGCCATTGCATCAGCATTGACCTTAACTTGGTGCTGGTAACTCTTGAACTCTGGCTCCAGCGCCTCTTTGAAGGCGACTGCCTTAGCGGCAATCACATGCATCAACGGACCACCTTGGGTTCCGGGGAAAACCACGGAGTTGAGTTTCTTCTCAAGATCGGGGTTAGATTTTGCCAGAATGATACCGCCACGAGGGCCACGTAGTGTCTTATGCGTGGTTGTGGTGGTGACATCCGCAATCTGGACGGGATTGGGGTACTCACCTGCGGCAATCAAACCCGCAACATGGGCCATATCAACAAACAGGTAGGCGCCCACCTCATCTGCGATATCACGGAAACGCTGCCAATCGATCTCTCTAGAGTAGGCGGAGAAACCGGCAACAATCATCTTCGGCTTGTGCTCACGCGCTAGAGTCTCAACCTCCTCATAATCCAGCAATCCGGTCTCATTATTCAGACCATACTGTACCGCCTTGTAGATCTTGCCAGAGAAGTTAGGTTTAGCGCCATGCGTCAGGTGGCCACCGGCATCCAGACTCATCCCCAGTACGGTATCACCCGGCAGGCAGAGTGCCTGATAAACCGCTGCATTGGCCTGCGAACCAGAGTGTGGCTGTACATTGGCATAATCAGCACCAAACAGCTCTTTAGCACGGTCAATCGCCAGCTGCTCCGCAATATCTACATACTCACAGCCGCCATAGTAGCGCTTACTGGGGTACCCTTCGGCATACTTATTGGTCAACTGTGAACCCTGCGCCTCCATGACACGGGGGCTGGTGTAGTTTTCAGAGGCGATCAGCTCAATATGCTCCTCCTGTCTGCGCTCTTCACTCTGCATTGCACTCCACAGCGCATCATCATATCCAGCAATTGTCTGATCTTTTGAAAACATTGGGGGTTCCTCTTACACAATCTATAGTTAAAGTTGCGTGCTATTTTACCATAGCAAATTCCTCCTCAAGCAATCGATAGCACGATCAAAGCAGAGCATCATGACAGGACGATAAATCACTCGGTAGAGTTGTTTTTTGCCATTAATAGGGGAGATTTGTAACAAAACTGTAACAATTTGCCAGACATTAAGTATTACTTAATTGTTTTTGCTTGTAATTGCACATAGAGTGCCTAGACTTTTTACGCAGAGGAGCGAAAAACCCAATGTCAAGCATTCAGCCATGCGTGAGCCACAAGTAGTTTTTGGCACACGCCTTAAGCAAGCAAGACAGCAGTCTGGACTATCCCAAAAGCAGCTGGGGCTAGAGATCGGTATCGATCCAGCAACAGCCAGCCCACGGGTAAACCAGTATGAGAACAACCGTCACCGTCCAGGTGACCAGACCATCTCAAAACTAGCTGACGCGCTAAAGGTCCCAATTGCCTTCTTCTATGCCGAGGATGATGGGCTGGCACAGCTCATTCTGCTGTGTGTGCAGCTAGATAAAGAGCAGCAGCGCGTTTTGGCAGACTACATCAAAGAGAAGTACGGTGTTGGGTACTGCCTTTCAATATAAACCAGATAGAATCAATGCATCACCGAGGGAGGGGGAAACTATGGGAGAGCGGGTTAAATTACCATCTAAAAAAGAGGAGATTCAAGAGATCTCCTCTGCACTACATGCAATCAGCCACCCTACACGGCTGAAGATTCTCTGTTTTCTGGGCGATGAGGAGAGGATCGTCAATGAAATTCTGGAGCATGCGGGGAGCACACAGAGCAATATCTCTCAACACATTGAGGTCTTGCGCAAAGCAGGGATCATCCACTCTAGACGCGCCCATAATCGCGTCTACTGTTCGGTTAAAACCACAGACCTACTACCTATTATTACCAAGATTCGTGAACTCTTCTGTGATACAGAGGAAGAGCTGGCTTTGGGGTATCTCTAAGAGGAGATCTCTAAGAGCGCTTCTGCCACTCGCCAAAGAAGAAGCTCTTGAGCCACACCTTCAGCTCCCCTACCATGCCCGACTCTACAGAGGGCGATGAAGCTGTTGTGACACTGCTGACCTGTTCGGCACGCTGCTGACGATAGGCTTTCCACCCCTGATCCGCCACTGAAGTGACGGGGATAGGCTCCTCCTCATCCAGTGGATCATCACCCACCGCTTCTGTCTCGACGGCTGCTGGCGCAGGCTGTTGTGGTGCTACAGGAGGTGCAGTCGGTGCTTGGGTAGTCTGGTACTCCAACAAGCGCAGCAGTCTACGATTATCCTCACGCAGATCATCCAGCTCATCTCTCAACTCGTGAATCATCCCCCGCAAGTCCGTCAGTTCTCGCGCCGTGATATAGGGGTCTCCTCCCGGTGCAGCACTCTGGCTCTGTGTTACCTCAGTCGGCTCAGCCAAAGAGGGGGAGTCATTAAAGTTGATCTCATCAAAAACACGCAGCAGTTCTGAAGTTTCAACCCGGCGTTTACCATCCTTTCCTACCATGTAGGCGAGATCACCACGGCTGAACATCCGGTAAATGCTCGAACGGCTCTTACCAGTGAGTTCACACACCTCTTTGATACTGTGTAGCATCGCTCTAAATTATTTTCAATTCCCCAAGACAGCTTGATGATACACCCTGAGACAGCGCTTGTCTGCTAAGCAGATCATCCACTTCGCACCACCTCTCCACTATACAAGTCACGGATCTCACTCGGCTGTGCGACACCACCTGTCCCACCCCATAAAATGGTATCCAGTTGATTCCCGAATGCTTTCTTGACCATCACTCCACTGCGCTGCGCAGGGTGACCTGCCCGATTGGCACTGGTTGAGACCAGAGCTCCGTCCACTGTTTCACACAGCTGTACCACCGGAGCAAAATGGGTAATTCTCACTGCAATCCGCTTATGCTCTCCGGTAATCCACCACGGAGCCTGCTTTGAGGCGGGTACCAACCAGGTGGTTGGGCGTGACTGCTGTTGTGAAATTTTTTTCAGATCTTGTGAATGTCTCAGCGCAATCCATGGCTCCAACTGTTCTCCATCGGAGGCGATCAGGATCAACCCTTTGGCCGGGTCGCGTTGCTTAAGCCGCAACAGCCGCAATACCGCCTCCTCATTGGCAGGGTCACAACCCAACCCATAGACCGACTCAGTGGGATAGGCAAAAACCCCTCCCGCGGCGAATAGTCGGGAAAATCGCCGCAACTGCCAGTGTGTGTACTGAGGCGTATACTGTTTATGTAACATAATGTAATAGTTGTGTTTTTTCAAAATCTCTACGATAAGATCCGCTCATCTTCATTTTATGAGATCAAAGCCTTGACCCTCTATACCCGTCTTACCCTCTCTCTTGGCACTCTTCTAATCTTGCTAGCGACATCAGCCTCACTCGCCGCCCCTCGCATCACACTGAATCAACTACAGCTGCACAACGAGCCTCCAGCAACCCTACCTACACTCTCCGGCAAACATTACGCCACCTTTGCGCTAGAGTTTGAGCAACAAGTACCGCTCCCCAACCTATTCACCCTCAACGACGGCCAAAAGCTGATTCTTGACCTCCCTGAAACAGACAATAGGGCAGCACCCCCTTCACTGAAACAGGGGGGGATCATAGAGAATCTCACCATTGCCAACAACCACCACGCCACACGAATCCTATTTGATCTGCTACGCCCCCTCTCATATCAACTACACCAGAGTGAGAACACCCTTTATCTCACACTGTTTGAACCCAGAACAGCAAGCCAAACAGCCTCCCCAAAAATTACACGGATCAACCTCTCACTGGAGCAAGAGCCCCTTTCCAGTGCACTACAAAAGATCGCACAAGATGCGGGACAAAACCTGATCCTCAACGGCGAGATTACAGGCACCACCTCCATCCAGTTACAGCAGGTCCACTGGAGAGCAGCCTTTGAACTGCTGATTCAACAGCACCAGCTACAGCTGGAGGAGAGAGATGGCGTTCTTCTGGTCAGCCCACCCATACCAGAACCTTCTACCCCCGCAACAACAGCGATACCTGCTCTACCTGCCTCCCTGAAGACCGAACTGATCCCTCTCCACTACGCCGATGCTGCCGACCTGAAACAGACACTGGAGAGTAACCAGAAAAACCCACTACTCTCCGAGCATGGGGTACTGGGGATTGACGAACGCACCAACACCCTATTGATTCAGGATGAGGCGGAACGAATGGAGCAGATCCGCACCCTGATTAAGCAGCTTGATACCCCCTCCAAACAGGTGCTAATCGAGTCTCGCATTGTAATCGCCGCCAACGACTTTAGTAGCGAATTGGGCGCACGTCTCGGTGTCTCTCATCTGGAAGCGACTCAACAGCAGTGGGGATTCTCCCTCTCCGGCAGCAGTGAAGCCGCCAATAGCGCACTCTCCGGCACTACCCCCGTACTAGACCAGCGGCTCTCCGTTAACCTCCCCGTTGCCGCTGCTGCGGGACGGGTTGGTTTAACACTGGCAAAACTCTCCACAGGGAGCCTCATCGATCTCGAACTCTCTGCCGCACAGCTGGAGGGGAAGACCGAAATTGTCGCCACCCCGCGCATCATCACCTCTAACGGCTACGAGGCATCCATTCAGCAGGGTGTACAGATCCCCTATCGCTCCGACACCCTGAGCGGCGGCACCGATGTAAGCTTCAAAGATGCGGTGATGGAACTGAAGGTGACCCCGCAAATCACCCCAGATCACCAAATTATCCTCACCTTACAGGTAAAAAAGGATGCCGTAGGCGGTATTCTCTGCAACAATTGCGAACCAAGCGTAGATACCCGCGAAGTGAAGACTCGGGTTATGATAGGCGATGGAGAGACGCTGGTGATCGGCGGCATCTATGAGGAGCGCAAAACCGGTGCTGAAAATCGGATTCCTCTGCTGGCTGATCTACCCATTATCGGTCCCCTGTTCAAAAACAGGCGTGAGACCGATGGGCAGGGGGAGTTACTGATCTTTATTACACCCTCGATTCTCCAACCACCAACGGGATAAACAAGGCAGTGAACTGAATTGAGCAGAATTAGACAGAACATCTTTCTAGTGGGGCTGATGGGAGCAGGAAAATCAACCATCGGTAAACGGCTGGCCGAGAGCTTGGGAAAAGAGTTTCTCGACAGCGATCATGAGATTGAGGCACGTACGGGGGTATCCATCCCTACCATCTTTGATATTGAGGGGGAGTCTGGCTTTCGCAACCGCGAGAGCAATGTCATCGATGAGCTGAGTCAAAGCAAGGACATCGTCTTGGCAACCGGAGGCGGCGCGATACTACGCCCCGAAAACCGCTCTCACCTTGCCGCACGAGGGTTGGTGATCTACCTCTGCGCCACCGCAGAGCAGCTTCACAAGCGCACCCGCCATGACCGTAACCGCCCCCTGCTACAGAATAAAGACCCTCTCAGTACGCTACAGGCACTACTGGACGAACGTGATCCACTCTACCGTGAGGTCGCCGATCTGGTGGTAGAGACCGATGACCGCTCTGTACAGCAGGCGATCCCTGAGCTGATTGAGAAGATAGAGAAACTGGCATGAGCACAGAGAGACCACATACCCTGAATGTTGATCTGGGTGAGCGCAGCTACCCCATCCATATTGGCAGCAACCTGTTGGGTGACCCACAGTGGGTGAGCGAGCATGTACACGGCACCCAAGTGATGATTGTCACCAACGAGACCATCGCCCCACTCTACCTAGAGCAGACCCGTAAGGCATTTGAGGGGTTTCAGGTAGAGACCGTAATCCTTCCCGATGGCGAACAGTACAAAAATCTAGAGGTATGGAACCAAATCTTTGATGCCCTGCTCTCCAAACGCTTTGATCGCAAATGCACACTGGTTGCACTCGGCGGCGGGGTCATTGGCGACATCACCGGCTATGCCGCAGCCAGCTATCAGCGCGGGGTCCACTTTATCCAGATCCCCACCACACTACTGGCACAAGTCGACTCCTCTGTTGGGGGCAAGACTGGGGTCAACCACCCGCTTGGCAAGAACATGATTGGTGCCTTCCACCAGCCACAGTGTGTATTGGCCGATACCAGCACCCTGAATACACTGGATGACCGACAGCTGAGCGCCGGAATTGCCGAGGTGGTGAAATATGGACTGATCCGCGACCCCGATTTTTTCAGCTGGCTGGAGCAGAATATGGCGCAGCTAATCGAGCGTGATCCCACGGCTCTTGCCTACGCCGTCCAGCGCTCTTGTGAAAATAAGGCTGAGGTGGTTGCTGCCGATGAGCTAGAAGCGGGACAACGCGCCCTACTCAACTCCGGCCACACCTTCGGTCATGCGATTGAGGCAGGCATGGGTTACGGGGCTTGGCTACATGGTGAGGCCGTGGCTGCTGGGATGATGATGGCCTCTGACCTCTCGATGCGTGAGGGGTGGATAGAGGCGAGCGATGTAGAGCGGCTACAAAAACTGCTACAACAGGCAAATCTCCCTGTGGCGGGTCCACCCGATCTCTCTGCAGAGCGCTACCTCGATATTATGTCGGTCGATAAGAAGGCAGAGGCCGGGCAGATCCGTTTTGTACTGCAGAAGGCGATTGGCGATGCCATCGTCACCGACCAGTTCTCACCGCAGAAGCTACAAGAGACACTCTCTCACTGCCGCCAACCCTAATCCAGACCCACCATGGCCGATCCCTGTAACCTGATCCACTACGCTGCGCACGACAGCTCTACCCGGGGGCGCATCCATAATGAAGCATCCCCCCGTTACCGTAGCGCCTTCCAGCGCGACCGTGATCGCATCGTCCACTCTACCGCCTTTCGTCGACTAGAGTACAAGACCCAGGTCTTCGTCAACCACGAGGGCGACCTCTACCGCACCCGCCTTACCCATAGCGTAGAGGTGGCACAGATCAGCCGCTCCATCGCTCGCACCCTGCGCCTGAATGAGGATCTAACCGAGGCTATTGCACTGGCACATGACCTCGGCCACACCCCATTCGGCCATGCAGGACAAGATGCACTCAACCACTGTATGCAACCCTACGGCGGCTTTGAGCACAACTTCCAGTCACTACGGGTGGTGGACCATCTAGAGGAGAAGTACGCCCAGTTTGCTGGACTCAATCTTACCTTTGAATCACGCGAAGGGATCCTTAAGCACTGTAGCCTCGCCAATGCCAAAACCGTCGGGGCCGTGGGCGAACGCTTCCTCAACAAGGGACAGCCCAGCCTAGAGGCACAGTTAGTCAACCTCGCCGATCAGATCGCCTACAACAACCATGATGTGGATGATGGGCTGCGCGCAGGGCTGATCAACATAGAGCAGCTACAAGAGATCCAACTGTTTGAGGAGCAGTATGCCGTGGTACGCTCACAGTATCCCAAACTGAGTCAGCGCCGTACCATCCATGAGGTGGTACGGCGCATGATCAACCGACTGGTGATCGATCTGGTAGAGACCAGCACCCAGCTCATCACTACAGCCAATCCAGCTGATATAGAGGCGGTTCGCCAGCAACCACAGCCACTAATTCAATTTAGTGAGAAGCAGCATGAACTCAACCAAAAACTGAAACAGTTCCTGCGTGAAAAACTCTACCGCCACTACCGAGTAATGCGCATGAGCCGCAAGGCCGAGCAGATCATCACTCAACTGTTTAACGCCTTTATGGAGGAGCCTCGCATCCTTCCTGATGAACAGTATGAACTGCTGATGGCACAGCGCGAGCCAGAACGTCCTCGAATCATCGCCGACTATATCGCCGGGATGACCGACCGCTATGCGCTCTCTGAGCATCAGAAGATCTTTAGCCCCCCCACCCCTACGGTGTAGGCTGCCCTGTATGTCGCCTCCACCATTCGAGCGCATTCTCCAACAGCTGGCTACCCACCTTAGTCGCCCTATTCAATACCAGAGCCAGCAGAGGCTCTATGGTGGTGATATCAACCAGAGTTTCCTGCTCAAGACAGCAAGCAATGAACGCCTCTTTATCAAGCTCAACAAAACCAGTCGTCTCTCCATGTTTGAGGCAGAGGCAGCCGCACTACAGGAGATGGCTCACTCCAACACCATTCGTGTACCTACCCCACTGTTAGCGAATAGTGAGGGCAGCTATGCCTTTCTTGTGATGGAGTATATTGAGATGGGTGGCTCCACACAAAAATCTGAGGAGACACTCGGTCAACAGCTGGCCGCCATGCACCAAGTCACTCGCCCCCACTTTGGATGGAACCGTGACAACACCATCGGCTCTACCCCACAACTCAATACCGAAAGCAGTGACTGGACTAAATTTTGGCGTGATCAGCGGCTGGCACCACAGCTACGTTGGGCCAGCAGCAAAGGGGCTAGCAGCACTCTCCTCAACCAAGGGGAAGAGCTACTCAATGCACTGGATACACTACTGGCAGACCATACCCCCACCCCCTCACTACTCCACGGCGACCTTTGGGGGGGCAACTGGTCTACCACCCAAAGCGGTGAACCAATCCTCTATGACCCCGCCCTCTACTATGGGGACCGTGAAACCGATCTCGCAATGACGGAGCTATTTGGTGGTTTTTCACAAAACTTCTATGATGCCTACAATGAGACGTGGCCTCTGAATGAGGGCTACAAGTGGCGCAAGCAACTCTACAACCTCTATCACATCCTCAACCATTTCAATCTGTTTGGCGGCGGATATGGTCGACAGGCAACGCAGATGATCACCTCTCTACTGCATCGATAATCCCCTTTGCACACTGTTGCTGTTAATTTCTTATCCGGTCATTCAAAACCTCAACTGGTAATCAACCGCTTATTACTCCGATAATCACGTCACTCTTGTTGTGGTTATGGTCTTGCCTATTGAGCCACCTCAAGAATTTATCGATCAATGATGAACCAGAAGACGCAGCAACCACTGCTTGCCAGATCTGGTTCCAGAATGGACATAGGAGTCAAAAATTATGCGTATTATTCTTCTGGGCGGCCCTGGTGCTGGTAAAGGTACACAAGCGAACTACATTAAAGAGAAGTTCAACATTCCTCAGATCTCCACCGGCGACATGCTGCGTGCTCACGTAAAGTCTGGCTCTGAGCTGGGTGTGGCTGCGAAGAAGATCATGGACGAGGGTGGTCTGGTCTCTGACGACATCATCATGGGCATGGTTAAAGAGCGCATCACTGAAGATGATTGTGCCAACGGTTACCTGTTCGACGGTTTCCCACGCACCATTCCTCAGGCGGAAGCCCTGAAAGAAGCTGGCGTTCCTATCGATGCCGTTGTAGAGATCGACGTGCCTGACGAAGAGATCGTTAAGCGTATGTCTGGCCGCCGTGTACACGTCGCCTCAGGCCGCACCTACCACATTGTATTCAATCAACCTAAGGTTGAGGGTAAGGATGATGAGACTGGCGAAGATCTGATCCAGCGTGACGACGACCAAGAAGATACGGTACTGAACCGCCTGAAGATCTATCATGACCAGACTGAGCCATTGATCAGCTTCTACGGCAACGAAGATTGCAACTACGTTAAGGTCAACGGCGTAGGTGGTGTTGATGACATCAAGCAGCAGATCTTTGATGGTCTGGGTAGCTAAGAGACGCCGTAAGGTTTAACCAACCTCACACAAAGGCCGGGCCGCTTTCAGCAGCCCGGCCTTTTTTATGCCCACAAGAGCATGCGAAAAATAATTTTATAACGCATAGAAAAACAGTGTTTTATTATTCAACAAATCTCTTGTAGAATGCTTTCCAGTTGCTGAGGGAGGAGACCACAACAGGTAGCCCGAAGCCCAAGTTTGAAATAATAGATTTTCTAACCGAAACAAAATTACACTTTTAAGGATTCAATCATGAAAAAAATTATCGCTACTATCGCTCTTGTCGCTTTCGCTTCTAGTGCTTCTGCTTTCTTCGGTGGTTCAGACAACAACCAGTCTGGTTACGGTACTGGTGCTGCTGACGGCGCTATGGATGGAAAGGGCCGCGGCGCTGCTAAGGGCAAGGGCGACGCAGAGGGTAACTTCAGCATGACGGTAAACGCTTCTGGTAAGGGCTCTTCTGACATGCAGGCTGATATGGACGCTGCTAACAACACCCGTATGAACGGCACTTCTGACCTGCGCACTGAGAACAGCCCAGCTCATTACCCAATGGCTCCAATGGCACCTGCTGCTCAATAAGCACTCTGGTTTAGCCAAAAGAGAGATTGCTCTCTGATGAAAAGCCTCGGTATCTTTCGGTATCGGGGCTTTTCAATGTCTGAACAGAACCAAATCAAGATAAGAATATATTTATAGCCAATAGAAATAAAGAATTTCAATATTCAACAACTTTCTTATATAATGCTTTTCAGTTGCTGAGGGAGGAGACCACAAATAGGTAGCCCTAAGCCCCAGTTTAAAATAATAGATTTTCTAACCGAAACAAAATTACACTTTTAAGGATTCAATCATGAAAAAAATTATCGCTACTATCGCTCTTGTCGCTTTCGCTTCTAGTGCTTCTGCTTTCTTCGGTGGTTCAGACAACAACCAGTCTGGTTACGGTACTGGTGCTGCTGACGGCGCTATGGACGGAAAGGGTCGCGGCGCTGCTAAGGGCAAGGGTAATGCAGAGGGTGACTTCAGCATGACTATCAACGCTTCTGGTAAGGGTTCTTCTGACATGCAGGCCGATATGGACGCTGCTAACAACACTCGCATGACTGGCAACTCTGATCTGCGCACTGAGAACCGCCCTGGGTACTACCCAATGGCTCCTGCTGCTCCAGTAGCTCGGTAAGAGAACACGCTTACAAAAAAAGCCCCGCACTCTTTTGAGTGCGGGGCTTTTTTATGTACTACAACTTAATCTTGGTGATATTGACCACTCAACTCATGCACCGCCTCGACAAAGACACCCGCATTCTCTGGGTCAACAAACTGGTGAATACCATGCCCCAGATTAAAGATATGGCCTGAACCAGTGCCATAACGCTGCAGAATGGTCGCCACCTCTTGGCGAATCCGCTCTGGC
Organism: Gammaproteobacteria bacterium; assembly: GCA_018648825.1. GTDB lineage: Bacteria > Pseudomonadota > Gammaproteobacteria > Thiopontia. Next base: position 23,564 of record JABGQL010000034.1, read on the forward strand.
GTACCATAGAGTACCGCAGGGTCCATATTGCCTTGTAGCGCAACACGATCCCCAACACGGGCACGTGCATCACCAATATCTACCGTCCAGTCCAGCCCCAGCGCATCACAACCGGTATCGGCCATCGACTCCAGCCAGAGGCCACCACCCTTGGTAAAGAGGATCACAGGGACCTTACGCCCATCATTTTCACGGGTGAGGCCATCCACAATCTGCTGCATATAGTGCAGTGAGAACTCTTTGTAGGCCTCATGAGAGAGCGCTCCACCCCAGCTATCAAATACCATCACCGCCTGTGCACCTGCAGCAATCTGTGCATTGAGATAGGAGGTGACGGATCGCGCTGTGATATCCAGAATTTTATGCAGCGAAGCGGGGTCTGAATACATCATCCCCTTGGTGATAGCGTACTCCTTGCTCGATTTACCTTCGACCATGTAGGTTGCAAGGGTCCATGGGCTACCCGCAAAACCGATCAGCGGTACCCGGCCATTCAGCTCACGACGAATGGTGCGTACTGCATCCATCACATACTTCAGCTCACCCTCTGGATCAGGGACAAACAATTTTTCAATATCTGCAGGGGTACGCAGTGGGCGCTCAAAGTTAGGCCCTTCACCCTCGGCAAAGTAGAGTCCCAACCCCATCGCATCCGGTACCGTCAAGATATCAGAAAAGAGGATCGCCGCATCCAGCGGGAAACGCTCCAGTGGCTGAATAGTCACCTCACACGCCAATTCAGGATTCTTACAGAGATCCATAAAGCTACCGGCTTGGGCGCGGGTTGCCTTGTACTCAGGCAAGTAACGCCCCGCCTGCCGCATCATCCACACCGGGGTTACATCTACCGGCTCGTTCATCAGGGCGCGTAAAAAGCGATCATTCTTCAGTGCTGACATGGTTCCTCCAAGATAGTTTCTGTCCTTGTTTTATGAAAAGTGGCTCAAAATAGATGGCCTCTTCCCCTTTGAGCGGGAAGATGGGGAGGGTTAGGTGCCTACTTTAGGCACCTAACCCCCTCCCTAACCCTCCCCCTGATAGGAGGAGGGAACTCAAAGCCATAAAATTAGAGCTGCCTCTCATTATATGGACGGGGATTTTACTCTACTTTGATAGCTGAGGGGTGGCGTAGACGCAGCCGATATCCACGTTTTCGTGGCACCAGCCACCCTTGCAGGGTAATCACCTTCCCCTGTAGCGCCTCAAGATCCAATTGCCCCTCAAAATAGGGTAGATCAGAGTGCTTAATCTGTGCAGAAACATCCTGCTCCATATCAAGCCAGAGCCACTCGTTACTCCAATCAACTCGCTTGACCCGCCCTCTGATACGTTGAAAACCACCATGGTGAATTTGGCCCAATGGTTGTGGTTGATAGGCTGAATGACCCCAAACCCCATGCCCTGCTTCACGCGCCTGCTGTTGCGCTCCCACATAGCAATCACTATTCCAGAGGTTGGGGGGGACTACAATGGCAAACGCCAACCCCTCTTCGATCAGAGTTGCGGCAATATCCTCTCCCTGTGGAGTAAAGCCGTAGGCCAGCACCCTTCCATAGCGATCACGCTGCTCTGTTGCCCCCTTCAGTACTATTTTCGGTGGAACGCCCAATAACGCCCTCAGGCGCTGCGTGGCCCGCTTCGCCAGTGGCTCTGCAGGACGCTGACCACGCCCCACCTCCGGCGTATTGAACCCTACCAACCGCACCTTCTCGCCACCCACGGTATGTACCGTATCACCATCATAAATTTTTTCAATCGAGTGTGGCTGCAACTGTCCCTGCTCTGGCACAAGACAAACTGCATTGAGCGCACCTGAGAAGAGCAGCACATAAAAAAAGGCACCTCGAAGAGATGCCTTTTTGAGCGGTTGCCTCAACAGTTGAGACAGACGCAAGATTACATGCTTCCGTATTTCTGACGGAACTTATCTACACGACCCGCTGTATCCACAATTTTCTGCTTACCTGTGAAGAAGGGGTGACAACGAGAGCAAACGTCAAGATGTAGGCTGTCGTCAGACATGGTGGAGTTGGTCTTGAACTCGAAGCCGCAGCTGCAGGTTACATTGACTTCAGTGTACTCAGGATGAATTCCGCTTTTCATAACGCTTTCTCGATTTAATCTTAATGAATCTTTAAAAATTTCTTATGCTTGACCACAAGGGTCAAAATCAGGACGCGCAATTATACTCAAAATCACGCAGCCTGCAACCTTTTATCCCATAATAATCAGCAACAGCCCCTCTCTAACGCTTCATTGCGTCGAAGAAGTCCCCATTACTCTTGGTTGCACGCAACCTTTCCAATACAAACTCCATCGCTGCCAGCTCATCCATAGGATGAAGCACTTTGCGCAGCAGCCAGATCTTCTGCATCTCGTCCTCTTTCGTCAGCAGCTCTTCACGACGTGTGCCGGAGCGGTTGATGTTGATTGCAGGGAAGACACGCTTCTCAGCAATACGGCGATCCAGATGCAGCTCCATATTACCGGTACCCTTGAACTCTTCGTAGATGACATCATCCATTCTGGAACCGGTTTCGATCAGCGCCGTAGCGATGATGGTCAAACTACCCCCCTCTTCAATGTTACGTGCCGCACCGAAGAAACGCTTGGGGCGATGCAGTGCATTAGCATCGACACCACCCGTCAACACCTTGCCCGATGAAGGAGCTACGGTATTGTAAGCACGTGCCAAACGGGTAATCGAGTCAAGTAGAATGACCACATCCTTCTTGTGCTCTACCATGCGCTTGGCCTTCTCGATCACCATTTCGGCAACCTGTACATGGCGTGACGCAGGCTCATCAAAGGTACTGGAGACCACTTCGCCCTTCACAGAGCGCTGCATCTCAGTCACCTCCTCCGGGCGCTCATCGATCAACAATACGATCATCGAAACCTCAGGATGGTTGTACTCAATCGCCTTGGCTATATTCTGAATGATAACCGTCTTACCCGCCTTAGGTGGAGAGACGATCAGGCCACGCTGCCCCTTACCAATCGGGGAGGCCAGATCGATCAGACGCGCTGTCAAATCTTCCGTACTGCCGTTACCACGCTCCATGGTGAGGCGATCATTGGCGTGCAGCGGGGTCAGATTCTCAAACAGCGTCTTGTGCTTACTCTTCTCTGGTGCCTCTTCATTGATGCTATCGACACGATGCAGTGCAAAGTAGCGCTCTCCCTTCTTAGGCGAGCGCACAGTACCGGTAACGGTATCACCATTACGGATACCAAAACGGCGAATTTGGTTGGGAGAGACATAGACATCATCTGGCCCAGCCAGATAGGAGTCATCCGCAGAGCGCAAGAAACCATAGCCATCCGGTAGAACCTCTAACACGCCACCCGCAAGAATAATGTCGCCCTGTCGCGCCAGTGCCTTGAGCAGGTTAAACACCAGATCCTGCTTACGCTGACGGTTCTGCAAGTTGATGTTGTTAGCGTTGGCAATCTCATGCAACTCAGGAACACTCTTAAGCTTGAGGTCCGTCAGATTCATGGTCTGAGGTTCGCGCTTTGGCCCCTCATCCTGCTGCTCTTCTGACTTACTATTCTGATGCTGGTTCTGCTGCCCCTGATTTTGATTCTGGTTCTGCCTCTGTTTCTGCTTTTGGTTATGTTTTTGTTTCTGGTTCTGGTTTTGGTTCTGACCATCCTCCTGTTTTTTCGGACCACTCTTGCGTGAGAGCGTACGCTTCTTACGTGCAGGGCGCTTGGCTGCTGGTGCTGCGGCTTCGGACTCTGCTGAAGGCTCAGCGGCGGTTACAGAAGGTTCCGCAACTGCAGTAGACTCTGCTTGCGCGGCTGGTGCGGCTTCTGCAACAGCAGGCTCTACACTCTTCTGCTCAGTGGTTTCAGGCGCAGCGGCTTTTGCAGGTGCGATCTCGTCAGTAGACGGTTCTTGTGTTGATGTTGTCATTGATAGAAAAAAAAGGGGGAAAACAGAAAAAGAGTGGCTACCCAAGAGGTTTCAGAACTGAAGCGGGCTACCAGAAAATAAAGGGGGACTCAAAAACTAAACGAGATGGCCCAACCCTTGGTTGGGCCATCTACAGAACAGAATCTTATAGATTCTCCTCAAGGAAGGCAGAGAGCTGTGATTTATTCACTGCACCTACTTTGGTTGCCTCAACCGCGCCCTCTTTATAGAGCATCAGGGTTGGGATACCGCGAATACCAAATTTAGGTGGCGTATTTGGGTTCTCATCAATATTGAGTTTCGCCACCTTCACACGCCCTGCATATTCGCCAGCGATCTCTTCCAGTACAGGGCCGATCATCTTGCAGGGGCCACACCACTCTGCCCAGAAATCTACCAATACTGGCAACTCAGCGGCCAATACCTCATCGTCGAAACTGTCATCGGTGATATAGACGATATCGTCACTCATGGTTCACGCTCTCCTTAAAAGGGAAATTTTTCAGGGCAGATATCGAACTGATATGGGCCTGACATTTTGGCAACAGACTAAAGCCTGCTGCAACATTTTGTAACTTTAAAATTCAGATCTGTCACCTTATCAACGCTATTACTTTGTAACTCAGATATAGTGGAGTCAAACCAGCAGAACGCTGAAGAGGGGATTAGATTTCTGTTTATTTCAGCTTAATCACCGTAACAATGCAAGCCTTTTATTTATACAGATTGTTAAGGCTGGATCAAACTTTCTGTTATCCTCCGTTTTCATGAGCTTAGAACAAGAAAACACAGACAAACAATCACACCTCTCTGACACCCCCTTCTCCTCTCTGGAGCTCTCACCCGAGCTCGCTCGTGGTGTTGAAGCGTGCGGATTTGAGTTCTGCACCCCCATTCAAGCAGACACTCTGCCGCTGGCACTACAGGGAAAAGACATCGCTGGTCAAGCACAGACCGGTACTGGAAAATCAGCCGCCTTCCTGTTGGCAACGATGGATCGACTGATCAGACACTCTCCTCCCGGATGGAAAAAGCTCAACCAGCCACGCGCGCTAATCCTCGCCCCCACCCGCGAACTGGCAATACAGATTCATCACGATGCAGAACAGCTGGGCCGCTTCACCGAACTCAAGCTGGGCCTCGCCTATGGCGGCACCGGCTATGATTCACAGCGCAAAGCGATTGAAGAGGGGCTGGACATTCTAATCGGCACCCCTGGCCGCATCATCGACTACTTCAAGCAGCACGTCTTCGACCTCAAAGCCGCTGAAGTGGTAGTGATGGATGAGGCCGACCGCATGTTTGACCTTGGCTTCATTAAAGACATTCGTTATCTGATGAACCGCTGCCCCAAACCAGAGAAGCGTCAGAGCATGCTCTTCTCCGCCACCCTCTCCTTCCGGGTGATGGAGCTGGCCTACGATCAGATGAACAAACCGGAAGAGATCAAGATTGAACCAGAGAAGGTAACCGCAGCCAAAATCAACGAGATCATCTACTACCCCGCGAATAACGAAAAGATCCCACTACTGATCGGGTTAATGAAGACCCTTGAGCCACACCGTAGCATCGTCTTCGTCAACACCAAATATGAGGCCGACAAGGTATGGAGCTTCCTCGAAGGAAATGGCTACCCTGCTGCAGTACTCTCCGGTGATGTACCCCAGAAGAAGCGCCAACAGCTGTTAGAAAAATTCCAACAGGGCGAAGTATCCGTATTGGTTGCCACCGATGTAGCCGCACGCGGGATACATGTCCCTGAGGTGAGTCATGTCTTCAACTATGATCTACCTCAGGACTGTGAAGACTACGTACACCGCATCGGTCGTACTGCTCGCGCAGGTGCCAGCGGTGATGCCGTCAGCCTCGCCTGTGAGAAATACTCTTTCTCACTACCTGAGATTGAGACCTATATCGACCACAAAATCCCCGTTGGTAGCATCTCCAACAGCCTGTTGGCTGAGCTTAAACCCCCTGTGAAGCGCCCAACGCGAGATCGTGGCGGCAAGCCGGGGAATCGTAAACCCAACAATGGACGGCATGGAAAACCTCATTCAGGACACCGTAATGGACAGCGCAGACGTTAACTCCGCTTCAAATCGGTAAAGAGCAACAAACCAAAAGCGCTAGTTCTCGCCTTTCAAAGAGGACAACGTACGCTTCTTCAGGTGAATCCGTAACAGTGAAAGCGCAGCCGGAGTAACGCCAGAGATACGTCCCGCCATCCCCAGTGTCGCTGGGCGCTGACGCGAAAGCTTCTCTTGTATCTCAATAGAGAGCCCAGAGACCTGACTGTAATCTAGCCCCTCTGGCAGCTTCATCTCTTGGTGGCGACGGTTCTTTTCAATCTCTTGCTGCTGACGCTCGATATAGCCAGCATACTTGGCCTGTATCTCTACCTGCTCCACCACGCTCTCAGGCAGCTGTAGATCTTCTACCACCTCCAGCGTCATCAGTTCCCGATAACGGACATCAGGACGTGCCAACAGATCCATTAAGCTATGCTCTCGGCGCATCGGTTTACCCAACACACGCTCTGCCTCTGTGTCACTCATCGACTGTGGGCGCAGCCACTGCTGTTTCAGTCGCTGCTGCTCTGCATGGATCGCATCTCGTTTACTTTGAAAGGCTCCCCAGCGTGGATCATCGACCAATCCTAAATTCCGCCCCTGCTCAGTGAGGCGCAGATCGGCATTGTCTTCTCGCAATAGCAGTCGATACTCGGCACGACTGGTAAACATGCGGTAGGGCTCTTTGGTCCCTCGGGTAATCAGATCATCAATCATCACCCCGATATAGCTCTCATCCCGCTTCGGTGACCACGCCTCCTGCTCCTGTACTCTACGTGCGGCATTACACCCCGCAATCAACCCTTGTGCTGCTGCCTCTTCATACCCCGTGGTGCCATTGATCTGCCCAGCAAAGAAGAGTCCCTGTAGCGCATGGGTCTCTAACGAGGGCTTAAGGTCTCGTGGGTCAAAAAAGTCATACTCAATGGCGTAGCCGGGGCGGGTGATATGGGCCTGCTCAAACCCCTTGATGGAGCGCACCAAATTGATCTGCACATCAAACGGCAGGCTGGTAGAGATCCCGTTGGGGTAGATCTCATGAGTGGTTAGCCCCTCTGGCTCAACAAAGATCTGGTGCGAATCACGCTCTGCGAAGCGGACGACTTTATCCTCCACCGAAGGGCAGTAGCGCGGCCCCACCCCCTCAATGACACCGCTATACATTGGCGAACGGTCAAGCCCACCACGAATCACTTCATGGGTCTGTTCATTGGTGTAGGTGATCCAGCACGGCAGCTGCTGCGGGTGTTGCGCACGATCACCGAGATAGGAGAAGACGGGGGTAGGGTCATCACCCGGCTGCTTCTTCAACTGACTGTAGTCGATGCTACGCCCATCAATCCGCGGCGGGGTACCGGTCTTCAGTCGCTCGACACGAAACGGCAGCTCTCGCAGACGATCGGCCAAACGAATCGAGGGTGGATCACCCATGCGCCCACCAGAGGATTGAGACAGCCCCACATGAATAATGCCGTTGAGAAAGGTCCCTGCAGTCAGCACTACGCTCTTGGTCTGAATACGGATACCCGATTGCGTCACCACACCCGTAACTCGCTCACCCTCTACCATCAAATCATCTGCGGACTGCTGAAAAAGTGTGAGATTGGGCTGATTCTCTAACTGGGTACGCACCGCCTGTTTGTAGAGCTGACGATCAGCCTGTGCACGGGTCGCCTGTACCGCCGCCCCTTTACTGCTATTGAGGATACGAAACTGGATACCGGCTTGATCAGTCGCATGAGCCATAAACCCACCCAGCGCATCGACCTCTTTGACCAGATGCCCCTTACCAATCCCACCAATGGCAGGATTGCAGCTCATCTGCCCTAGGGTTTCGATATTGTGGGTCAATAACAGTGTGCGTACCCCCATACGCGCGGATGCCAGTGCAGCCTCGGTGCCTGCATGCCCCCCGCCTATAACGATAACGTCAAATGTTTCTGGATACTCCATGGCGGGGCATTATACGCCGTCACCGTAACGAATTTGGTACCAGATCATTCCACCCCACTCGTGCAGGAAGCTGACATTGCCTTTGAGTGAGCCTGAACTGGGCCGCCACTGCCCCAACCCTTGATCGATCACGCTTCGGGTGGTGAATTTGGTGGGTGCCGCTACCACGGTTAGCCCCTCCACCTCTGGGGATTGCTGAAACACGCGCAGTGAACGTGGCATGTGCGAGGCGTGTGTCACCAGCAACATCAACCTCACCCCCTTCTGTTTTAGGATGGGTGGTACAAACTGGGCATGCTCCCAAGTGTTTACACTCTGCCTCTCCTGCCAGACATCACTGACACCGAAGTCTTGCCACAGGCTATCTGCCATCAATTGGGACTCTGGCACCTCCTCATCGAGTGGCGTACCTCCAGTCACCAGCAGTGGAAACCCTGTCTTCTTATGCAACCAAGCCCCATAGCGCAGCCGCTCCAAGGTTGATCGCCCCACCACATCGCCGCCAAATTCCGGGGCGGCGGTATAACGCCCACCGCCAAGCACCACAATCGCAGCCAGCTCATCTTCATCAATCAGCGGAACCTCAGACAGTGGCGGCACCACCTCCAATGCGGTGGCAAGTCGATAGTTGAGCCATGGGGTACTCAAGAGATAGAGCATCACCGTAGCAACCAACACCAAAAACCAGGCAAAACGGCGCAACCACCCCGCCAACAGCAATGCCAACACCATCAATAATAAAATGCCTCCGGGGGGCATCAACCAGGATTCAATCAGCCGGATTGTTTCAATCATCATCTGTGCAATCATACCGCTCTGAAATACAGTGTTTCGTCATTTTTATGCCCTTCCCATCCAGGCGGCGCGATTGTATAATACAATCTTTCAATAGACCACTTGATTACTAATCAAGAGAACATGACCAACCATTTTATGAATAAAACCATAACTGCCGCTCTACTGCTGAGCCTCTCCGCCCCAATGACCAGCGCATGGGCTGTCGAAACACTGGACCCTGTGGTGGTTATTGCCTCTCCTGAAGCAGAGCTTGAATCAGACCCGCTAGAAAATTACAACCGAGCCATATTCGAATTTAATGAGTCTTTTGATAACAACTTAATGAAGCCCGTTGCGGAGGGGTATCGTGAGATCATGCCAGACCCCGCCGAACGCGGTGTCAGCAACTTCTTCAGCAATCTGCGCGAACCATTCAACATCCTCAACAACTTGCTACAGTTTAAGCTGGAGGATGCAGTTTCTGATACGGTTCGTTTCGGCATCAACACCACAATCGGCATCTTCGGTATCTTTGATGTTGCCTCTGAGGCGGGCATTCCTAAACACAATGAAGATTTAGGACAGACCCTAGCCGTATGGGGGGTGGATAGCGGCCCCTATTTTGTGCTGCCACTGTTTGGCCCCAGCACAATGCGTGACACCGCAGGCATCGCCAGTGAGATGTGGATCGGCAACACCGTAGAGGTGGGCAATACCCAACTCTTCAACCCCACCGGAGAGATCACCCCAGCCAACGCGGAGAATGCAACCATTGCGACCAAGATGGTCAGTAAACGCGCCGACCTACTGGAAGAGAAAGAGATGGCCGATGCCGCCAGCTTTGACAACTACGCCTTTATCCGCGATGCCTATCTGCAGAAGCGCGAGAGCCTGATCTTTGATGGCAATGTGCCACTGCAAGAGCTACCCGCTGACTTCTAAATAGCCCGTACAATGGAGCCCGATCACTGGCACCTGCGCTGGCAGCAGGGGCGTACCGGTTTTCACACCGGAGAGCCCAACCCTTGGCTGGAGCGCTTCTACCCTGAGCTGGGGCTAAACAGCGGCGATACAGTACTGCTTCCGCTCTGCGGTAAGGCGGTCGATCTGGTTTGGCTGGCCCAACACAAGCACAATGTACTCGGTGTCGAGCTGAGTGAGATCGCCCTGCAACACTTCTTTGAAGAGCAGCAACTGGCAGCAGTCCGCAGCCAGCAGCCTCCATTTACCCAATGGGAGAGCGGCCCCATCACGCTATTGGAGGGGGACTTCTTCGACCTTGCCCCGCAGCAGACTGTCGACTGTCGAGCCGTATTTGACCGTGCCGCGCTGGTCGCCCTGCCTGCAGAGATGCGACAACGCTATGTGGCGCATCTCGCCACGCTGCTCAGTAGTGGAACAACCATTCTGCTGGTCACCACCGACTATCCACAACAAGAGAAGACCCCACCTCCATTCGCTGTAAGTGACACGGAGGTACAACAGCTCTATCGAGACGCATTTGAGGTGGAGCAGCTACACAGTGAAGACCTTAGCCACTCACAAGATCCACTCTCCAAGCGGGGCGTGACTGCGCTGATAGAGAATATCTACCGTATAACCCGGCAATAACCACCCCTTGGCTACCCCTTATTAGAGGCGGCGTGGTAGTTGGCAACCATCCGCTCCAGCTGGCTAGCAGGAATAAACTGCTGCCACTCTTCAACAGGAATATTGTTCATCGCGGTTGCAGAGAAGCCACCACACTGATCACACTCAAAGAAGAAGACATGCTTGCCTTGGCAACCAGTATCCAGCGCTGAATCGTCCAGCACCAAGGTACCTTGAGCGCACTTAGGGCACGCCAGTGAAAAGGGTTGTGAGGGGAAGCTCATGCAGCTACCTCGCTGGGCTCAGGCTTGAAGTTAATCTCATAGTAGCGGGTACCAGGGTTGGGGTTGTTTCGATAGTCCGGGATCTGATAAAAACCGATCTTCTCATACAACTCTTGCGCTGCCCCCATACTCGGAATGGAGTCGAGCCGCATCTTTTGGTAACCCGCCTTCTCCGCCTCAATCAGCAGAGTCATCACCAACCCTCTCCCAATACCGCTTCCACGAAAACGGGGGGAGACATAGAGCCGTTTCATTTCACAGATCCCATCTTCCAGAGGATGAAAGGCGACACAGCCTGCTGGGTTTTGATCTTGGTGCGCCAATAGCATGACCCCTTTGGGGGGGCCATAGTGATGCTCTAGCTGTTGAAACTCAGCCTCCACATTCAACAGTGCAGGGTCATTGGGACGGCTATCGATATATTCACGCAGCAGCACTCTCACCGCTGCAAAATGTACTTCAGAGTCTATAGATTGAATCTTGATCATACGCTATAGAATATCCAAGACCTGCTCAGGAGGGCGACCCACTGCTGCTCTATCTCCATTTACCACAATCGGGCGCTCAATCACCTTAGGGTTGGCAACCATCTTCTCAATCTGCTCAGCTCGACTTAAACCCGCCTGATCTAGCCCAGACTCTTTGTACTCTGCCTCTTTCTTACGCATCAACGCCTCTGGCTCCAGACCCAGCATAGTCAAAATCTGATCCAACTCCGCTACGGTTGGTGGCACCTCCAAATACTTTACAATCTCAGGTTGGATCTCTCTGCCCTCAATCAACTCCAGTGTCTGGCGTGATTTGGAACAGCGGGGGTTGTGGTAGATCTTTACGCTCATCTTCTCTTTCATCCTTAAAAACCATGCAATCGTGTCAAGAATACAGAATTCCGACTGATAAAAAAACCCCCCAACTAAGCTGGGGGTTAGATGCCAACAGTTATTCCCGCCCGCTATTTACCTGCATTAGTAAACTCAGGATAGGCCTCCATACCACACTCTGCATAGTCGGCTCCCGCAGCCTCCTCCTCTTCACTGATGCGGATACCCATAAACATCTTGATCACCATCCAAACCACTAGGCTCGCACCAAATACCCAGCCGAAGATGACACCCGCCCCCACCAGCTGCCCAATAAAGGTTGCTCCACTGTTGGTCACCGGCACCATCATCAAGCCAAAGAGACCGACCACACCGTGGACCGAGATTGCACCCACCGGATCATCAATACGCAGCTTATCCAAGGTCACGATGGAGAAGACCACCAATACACCCGCAACCATGCCAATAAGTGTTGCCATCATCGGGGTAGGGGTCGATGGCTCTGCAGTAATGGCAACCAGCCCTGCCAGCGCACCATTCAGCGTCATCGTCAGGTCCGCCTTACCAAACATGATCCGCGCTACAACTAATGCGATAAATGCACCACCAGCCGCCGCCGCATTGGTATTAAGGAATACCATCGCAACCGAGTGTGCACTGGCAATATCCCCTAGCTTAAGCACCGAGCCCCCATTAAACCCAAACCACCCCATCCACAGGATAAAGGTACCAAGCGTTGCCAGTGGCAAATTGGCACCCGGAATAGCACGTACTGAACCATCCTTGCCATACTTACCCTTACGTGGCCCCAATAGCAGCACACCTGCCAGCGCCGCAGAGGCACCTGCCATATGCACAATACCTGAACCTGCAAAGTCACTAAACTCCAGCGTAAAGAGACCAAATACCGCCTTACCCCCCCAAGTCCAAGAGCCCTCTAACGGGTAGATCACAGCGGTCATCACTACCGCAAAGGCGAGGAAGGCCCAAAGCTTCATACGCTCGGCCACAGCGCCCGAGACAATCGACATTGCCGTAGCCACAAACACCACTTGGAAGAAGAAGTCCGATGCCCCAGAGTAGACTGACTCACCATGAAAGCCTTTTTCTGCTGAGGCCTTCAGTGCATCTTCCACCAATGTTTCACTACCCGTGATACCACTGAGGAAGTAACCACCACCGTACATCAGCTCATACCCTACCAACAGATACATGATGCAGGAGATCGCAAATAGGCTCACATTTTTGGTTAGGATCTCCGTAGTATTTTTAGAGCGTACCAACCCCGCCTCCAACATCGCAAAGCCTGCCGCCATCCACATCACCAGTGCACCAGACACCAGAAAGTAGAAGGTATCCATCGCATACTGCAGTTCATAAATTTGATTTTCCATCTGATTTTCCTTGTTTAGGGAGCCTCTGAACAAGTCAGGGTAATTTAAATCGCGTCCATAGCGTTCAAGATCAAGGCGAAGATCGCAGCCAATACCCCAGGGTACCCTCTCTTGCGCAAGCGCAATTCACCTTGTAGTCAGCTATTAGTAAGATTTTCAACGAAGATATTGGACGCTATGGGCGTTAGGCATTTACACATGACTTATTCAGGGGCTCCTTAGATTGCTTCGCGACCAGATTCACCAGTTCGGATGCGGATCACCTCTTCCAATTCAGAGATAAAGATCTTTCCGTCACCAATTTTGGAGCTGTTCGCCGTCTCACGGACTACCTCAACTACTCGATCCAGCAGCTCCGCAGAGATTGCAATCTCCAACTTTACCTTGGGAAGAAAATCGACCACATACTCGGCTCCACGATAAAGCTCGGTGTGCCCTTTCTGACGGCCAAATCCTTTGACCTCGGTAACCGTGACACCATTAACTCCGATCTCGGAGAGTGCCTCTCGAACATCATCCAGCTTGAATGGCTTGATGATGGCAGTAACCATTTTCATAACAACAGCTCCTTATTGATACTCAGTACCAACCTCTAGAGCAACACCTATGCCATACTTATAAAATGATTATTATTCAGTTAGATAGGCGATTATCGAACAATAAAATCGCCAGATAAGGAGATATTCATGCACCAACAATGCACATAAAAATAGAGATAACGCACGATTACAGTGCGCCACAAATCAGTTATTTTTGCTTCATGACCCGACCAGCCACCTTGATCCCTTTTTCAGCCATCTTCTGATCAATCTTCTGGCCCACCTCTACAGCCTCTTGCTTATCGCTATAAGCACCCACACGAATTCTATACAGTGTTCTTCCAACCAGCTGCTGCTTCTTCACAAACACCGCCCTGAATCCCGCCTTTTTCATCGCGCCCAGTAGCGCATACGCCTCTTTTTTACCATCTTCATGGTAAGTCGCCACCTGAACTACCCAACCCGGTGCCTTTTTCCCCAGCAGTGAGGTCGATTTTTTCTCTTTTTTCTTCACCTTCACTTTGGGAATAGGGGCAGCCACCTGCTGCGGCTGACTCAACACCTCAAGCCCCTTCAAGGCCGCTCGATTAGCAGGGTCCTGAAGCAATACCTCTCCATATTTTCCCCGTGCAGCCTCGATATCCCCTCTCTTTTTCAACCTTTGCGCTTCATTAATCAGCTGCTTAAGATACTGCTCTGCAGCCTTGGCCTGATCCAGATCAGCGAATACTTGCCGCATCGCTATCACTCTCTGCCGCAGCGCCTGAAACTCAGTTTGCCTCAGAGCAGACTCCCCTTTAAGCGCTCGATACTCTTCCATCTGCTGTTCTGCTTGCTGCAGTCCTCCTTTATCCAACGAGCGCTCAATCCCCAGCAGCAGAGTCTTCAATTTTTCCTTCTTTTCTGCTCGTTCTCGCTTTGCCTGCTCTTTTTTCGCCTTTTTCTTTGCAACTTCAGCCTTTCTCTTCTCAACCCGCTGTTGCTGCAATTTTTGCACTCGCAGCTTCTCCTCAGCCTTTCGTGCCAGTTTTGCTTTTTCCTCAGCTTCACGTTTCCAACGAGCCCGCTCTACACGCTCTGCCTGCTTTTGCTCGATCTGTTGCTGTTGACTCGGTTCAACCACCGGCTTCTGTTCAACAACGGCTGGCTGAGGGGGGACTATCTGTTCTCTCTGCTGCTGACAGCCTGTCGCCAACAACCAAAACGAAGCAACCAGTAAAAGGGGCTTTAGCACTCTATTTTTCATATCCATAATGTTGATCTTACACGTGACTCTATTGCATATCGAATTTTACAATACCCCTAGGAGCCTGTCCGAGAGTTCTTTAGGGCACCCTCCACAAATCTTGCATATTCACAAAAAACATAAAATAACTCTTGATTTCTAATATTAGAATATTATAATAATGCGAATCAACCAAGTGTACTAGAGAGCACTCGGTTGATGAAATAACCATACTCCTCCTTTGATGGTTATTATTTTGCCACGGCACCATAAGGATATGGACCGTGGCTTTTTTTACCACACAAACATTAGCATTATCTAATATTATTTATAAAAAGGATTTTATCATGAATAAACATCTCACAGCCGCCATTGTAGGCACACTACTTACGACCTCTGCTTTAGCCAGCCAAGAGAGCAACCACTACCAGAGCTACTTTGAACCCACCTCCGTACAACATCTGTTGAGTGAAACCAAACTCTATAATGAAGAGAATGGTTACTGGGAGCACGCTCAAATCATGAATGTTGAGCTGGTTCGCCATCTCACCGCCATTGAGAAAGAGCAACAGCAAGCCGTTGCAATACAAAATGAAGAGTACGGCTACTGGCAGTAAAAGTGCGCAGCCTCAACCCTCCCAGCAAGGGGAGGGTGCTGTGCCACATACTATTTTAGATTGCGCTCAATAAAGTCTCGAACAAAGGGTTCTGGCTGCGCACTCTGAAAGCGCTCCACCTCTTCACCATCTATAAAAGCGAGCACCGTTGGAAAGCCACGCGCCCCATAACGGCCCGCAATCTTCATATTCTCATCCTCTGCCTCCAGCTTGGCGAGCAGAAACTCCCCTTGATACTCTGAGGAGAGACGATCCAGAATCGGCTCCAGTACTCGGCAAGGGCCACACCACTCTGCACTGATATCGAGTATAACCAACCGTTTTGAGGACTCCTCAATCACCGCTTGGTCAAAATTCTCAACATCCACCTCAAACTGGTGGTGCTCTATTGCTGGCAAATTCATCGATAGAATCTAGAAAGTCTCTTCCAACGCATCACGATGGGCAGCCTCACGATCCTTTGCCTCCGGAGTGAGCAGCAGACAATACTGCGCATCAAACTCATCTCCATCTAGGCGGTGGTAGATGAAATCGATCGCCATATTCTCATCCGGATGAATATTCTCTGCACCAATATGGGCAAACAGTCCAGTACGGTGCATCACCTGATGGATCTGACGCTTCAGGCCACTGAAGACCAAGGTAATGTGATTCTCTTTCAGACGCGAGACCAGCTGATGCAGCATCTCTTCACCCGAGGCGTCCAAAGTGTTGATCGCATCACTAACCACCAACATGTATCGCACATCTGGGCGCTCACACAGCGCTTCCAAAATTGCCTCCTCGAAATAGGAGACGTTGGCAAAATAGAGAGAACCATCAAAACGCAATACAATAATACGCTTATCCTGCGGCAAGTCATGAACACCAATATCACGCAGAGTGCCATCGGCATAACGACCAAGAATTGCAACACGGGGCTTCATCGTAGAGTAGAGGTAGAGACCCAGCGCCAGCAGTGCACCAATCATGATCCCCTTATCCAGATGCGGAGCAAAACCCAATGTCGCCACAAAGGTAACCACCGAGGCCACACCATCATGTTTGTTGGCGATCCAGGCATGCTTAAAGGCCCTGAAGTTGATCAGCCCGATCACCGCCATCATGATCACAGCTGCCAGTACCGCCTTGGGGAGATGGTAGAGCAGCGGAGTTAAGAACAACAATGTAATCAACACCAACACCGCCGTATAGACCGAAGACATACCGGTACGGGCGCCCGCATTGAGGTTTACCGCTGAACGGGAGAAAGAGCCACTGGCGGGGTAGGACATTGAGAAACTACCCACAATATTACCCAACCCTTGACCGATCAGCTCCTGATTAGGGTCTACCTTATCCTTGGTCTTTGCGGCCATCGCCTTGGCGATAGAGATCGCCTCCATAAAGCCTACCAGCGAGATCACAATCGCACTGGTAAAGAGGATGCCCAACACTTCCAAATTGATACTGGGTGCGGTGATGGTTGGCAATCCTTGCGGGATCTCACCCACTACAGCGCCTCCCATACCCTGATAACCCAACACAACACTCAATACAGTAGTGATCACTACTGCCAGCAATACCCCAGGCAGTTTGGGGAAGAACTTTTTGGTCCCCATCATAATCACAAAGGCGAGCACGCCCATCGCCAGCGTCTGCCAATGAGTATCACCCACCTGCTGCAATACGCCCCAGATATCACCGAGGAAGAAGTCACTACGACCTTTACCCACACCAAAAATCTTATTGAGCTGAGAGAGCCCAATCACCATCGCCGCTGCATTGGTAAAACCGACAATCACCGGATGGGAGAGGAAGTTAACCACAACCCCCAGCTTCAGCACTCCTAGCGAGAGCTGGAACAGCCCCACCAGCAACGCCAACATCACCGCTAATGGCACATAAAACTCAATCAACTGCTCTTGAGTCATCGCATCGATACTATCCACCCCGATAGAGGGGAGCTGACTCTGTAGTGCGGTACCCACTGCCACTGCGGTCAACAGTGAGACCACCGCCACCGGACCGGTACCAAGCTGTTTGGACGACCCCCACAAGGCTGCGACCATCACCGGAAGAAATGCTGCATAGAGACCGAAATAGGGGGGAAGCCCTGCCAATTGTGCGTAGGCCATCGATTGTGGAATGAGAACCAGAGCAACGGTAATACCTGCAATCAGGTCGGCTCGAATGGTCTCTCCATCCATAGGAAACCAGTTCAGAAAGGGGAGGAAGCGTTTAACCATATCCATAAATTAATTACCATTCAATAAGTTACACAATTACCACGCAAATAAGAAGCTTCTGTATACAGACGACACAAAAAAGAACACCTCTCGGAATGGGGCCGGATTGTACTTAATAATCACTTATTATTCAAGAGCATAATAGAACTTCAAAGAGCACTGATGCTATTCACCAAAAGTGACTTTATTATATTAAGGGCACTTCCTAGATTGGACAGATATAGACAAACAGCCCCCATCAGCGTCATCATAGCCCCCATGAGACCACGCCACACCGTATCGACAAGAGCCGCGACACTCCTCACCACACTGTTGCTAATAGGGGGTTGCGCACATCAATCTCCCCCTCTGGTTACCCCCCTGCCTACACCTATCTCTACGCCACAACAGTGGCATGCTTTGACCACAGAGCCGATTACTGCGTCCAGCGAACAGGGGTGGCTACTCCCTTTTAATAGCCCTCAACTAGAAGCCCTAATCAATCAGGCGCTGCAACATAACTACAGCACCGAGCGTGCGCGACTCCATCTACAGAGCGCTCGGCAACAATCCACACTCAGCCGCCAAGCACTACGCCCCACAACTCAGGGCAAGATCAGTAGCGGGCGTAGCCGTACCCAGAGTTCAGGAACCACTCTACACAGCAGCAGCCATGGGTTGGAGCTATCCACAACTTGGGAGGCCGATCTGTGGCAGCGTCTCTCTGATCAGCAGCAGGCGACCTTGACGCGTGAAGAGGCATCATCCATCGACCTTAAGGCCGCTCGTCTCTCCCTCACCGCAGAGGTGACACGAAACTGGTTCTCTGCGATTGAGTCCAAGCAGCTGATGCTGCTCTCTGAAGAGCGGCTGGAGCAGTATCGCAAAGCCGCATCCATCATCAAACAGCACTACAGCAGTGGCATTACCGACGCACTGGATCTGCACCTTGCACGTAGCGAGGTGGCGATTGCAGAAGAGCGCCTAGCCAGCCAACAGCTAGAGCAGGAGAGGATCTTGCGTAAACTGGAGACGCTACTCGGACATTACCCCGCTGCAGAGTTAGAGGTCACCAACACACTCCCCCTTATAACCACCCCCATTCCTGCCGGACTTCCCTCTGCACTCCTAGAACGCCGCCCCGACATTGAGGCCAGCCACAAACGGCTACAGGCTGCGGGACTAGAGCGCACCATCGCTGCCAAAAACAGGCTCCCCACTCTATCTCTCACCGCCAAGGGCGGCACCACCAGCAGTGAGCTCAACAACCTATTAGACTGGGACTATCTATTCTGGAACCTACTCGGCAACCTTACCCAGCCCCTATTCCAGCAAGAGCGGCTAGAGGCCGAAGAGCAGTTGAAACAGATTGCACAACAGCAAGCAGCGGTCGATTATGCAGAGACCATTCTGCAAGCCTTTCAGGAGGTAGAAAATGGCTTAGCGGCTGACCACTACCACCAACTTCGTGCAGCAGCACTTGAGCGGGCTGCCAAAGAGTCGCAACAGGCCGCAACGTTGGCACTCTCTCGTTACCAAGGGGGATTGGTCGATATTCTTACCCTGCTGGATGCACAACAGCGCGCCTATGACCGAAAAAGCGCCCACCTACAGGCGATTGCAGCGCGTATCGACAACCGTATTCAGCTTCATCTGGCACTGGGAGGCAGTTATTAAGGGGCCTTAGATCAAAACATCTCAATATCAAGGCCATCGAAAGAGCCTTTTGAGTGGTCACTACCACTTCCCTTATCACTCTCTTCCACTGCACCTTCATCATCAGCTTGTACAGAGAGTGAAAAAGCCCCCATCTCTGTCACTAGCTCCGCAACCGCTCCTTGAATGGCCTGGCTGGCAACCCTAACCTCCTGCACCATATTACGGTTCTGCTGGTTAGAGCCGCTTAACTGTTCTAGATCTCGATTAACCTGCTCAACCTCCTCTAGCTGTTTGCCCCCAGCATCAGAGATGGCCTGCACCGATGTAGTCATCTCTGCCACATCTGATGAGATTTTACTAAACACCGTTCCTGTCGCCTCAACACACTGTCGCCCCACCTCGACCTCACTCACGCTGCTTTCAACCAGCTTTTTAATCTCCCGCGCCGAATCTGCGGAGCGTTGTGCCAAACTACGTACCTCACCTGCAACCACTGCAAAACCGCGCCCCTGCTCACCCGCTCTTGCAGCCTCAACTGCGGCATTCAGCGCTAACAGGTTAGTCTGAAATGCAATGCTGTCAATTACACCAACAATGTCAGATATCTTCTGGCTGGAGTCGCTAATCCCGCGCATAGAGTGCACCGCCTCTTGCATAGTAGACTCTCCGGCCACCGCATCTTCCCGTAGCTGATCCGCCAACAGCCGGGTGTTCCGTATGTTTTCACGGCCTTTTTTAAACTCCGAGACCATCCTTGATACCGCTTCAGCAATACGTTCACTACTCTCACTCTGGTCGGCAATATGTGACTTAAGTGCTGAATTTCTGCCCGCAATCATCACACTGTGCCGGTCGATATCACGGGTTGCAGCCCTTGCCTTGTGCAGTATCTTGTTCAAGTTGTGGACCATGCCATTTAATGAGAGCTTCAGGTTCTTATATTTTCCTGCATAACTCCCTTCCATCTGCTGAGTAAGATCGCCCTGCTCAATAAGCGGCAGTACACGTAACAGCTCCTGAATCGGTTCCCGTACCGTCTCGACTACTTGGTTGATACTGGTCCCCATAAACTGCATAAAACCGGAAAATTCATCAATATCCAAGGTACTCCCTAGGTCCCCATAGAGAATATCTCCCACTACATCCTCCAGCTTGCGCTCCATTGCCCGCTGACCCGTATAATCCTCCCACTGTAAAACATAGCTGATACTGCCATCTGGCAACTGAACAGGATCAATACTCACCTGTATAACCAGAGCCCCAACATAGAGAGTCTCTTTTTCTCCGGGCTGAATGGTCTCTAACTCAACATATTCACTAAAGGAGAAGGTAGATAGTGGCTCTTGCACATCAAACCTCGGCTGCTTTTCCAGAATATCTTCAGCAGCATCATTTAACCATTGCAACATCGATGTGTTGGCAAACAGCGGCTGAAACAGCTCATTGAACATAACCAAAGGTACGCTCATCTGATTCATTGCATGCAGATAGAGTGCACTCTCTTTGAACTGCTGCTTCATCTGCATCTGGCTAGAGCCGATACGACGATGCCCATCCAGTACAGCACGGATTACATACTGTTCACTAGACTCCCCCCTGCCGCACTCAATCTCCGTAATCTCTTCAATACTTTTTCTCAGCTTGTTACGTTGGTTATGGCTTCGCCACAACAGGGTAAAAGCGAATAGCGACAGAACTGCACTAAGGATGAACAGGGAAAAATAGGGCGTATTCATAAAGCGTATTAATGGTAAATATAGCGTTGACAGCCGTTATATATAGTCACTAAACTCCCGATCTTCATTCAAAATATGGCCTATCCAGATCTCCTTTAAGTACTGATAGGCCTGTACAGGGTGGAGTGTATATTGATAGTCAACCAGCTGCTGAATGCCTCGACGGACTAACTCATGCTTATCATGATGCTCCTTACTGTATAGATACTGCGCATCATTAAGCACCATCTCTTCAGAAAGCAGATGAAACTCTGCATACTCCTGCATCTCATTGAGAATCGACTGCAGCTGCGCCTCTGCATTCCCATGCTCTATTGCTGCAACCAGACGGTTAATAATTTTAAAGAGCATTTGATGCTGCTGATCAATCTCCTTGTGACCGATACCAAAGCGCTCCGCACTCCACTCAATTACACTCACCTCTGACTGCGAAGAGTGAGCCAAATCGGGCTGATGCTGAAGGTCCTGTTGCAGAAAGCCTACAAAGGCAGAGAGGGAGAGCGGCTTACTGTAGTAAAACCCCTGAATCAGATTCACTCCACATTTTAACAATATCCTTCTCTGTTGCTGCTCCTCAACCCCCTCAACCACCATCTCAATATTCATCATGTTAGCCATCTCACTCAAGGCCTGAATGATGGTTTGACTGGGCGAATTATCTGCGAGGTCCGTAATAAAGGATCGATCCAGCTTCAGAATATCCACCTCAAATAGCCGCAGATAACTGAGCGAGGAGTACCCTGTCCCAAAGTCATCCAACGCGACCTTTATCCCCAGTTTACGAAATTGATTGAGGACCTTCTTACCTTGGGCCAAATCTTTCATCAGCTCACTCTCTGTCAGCTCAATACAGAGTTTGGATGGAGAGATTTGATAATACTCCAGCCGATCTGCAACAAAATCGAATAGCCCCTCATCCTTTAGGTCACTCGCCGAAAGATTGACCGAGAAATAACTCAGCACAAGATTATGCTGCTCTTGTAGTGCCTGATACTGCTGTAGTGCACGCTCCAGCACCATCTGGCTGATCGCCCCAATCCACCCCTCTGCCTCAGCAATGGGAATAAAGCGCGAGGGAGGCACCAGACCCAACACCTCTGAGTTCCAGCGTAACAGCACCTCGGCAGAGACCACTTGCCTGCTGAACACGGCCACCTGAGGCTGCCAAACCAACTCAAACGCCTCACCACTCTCCTCAAAAATGGCTTGGTACAGCAACGCCTTGAGTGAAAGCACCCCCTCCTCTGGCTGCTGCTCAGGCAGCTCCATCTCCGCCTCTTTCAACAGTGCAGCAGCACTCTTCTCCCCCTTCCACCCAACCACCACCCCCAGCTTTATCTGATCAAAGCAGCGCTCTTCACAACATTTGATATCGGAGAGTATCAACTCAATATCTCCCTGATCTCTAATCAGGTCTAGCATCACCAAGAAGCTATGATGACTATTACGCAACATATTTTTGTGGCCCACCAGCTCACTCAAGCTTGAGGTCATCTCCCGCAACCATTCGTGGCTCTGCTGCAACGTCTCATAAGGACTCTGGAGACGCAGGATACCCACACCGGTAGCCAATTTTTGGCTATTGATAATCGCCTGCTCCAGACGGTCCATAAAGATCATCTTGCTGGGTAGCTCAGTCACGCTATCCACCAGAGAGAGCTGCTGTCCCTTGAACTGTTTCTGCAGGTTCATAGCCTGCAGTAGCAGCTGATTCTCACTCTCCAGCTTTTTATGGTAGACCTTGAGTTGGAGCAGGTTATGAATACGCAATAACAGCGTATCTAGGTCGATCGGTTTAGTAACCAGATCCCACGCCCCCTGAGATAGCGCCTGTTCAGGCAGTTGGGTCTGCGTCTCTCCTGTAACCATCAACACCGCAGGGCGCTCATACAGTGGAACTTGAGATAGGTTCTGTAGCACCTCAATCCCACTCATCTCCGGCATACATTGATCCAGTAACAATAGATCAAAGTCCAACTCTTTTAATAACTCCAGTGCAGAGAGCGGATTATTGAGTGAGGTTATATTTTTATAACCGGCATAACCCAGACTTTTTGTAAGCACCCCAACAAACACTGGGTCATCATCCACGACCAAGATGTTGCTCTCTTGCAGATTAATCTCTTCCGACATCATTACCCCTCCCCACACTGGGCACGTTGAACAGTGCCTTTCAGACTGGCCCTAGAGACCAGGACTTGACCCGCAGCAATCGGGGTCCTTACCTTATATAGAGCAATCGATTGGTTATTTTTCACGCTTCTTCCTCCGCAACTGGATCAGCCAACAATCCATTGCATCTTTAACAAAATACGAACGATCTGTTAAAGGTTCTAAGAGGAGTTATGAAGAGGAACCCCCGTTCTTCTTCTTCTTCAAAATCCGTTCCAAAATAGCGCTAAATCCACAGAAATCATATTCTTGAGTATTTCTTAGGATTTAACTTTCTCCAGTGTGACTGATCCATCAGAAAAATTCAATAACCCCTAGTAGCTACCACTAAGATATACGATACGCTTTCCACACTCATAACTCCGCTCTCTCTCCCCTTTTGTTAGTATGGATGGAATTTACAGCCTCTATATACTGTCGCATACTCTCTCAATGAACAGATTTTTACGCATACTTCTTCCCGTTATCGTGCTCGGAAGCAGCATTGCCTTCGGCAAGATGCTGATTGCAACAGCACCAGAAACAGAGCGTAAGCCCCCAAAACCGGTACTACCACTGGTTGAGGTGATAGAGGTCAGCCCCATTGATTACCCCATCCAACTGCAGAGCCGAGGCACCATCACACCTCAGACACAGGGGGAGCTGGTTGCAGAGATTGCCGGACGCATCACCGCAACCTCTCCTCACTTCAAGGCGGGTGGCAGCTTCAAGGCGGGGGAGAGACTGATCACCCTCGACCCCACCGACTACCACTATGCAGTCACTATAGCCGAGGCTGAACAGGCGCAAGCTAACCTAACTCTAGAGAAGAGCCGTGCCGAAGCTGCACAGGCTGAGGCCAACTGGAAGCGGATGAAACTCTCTGCCAAACCTACGGCACTCACCCTGCACCGCCCCCAGCTGGCACAGGCTGAGGCTGCGCTGGCTGCAGCCAGTGCCAAACTTAAACAGACGAAGCGTGAGTTAACCCGCACCCAAATTGTGGCCCCTTATAGTGGACGGCTACTGGAGAAGCGGGTCGACTTGGGGCAGTTTGTCACCCGGGGTGCACCACTGGCAACACTCTATGCTACCGATCTGGCAGAGGTACGCCTGCCGATCACCGATCGACAATCCCGTTTTCTTACCCTTCCGGAGTCTGGCATACAGTCCAGGGTGACACTCTCCACCACCCATAGCGATCTCCAATGGCAAGGGAGACTGGTGCGCAGTGAGGCAGCCATCGACAGTCGTACACAACAGCTCTACGTAGTGGCCCAGATTGAGAACCCCTACGCCACGCGTATAGATGGCACAGGTGCGCTGCGTATTGGGCAGTTTGTTCATGCCGAGATTGAGGGCAAGACGCTACAGCAGGTCTATCGAGTACCCCGCGTTGCGGTACGCAATGGTGATGAGGTGTTGACTGTGGATGACGACAACCAGATCCGCCACCGCACCCTGACCACCATCTGGCAACAGACCGACCAGCTAATCGTCTCTGCTGGAGTGGAGCCAGGTGACCGTATTGTTACCACCGCACTCCCCTATGCCCCCGAAGGGATGCAGGTCAAAGTCAGCAAAGCAGAGAGCAGCTTGGCCAAACCATGAACAATCAAGGAGTAATCTCTTGGTTTGCGCGTAATGAGGTTGCGGCCAATCTACTGATGGCTTTTATTGTATTGCTGGGTCTCTGGACCCTTTCAGAGCGCGTGATCCTAGAGGTCTTCCCCGCCTTTGAGCGAGATCAAATCAATATCGCAGCCAGCTACCGCGGTGCAAGCCCCGCTGAAATTGAGAAGGCGGTGCTGTTTCGTATCGAGGATGCGGTGGCTGGACTGGATGGCATCACCGATCTCTACGCTACCGCCTTTGAGGATGCCGGGGTGGTGATGATCGAGACGGAGAGCGGTCGCGCCCGTGAGCTACTGGAGGATATCAAGGGCAAGGTGGATGCAATCAGCACCTTCCCCGAGGATGTCGAACGCCCCACCTATGCGGTACAGCAGTTCCGTCGACAAGCGATCAGTGTGGTGGTCTCAGGTAACCTCTCAGAGCGTGAGCTACACCAGCTGGGGGATAAGGTGCTGGATGACCTCATCGCACTGCCTGAGGTGAATCTGGCAGAACGTGCCGGAGTGCGCCCACTGGAGATGCAGATTGAGGTGGATGAGTTGACACTGGCCCGTCACAATCTCACCTTCGACGAGGTGGTACAGGCGATCAGCAACCACTCTGCAGATATTCCTGCCGGAACGCTGAAGAGCCACAACAGCGAGATCGTACTACGTACACAGGGCCAGCTCTATGCAGGACGGGAGTTTTCCGAGATTCCTATTCGCGCCTACCCCGATGGTAGCCAGCTGACGCTGGGTGAACTGGCAACGGTACACGACGGCTTTGAAGAGAACCCTCTCTTCTCTGAGTTTAATGGCAAGCCAGCGGTGATGATTGATGTCTATCGAAGCGGACAGCAGAGTGTGCTCGATGTGAGCCGTGCGGTACGTAACTATATCGATAAGAGCCACACCAGCATGCCGCAAGGGATCAAGCTCGGTTACTGGCGTGACCGCGCTCGCATCGTACAGCTGCGCCTCAACACACTAATCAATAGCGCATGGCAAGGCGGGCTATTGGTCTTTCTCTGTCTAACCCTATTCCTGCGGCTCTCGGTCGCCTTCTGGGTCTGTGTTGGCATACCCATCAGTTTTCTCGGTGCACTGGCACTGCTACCCGAGGTGGGGATCTCCCTCAACATCATCAGCCTCTTCGCCTTTATCCTAGTACTCGGCATTGTGGTGGATGATGCCATCATCACCGGAGAGAATATCTACGCCCATCTACAACGGGCAGAGTCCTCTCTGGAGGCCGCCATTCAGGGGACCCGTGAGGTGGCTGTGCCTGTCACTTTTGGGCTGCTGACTACACTTGCCGCCTTCCTCCCGCTATTCTTTATTGAGGGGCGACGCGGCTCACTGTTTGCCCAGATCCCGATGGTCATTGTACCGGTACTGGTCTTCTCCTGGATCGAATCCAAGCTCATCCTCCCTGCCCACTTGCGCCATATCCGCATGCGCAGCCAAAACACTCCCGGCCTATTGACACGCATGCAGCAGGGGGTCGCCGATGGGCTGGAGCGCGGCATTGTGCGCTTCTATCAGCCGCTACTGCAGCGTGCACTACATAACCGTTACCTTACGGTGGCCCTGTTTATCGGCATCACCATCATCATCATCAGCTATGTCGCCAGTGGTCGCTATGGGTTTAGCTTCTTCCCTCGTGTAGCCACCGAGACCGCCCGTGCCACGCTGGTGATGCAGCCCGGTACACCCGCCCATATCACCGAGGGACATATTCGTCGGATGGAGGCGGCTGCACGCAAACTGCAACTGAAACATACCGACCCTGCGACAGGCAGCTCTATCATCCACAACGTACTGATCAGTGTTGGTTGGAAAGCAGGCAACATGCACAAACGCGATGCTGCTGGACAATCCGAGTTGGGGCAGGTGAGTCTGGAGCTGATCCCACCGGAAGAGCGCACACTACCGGTGACAACCAAACAGCTGGTTAAACAGTGGCGCAACGCCATCGGCACCATTCCCGGATCACAAGAGCTGAACTACCGCGCAGAGATTGGGCGTGGGGGTAATCCAATTGATGTGCAGTTGACTGGCGATGACTTCCCTATGCTGGGGGTTGCCGCCGCTCGTGTGCGCCAGCGGCTGGCAGAGTATCCGGGGCTATTTGATATTCAGGATAACTTTGAGAACGGCAAACCCGAAGTACGGCTAACACTGAAGGCAGAGGCCGAGAAGCTTGGAATCACAACACAAGAGTTGGGACGACAGGTACGACAAGCCTTCTTTGGTGCAGAGGTACAGCGCATACAGCGCGGGCGTGATGATGTACGGGTGATTGTGCGCTACCCCAAAGAGCAGCGCAGTTCACTCGATACACTGGAGACCATGCGCCTGCGTACGGCCGATGGTTTTGAGGTGCCAATTGGTAATGTGGCCGAGTTTACCCATGGGCGCTCTTTCTCTGAGATCTCTCGCATTGACCGTAAACGGGCGATCAACGTCACTGCGGATCTGGATAAGAAGAAGGTCGACACCAACCAGATTCGTCGCGATCTGGAGCCATTTCTTATGGAGTTGGAACAGGAGTATCCCGGCCTTAAGAGCAGTCTGGAGGGGGAGCTGAAAGAGCAGGATCGCTCCTTCGGCAGCCTCTTCTACGGCACCTTACTCGCCTTCGCGGCAATCTACGCCCTGCTCGCCATCCCACTACGCTCCTGGAGCCAACCTGTACTGGTGATGCTGGTGATCCCCTTTAGTATTGTTGGCGCACTGTTGGGCCATATGGCGTTGGGGCTCAACCTCAGCATCGTCAGCATTATGGGGATGTTGGCACTGGGTGGCGTGGTGGTGAACGACAGCCTGATTCTGGTGGAGTGGATCAATCGTAAGGTACACAGTGGAATGAGTATCCATGATGCAGTCCGTAGTGCCGGCGTGGCCCGCTTCCGCCCTATCCTACTCACCTCACTCACCACCTTCTTTGGGCTGACCCCGCTGATTTTGGAGAAGAGTACACAGGCACAGTTTCTGATCCCGATGGCGGTATCACTGGGGTTTGGTATTCTCTATGCGACACTGATCAGCTTGATTCTGATTCCTGCGGGGTATCTGATCCTTCAGGATTTATTGGGGTCATCCTCTTCGCCAAAGAGGCCATAAACTACCCACCATACACTGCGGACAAAATCGGCTCAGTTAAGGCCTTACGCAATGTAACAGGAGGGGCATCTCCTCTGAACAGATAGCTGCGTGGTGTCTCACCATACCATGTTGGATCAATTTCAAAACGTAGTCGATCAACATTAGAGTCCGCAAAAATCCAGTTATCCAGCTCAAGCAATCTATATTGATTCAACAACTGTATTATCGACTCACGATCTTGGTAATCATCAACTGCAACCAGAATGAACTTATAATTGGGACTGTTACCTTTGATATCTGCAATCAGCTCCAGCTCTTCCAGACAAGGGGGGCAGTCTACAGACCAAAGTACCACAACAAAATCATTGCCCCGATTTCCCTCTATGATGCTCTGGTAACTACCCTTTACAAAAGGTTGAATGTGGTTGGCAATAGCATGTTCCGCATATCCAAGAAATACTATAAAAAACAGCATAAATAAAAACCCACGCTTCAAACAGATACTATTTTTCCACATTGAGATCACCTAAAGGTATCAGCTGAAATCCGCTATGGTCTGTTTTAAAAAAGAGATAAGGGGTATTCTCATATTGCAACAGCTGTGGATAGTCTACATTTCCTGACAAAGTAGCAACTTTAGTTGGTACTCCCCAGCTCTCTCCTCGATCTCCAGAGCGGTTAATCATCATATTCACCTGCTCCCCATCAAACTCTTTCCATGCCAGATAAATGCTGTTATCGAGCGCCAACACGTTTGGGTGAGATGCCCGCTGACTGTAATTACCAAAGTTATAAGGTACAGAAAAAGTCTCACCCTTATCTGTTGAAAATGCATAGAACAGCCCATGCTTCTCCTCGGCATTATTAAACCAGACCGCATGATAAGTTCCATCCTCAACACGGATATCTGGCCCATGGTGTGGGCAACCATCAATTTTCCACTGCTCATGGGTTGCCCGCTGCGGTACACTGAACTGGCTGTTACTGGTAAAACTTGTGATCGCATGGTCTCGAATATTGTCCCCGTAGATATTCCTCCACATCACAACTGGCAGCTGATTTTCATCAAGGTCCATGGTGACACGGCAGCATTCGCAGCTATGGTCAATGATCTTTATATTGGGCTGGAAGTTGAGTTCATCAGGGTTACGCCAACTGTAATAGATAGCAGCACCCCTGTATTTTCCACCACTGGCTCGCACCCTTTCTCGGTCACGCTTATCAACCCATGCCAGATAGACATGACCATCGTCTGAGACCTGCATGGTATCAAAGCGGTGTCCAATCAGGTCCCGATTATCATTGACGGTAACTGGGGTAGTGAAGTTCACTCCATAATCACTGGAACTACTAAATCGCACATTACCGGTATATTTTTTCTCCAGTGCCGTGGTCCATGAGATATAGATCCCCTCACCTTTATCAAAGGCGATCTTAGGTCGATTCTCACCCCTTGCGGAGATATTTTCTGGTACTGGATTGATTGATATGGGTTGTGAATAGCTCACTCCCTTATCATCTGAGTAGTTGACATAGATATGTCCACCAAATGCCCAAGCAGACCATAGACGGCCTCTTGAATCAAACTTTGCGCTGGGGGCTTGTGCACATTGTAGAGTGGGGAAGTTGCATACTGTTTCTGCTGTATGCTCTGAATGATCTCCTGCCGCCAAGGCCGCAAATGGAAATAGGATCAGCAGTAGTTTAGAGCAGAAGCGTTGTACTGTTGTTATATAGATATTCACGGTATCACCTCAATATCTTGCATAGTTGGTTTGTTAATCCAAGGCTAGATTATGGCAATCCAGCCCCGGAGATTGATCATTGCAGGAATATTCCGTTATTTAAACTTGTACTCCAGACCAACAAACAATTGACGGGGTGCCGCAGGGGTATATTTCTCTTTACCATAGCTATAGCTGGCACTCTCTGCATAGATTTTATCCGTAAGGTTATTGATCTTTGCAAACAGGCTTAAATCACCCTCAGGTTTATAGGATAATTTAAGGTGGCCCACATCATAACCTTCATAAGAGACCGTATGAGAATCATCCATCCAATACTCACCTACATGCTCCCACTCCAACATGGCTGTTAATTTATTGAGCTGCTTAGGAGTATATGTCAGGCGTAGATTCATCGTATGATTAGGCGCAGCAGCTTGTTCATTATCACCATAAGAGGTGTCATTTTTATAATGATGTTTTGAGTAACTGTATGCCAACTTACTCTTAAACTGCTCTGAAATTCTGGATAAAAGTGACAATTCAACACCCTTATGAACAGAGCTATCTCCATTTACATAGTACCTGTCTCCATTACCATTCTCTCGACGAACAATCGTATCTTTAATTGTCATATGATAGATTGAACCCCCTATTTCATGTTGAGCAGTTGCTATCTTATAGCCCACCTCATAGCTGTCCGTTTTTTCAGGATCCAGAGTAAATGCAATATTATCTGTCGTCAGAGAGTAGAGGCGTGATGCGGAGGGAATTCTAAAACCATTGGCATAACGTACATAAATTAACTCGTTTTCATCAAGTTTATAGGAAAGATCCAACTTAGGACTTAAGTGACGAAAATCTGGATCATTATTATCAGCTGCTCTTGAGTAGCTGGAGGCCGCATACTGGCCATCTGCTAGGTTGTTAGTATAATCAAAACCACTGGCATCATAACGAAGTCCGCCTGCCAACTGTAATTTTCTTGTTATATCATGCTCAACCCGTGCATAGGGTGCAATCGAATAGAAATCAACATCATAATCATAGATACTGCCAGCAGCCACTGAGCTCCCCCACCCTGATGGCGTATAGTTAAATAACTGAACATACTCTTTACTAGCCTGTGTATACTCAACGTCCAGCCCAGTAATATAACGAAAATCACCTTTATCAATATCAGCCTTCAGCATTATTCCCAGAGATTTCTCTTTTGAATCATTCTGAGGAAGGTTATTTTCCCAAGTGGTCGTATAACGATTACGTGTATTTCTCAAATAACCAATGGTACTAATCTGAGTATCATCACTGTAATCATGGCGCCACTCTGTTCCCAAGCGAAGGAAATCAAACTTCCGTTTCATATCAACTAAGCTTAGGCTGGACTCAACATCACCCACATAAGTCGGATTACTATTCAGTTGAGCAAGGCCAATCAAACTACCCGCCATTTCAGCAACTGACTTATTAAACGAAAAAGTGGTATTTAACTCATTTCGATCATCAACATCATATACATGCTTAAAGGTAAGCTCATCTCTAGTATGCGCAGTATGATCACGCCAGCCATCACTATCTGCATGAGATGCATCCACAGCGACACCAGTATCTGGTTGAATCTGACTACCACCAGAGGCCGTCAGACGTTTAAATCCATCACTTCCCGCTTCAACCTTTACTGAGTAGACTTCCTTTTCCGGGACATCCTTTGAAAGTACATTGATAGTACCTGCCACGGAATCAGAACCATACAGCGCAGTGCCTGTTCCCTTCAATACCTCTGTGGTACCGGATGAAGAGTAGTTGGTATAGGCAAGTCCATTATGGTTAAAGAATCCAGGTGATTGAACAGGAATACCATCTTGCAGGAATAGATAGTATGCCGCAGTATTTTCCGGCATACGAATACTGGTCTTATGCCCAATGGTTGATCCAGTCTGGGTAACACGAACCCCCGCAATGGAACTAAACAGCTCTCTCTGTAATATTGGAGCATCCAGCTCAATTTCATCCTGATCTTTTACGCCAATATTTGCCGCAACATCGGTATTGATCTGCTCTACACGGGTTGCGGTTACCGTTACTGTGTTCATTACCGAACCACTTTCTCCCATGCTTTCTGCAAATGCAGTATGTCCATATATGGCAGTCAGGATTGCTAAACTAATTGATGTTCTTTTCATTACTTTTCCTTGATTAAATAATATGATTAGAAATATCTCAATGACTCCTTATTGAGATGAACTGGGAGATTGGGTGGCAAATGCCAAGCGGGTGATCCCACTGGCACGTACTATTGAAAGGAGCTGTGCAACTGACTGGTAATCCGTCTCTGCATCCGCACCAATTCGTACCACTAGCTCTGGGCTCTCTTCTTTAGAGGTACGTAACTGCGTCATCAGTTGAGCACTATCAGTAGCGGTACCTTGATAGAAGAGCTGCCCCTCATCATCTAGGGTTAGATCAATCACTACCGGATCACTATCAGCCTCAGCAATGGCCTTGGGCAGATCTACACGAATCGATTGTGAGAACACTGGCGCTACGATGATAAAGATCACCAACAGCACTAGCATCACATCGACCAAGGGGGTGACATTAATCTCAGAGAGTGGCGTTTCGTGGTCACCACTATTAAGAGATGCGGCCATTGCTCCCTCCTTCACTGAAGAGGATCACATCACACATCTCTCGTAGATTGCCTGCGGTCATGCTGCTAATACGGCGTAGCCAACGGACCAACAGGTTGTACGCTGCAGCTGCTGGAATTGCCGCAAACAGCCCTACTGCAGTGGCTACCAGCGCCTCAGAGACAGGGCCTGCAACCATATCCATGCTCAACATTGCACTCCCACCCAGAGATTGAAGGGCATGCATAATGCCCCAAACCGTACCCAGTAGACCGATAAAGGGGGCCGAGTTTCCAATAATGGCCAACACGATCAGTCCATTTTCCAGATCAACCCGTCGCTCATCTAGAAACTGGGCGGCGCGCGTCTCTAACTCAATTTTCCGTTGTCCACGATCCTCGCTATGCTGTTGGGTAGCATAACGTGCGAGAAACGGGTAACTAATAGATTGTAGAGGCAGCAGCTCAACAAGCGTGGAGGCGCACATCCCTTCATCACGCATCAACAACTGACGCACCTGTTTCTCTCTTTTGAGCACGGAGCGATAGTGGCTGATCTTATAGACAATCACACTCCACCCCCCCACAGAGAGGCTAATCAGTGTGATAAAGACCGCACGAATCACCAGATCAGAGTCACTCCACCAGTTTGTCCATAATGAACCTTCCATCACCGCTTTACTCCTTTTATTAACATCTGTTGTCCATCTCTCTTCTTCATCTTATTTTTATCCTTTCAACTGAAACCGAATAGGTACTTCAACCAAACTGGTCACAGGCTGGCCTCCCTGTGTAGCCGGGTGAAAACGCCATCTGGATACCGTTCTTCGCGCCTCACGATCAAGCAGGCGATAACCGGATGAGTTGAGGATGGAGATCTCACTGGGTTCACCCAGTACACTCACTTCGACCTGCAGCGTTACCACCCCCTCCATCCCTTTTCTTCGTGCCTTAAGTGGGTACTTGGGCCTCCTGTTGTTGAGCTGTGATGACTCATAGACCGCATCCACATAAGCCTCTGCGGCAGAAGCGGGAGCGCTTTCACCCTCTGGCAGATTGGACTCCTCTTCAATCTCCTCTACAGGCTCATCCTCCATCGACTCAGAACTAGTTTCTGGCTCTGGCTCTGGCTCTGGCTCTGGCTCTGGCTCTGGCTCTGGCTCTGG
>JABGQL010000145.1 GCA_018648825.1 Gammaproteobacteria bacterium
CAAATTTACGTGAGAGCGCACGCTTTAATCAACAGGTTTCGGATTCAGGACAGAGAAGTCTAAAGAGAGGGGTTCTTATTCAACCTTTACTGCTGGAGTGGTATGAGAAGGTCGCGTAAAATAATCACCTTATAGATGGCGTAGCTAGAGCGAGTATTTTAAGAGATGATTATGAGGTGTATTTTTCGCATTGAGAAAATAGAGTGGGTCTCTATTTCTTGTCACGGTTTTACCTGCTGATGCCACTTCAGCCACTCGAAAGGCTAGAGAAACGGCTTCAGTATCGTTTTCAGCAACCCAACCTGCTACGTCAGGCGATGACTCATCGTAGTAGTGGACACCTGAATAATGAACGGCTGGAGTTTCTAGGAGACTCTATTCTCGGTTTTGTCGTCAGTGATCTGCTCTATCACCACTACCCTGAAGTGACTGAAGGGGACCTCAGTCGTCTGCGCGCCCGTCTGGTGCGGGGAGAGAGCTTGGCAGAGATCGCCCGTGAACTCGATTTTGGTGATGCACTGCTGCTGGGGCAAGGAGAGATGAAGAGTGGCGGTCATCGTCGAGACTCTATTCTGGCAGACTCTGTTGAGGCAGTCATTGGTGCAATCTACCTAGATGGCGGTTTTAAAAGCTGCGAACAGTGGCTACAACAGTTAATGAAGCCTCGGATGGAGGCACTGCCGCCTGTAGCACAACTCAAAGACCCCAAAACCCGTCTGCAAGAGTGGTTGCAGGCGCGTAAGCAGCCTGTGCCTCACTATGAAGTGGAACGGATCGAGGGAGAAGGGCACCTGCAAAGTTTTACTGTCAGCTGCTCCATTAATGAGCCAAAGATGGTGGTGCAAGGGCAGGGGCGCAGCCGTCGCAAGGCGGAGCAAGAGGCCGCCATGCGAGCGATTGAAAAACTAGAGTCTGCAAAACTGGAGTCTAAAAAATGACAGAAGAGATCAACCGCAGCGGCATTATTGCCATTGTTGGACGCCCCAATGTGGGTAAGTCTACCCTGATGAACCGTATTCTGGGGGAGAAGCTGAGTATCACCTCACGTAAGCCTCAGACTACCCGCCACCGTCTGCTGGGGATCAAGACTATCGGCAGCACCCAATTTGTCTATGTCGATACACCGGGTATCCACTCCAACCAAGAGACAGCAATGAACCGCTACCTTAACCGTGCTGCCACAGGTAGCATGGAGGATGTGGATGTCATCGTCTTTGTGGTCGATAGTGAGCAGTGGACTGAAGAGGATGATGGGGTTGTAGAGATACTCAAACGTCACAGCTGTCCCGTCATTGCGGTGATTAATAAAGTTGACCAGATCGGCGACAAAGAGAAACTGCTGCCGGTGATTGCAGCGCTCTCAGAGCGTTACACCTTTGCCGAGATCATCCCGCTCTCCGCACTCAAGGGCAAAGGGGTGGATCAACTGGAGCAGCGACTGGAGTCTCTGTTGCCAGAGGGGCACCACTTCTATGAAGAGGACCAAATTACAGACCGTAGTGAGCGCTTCCTCGTAGCGGAACGCATTCGCGAAAAACTGACCCGTCAACTGGGACAAGAACTCCCCTATGCTCTGACGGTAGAGATCGAGCAGTTCAAGGAGGAGGGCAAGATGACCCATATCGCAGCAGTGATCTGGGTTGAGCGTGCTGGGCAGAAGGGGATTGTGATCGGTAAGAAGGGGGCAAGACTGCGCAGTGTTGGTAAGGAGGCGCGTGAAGAGTTAGAAGAGCTGTTACAGCGCAAGATCTTCTTGCAGCTCTGGGTCAAGGTGCGAGCGGGTTGGTCGGATGATGACCGAGCACTGCAGAGCTTGGGATATCGTGAGGATCTGTTGTCGTGAGTGATCGCCATCGGCTACATGATGCCTTTGTGCTTCACAGTCGCCCCTTTCGTAATAGTAGTCAGATTGTTGAGCTGCTAACCCCAGAGCATGGAAAAGTGGGGGTGGTTGCACGCGGCTCAAGCCGGGGCAAAAATCCACAGAGCGCACTGCTACAACCTTTTCGTCCGATACAGGTGGCGTGGAGTGGGCGAGGTGACCTGCATAGCGTAACTGCACTAGAGCCTGCGGGTGCTGCCTACTCATTGAGTGGACGACGCATGTTCTGTGGCCTCTATGCCAATGAGTTGATGGTGCGTTTACTGCACCGTGATGATCCACACCCCGCAGTTTTTAAGCAGTATCACCTGCTGATTGAACAGCTGAGTGTAGGAGCTGATGAGGGGCGGTTGTTGCGCAGCTTTGAGGTTCAGCTGTTAGAGGCCGTCGGTTTCGGCTTTGATCTGCACTGTGATAGTGGTGGGCTCCCCATCGATGCAGAGCAGCGTTATCGTTATCATCCAGAAGAGGGGATGGTGGCTGTTGGAGGAGAGAGTGGTCAGCGTACCACGGTAATGGGGAGAACCTTGGAGTGGTTACGAGCCACTGAAACTCAGGTGGAACAGGCCATTCTACGTGAGGCGAAACAGCTGTTACGCAGCGCCATTGATTACCACATCCCCGGTGAGCTACAGAGCCGAAAACTGATTGCCCAATACAGCACCATCCAGTAAGACATTTAATAAATTACTTAATGGATCACTTAATGGATCACTCGATAGAGGAGAAGAGCGTTGAATACCGATTTTGCCCCACTACTGGGGGTTAATATTGACCATGTCGCCACCTTGCGTAATGCACGTGGAACCCGTTACCCCGATCCTGTACAGGCGGCCATCGAGGTGGAGCAGGCGGGAGCAGACGGTATCACCATGCATCTGCGTGAAGATCGTCGCCATATTCAAGAGCGTGATCTGTTTCTGGTTAAAGAGGTGATGCAGACCCGTATCAATATGGAGATGGCGGTTACGGATGAGATGATTGCCATTGCCGAGAAGCTACGCCCCGCAGACTGCTGTCTGGTACCTGAGAAACGTGAAGAGCTGACCACGGAGGGTGGACTGGATGTGGCGGGTCAAATGGAGAAGATGCGCGATGCGGTTGCACGACTGGCTGCTGCCGAGGTACGTGTCTCCCCCTTTATCGACCCAGACCCCAAACAGATTGATGCAGTTGCTGAGGTGGGTGCGCCTATCTGTGAGATACATACGGGGGCCTATGCCGATGCAACCGACCATAAGGCGCAACAAGCAGAGTTTGAACGGATCCGTGCAGCGGTGCAGTATGCCCACTCATTGGGGATTCAGGTCAATGCTGGCCATGGGCTTCACTACCACAATATCCAGCCTATAGCGGCACTGCCGGAAATTGTAGAACTCAATATCGGGCACGCCATCATCGCTCGTGCACTGTTTAGTGGGTTACAAGGGGCGGTGCAGGAGATGAAGAGGCTGATGAAAGAGGCCCGTCAATAGCCTCATGATTGTTGGGATCGGCACTGATATTGTGGCAGTAGCGCGGATGCAGCAGAGCCTGAGTCGTCATCAAGGGCGTATTGCCCAACGCATTCTCAGCCCTGCTGAGCTGGAGGAGTTTGGGCAGCGCAATGAGAAGATGCGCCCCCATTTTCTTGCTAAACGTTTTGCCGCAAAAGAGGCGGCCGCCAAGGCACTGGGTACAGGCTTTCGCGCGGGTATCCAGCTGCCTCAAATTGAGGTGGGACATGATGAACAGGGAAAGCCGCTGCTACAGTGGTATGGGGCAGCCCTGAAGCAGTTTCAACAGCTCAGTGCAACTACAGCGCACCTCTCGATCTCGGATGAAGAGAGTCATGCCGTTGCTTTTGTGATTTTGGAGAAAAATTGATGGAATACCCTACGATGGAGACTCTGGTTGGCAATACGCCGCTGGTGCGTCTACAGCGGCTGTTGAGTGAACAGGCTCTACAGCGCAACAACACCGTACTGGTCAAACTGGAGGGTAATAACCCAGCAGGATCGGTCAAGGATCGCCCTGCACTGAGCATGATTCAACATGCACAGGAGCGGGGAGATATCCAACCGGGAGACACCCTGATTGAGGCGACCAGTGGTAACACCGGTATTGCGCTGGCGATGGCTGCAGCAATTATGGGCTACAAGATGCTTTTGGTGATGCCAGACAATATGAGTGTTGAGCGCAGAGCCTCCATGCGCGCTTATGGGGCAAAGTTGGTACTGACCCCAGAGGCGGGAAGTATGGAAGGGGCGATTGATAAATCCCGTGAGTTGGAAGCGGCAGGGGAGGGAAAAATTCTCGACCAATTTGCCAATCAGGATAACCCGCTGGCTCACTATCAGGGGACTGGGCCAGAGATTTGGCGAGACACTGGAGGAGAGATTACCCACTTTGTCAGTGCAATGGGTACCACGGGTACCATTATGGGAAACTCCCACTATCTCAAAGAGAAGCGTGCTGAGATCCAGATTATCGGGGTGCAGCCGCAAGGGGGCTCCAGTATCCCCGGTATTCGTCGCTGGCCACAGGAGTACCTTCCCAAAATCTATGACCCAGCACGGGTGGATCGACTGATGGATGTCTCACAGATTGATGCAGAAGAGACAACCCGCCGTTTGGCTACAGAGGAGGGGATCTTCTGTGGTATCTCTTCCGGTGGTGCGGTGGCTGTAGCATTGCAACTGGCTGAACAGCTGGAGCATGCAACCATTGTCTCTATCATCTGTGACCGTGGGGATCGCTACCTCTCCACCGGCGTTTTCCCTTCAGAATAGTGGCGGAGCAATCAAGTAATACCGTTTGGCACCATGCCACAGTAACCCGTCAGCGTCGAGAGAGCCAGAATGGGCATAAGGCCGTGGTGGTCTGGTTTACAGGGCTATCAGGGGCCGGTAAGTCTACACTGGCACATGCCGTAGAAGAGCAGCTTCACCAGCAGGGGTGCCGAACCGTGGTACTGGATGGCGACAATGTACGTCACGGCCTCTGTGGTGATCTGGGGTTCAGTGAGACAGATCGCTCTGAAAACCTGCGCCGTATTGGAGAAACCAGCAAACTGTTGGTTGAGGCTGGGGTGATTACATTGACGGCCTTCATCTCACCGACTCAAGCGGATCGTCAACGAGTCAGAAGCCTGATGCCGCATGGGAATTTTTTGGAGATCTATTGTGACTGCTCTGTAGCCGTGTGTGAGTCCCGTGATGTGAAGGGGCTGTATGCCAAAGCCAGAGCCGGGGAGATTACCAACTTTACTGGTATTTCGGCCCCCTATGAGCCACCTAAAGGGGCTAATCTCACGTTGCATACGGGAGAAGAGTCATTGCAGCAGTCGGTTTCACGTGTGATTGAGCTGTTGCAACAGAGGGGGATTATCCCTGCAAAAAATAGTGTGACTCACTCTGGTTGATGTATAATCTTGACTGTATTAGTAGGAAATAAGGAGTGCAAGATGACGAGTGCCACAATAGAGACCAATGAAAGCGGGGATTTGGAGATCAGTTACGAGCAGCGTGTGGCGCTTACCGAGCGTGTGATGGAACTGTTCAGCGATTGGAGCATTGGAAAAAAAGAGCAGATGAAGCTGCTGGGGTTGCAAGGCAAAGAGCGCATGCTGACTCAACTGAAATACGGTACCCCAGTACCCGACGAGCAATCTGTACTGCAGCGAGTTCGTCACCTGATTGGGATTGGTGATGCACTGTGTCACAACTTTCCACGTACCCAAGCTGGTGGGGCAGTCTGGTTGCGCCATACCAACAAGTATCTGAGTAAACGTCCTCCACTGACCATTATGTTGGAGGATGGTATTCCCGGTCTGAAACAGGTCTGGGTTAACCTCGATTGCACCCAAGGTTGGGACTGATGCGGTATACTCTCGCGGTTTTTTACTAAAGGACACCTCTACAAATATACTGTTTAGAGGTGCCCTAAACCGCGAGATCTCTTATGGGCCGTAGACGCCGTAAACCCCTTCCTCAAGAACCGATTGATGCCACCATTGAATCCTTAGCCCATGATGGCAAAGGGATTGCCCACAATGAAGAGGGCAAAGTCGTCTTTATCTCCGGGGCGCTACCCGGCGAACAGATTCGCTACAAAATGACAGGCCGCCGCCGCAGCTTTGACTCCGGCGAGGTGGTTGAGGTAGTGACTGCCTCAGAAGATCGAGTGGAGCCACCCTGCCCACACTTCCACGGCTGCGGGGGCTGTTCTCTACAGCAGATGGCACCACAAGCCCAGATTGCATTCAAACAACAGAGCCTGCTCGACAACTTCGAGCGTTTAGGAAAGGTGACCCCAGAGACTGTGTTGCCCCCATTGAGTGATATCGATCATGGCTACCGCCGCAAGGCCCGTCTTGGGGTGCGTTATGTACCCAAGAAAGGGGGGGCTCTGGTCGGTTTTCGAGAAAAGTCGAGCGGCTATCTCACTGTAATGGACTCCTGCCGAGTGTTGGTGCCTGCCGTTGGGGAGCGTATTGCCGCCCTTCGTGCGCTCATTAGCGATTTAGAGCAGTGTAATAAGATTGCACAGATTGAAGTAGCCTGTGATGACACCCAGTGCGTATTGGTGTTCCGTAACCTGGAGCCACTGCCAGAAGGGGATCTGGAGAAGCTGGATCTGTTTGGTAAAGAGCATCAGCTGAATATCTACCTACAACCCAAAGGACCAGATACGGTTGCACCACTAAACGCCTCTCACGAAACTACGCTCAGTTATCGACTGGAATCATTTGATCTGCGTTACCAATTTCTCCCTACGGACTTCACTCAAGTAAATGCAGGTATCAACCAGAAAATGGTGCCGATGGCAGTAGAACTGCTTGAATTAAGTGCGGAGGATAAGGTGTTAGACCTCTTCTGTGGCTTGGGTAACTTTACGCTGCCGGTTGCACGTCAAGCAGGCCAAGTAGTTGGCGTGGAAGGAGATGAGGCGCTGGTGCAGAGGGCTAGAGATAATGCGGCTCTGAATGAGATCAGTAATGCTGAATTTTATGCAGTGGACCTGCAGGATGAGGAGATGGGCGGTGTCTGGTTGAATAGTCGCTATAATAAAGTATTGTTGGATCCACCACGTAGTGGAGCACTGGAGATCGTGCAGAAGATGAAAAAAATCAATCCAGAGCGGATCGTCTATGTCTCCTGTAACCCCGCAACACTGGCTCGTGATGCCGATGAGTTGGTGAATAATCAAGGTTACCGACTGATTTCAGCTGGGGCGATGGATATGTTCCCTCATACAGCGCACGTGGAGTCTATAGCGCTGTTTGTTAAGTAGTAAGTAGCAGAAATATTTAGGAAAGTTATGAAGAACTCACTGCAGGAACAACTACTGAAAGCCAATCTAGCCAATAAAAAACAGGCACAAAAGGCGAAAAAACAGCAGCATCAGGCACGAAAAGGCAATAAAAGTGCTCAGCCTGACCATGCTGCTGCAGAAGTTGTGAAACAAGAGCGGGCAGAGAAGCTGGCTCGTGACCGTGCACTCAACCAGAAGAAGCAGGAAGAGGCCAAACAAAAGGCGATCACAGCCCAGATTCGTCAGTTGATCGAATCCAATCGGCTGTCACGTGACCAAGGGGAGCAACCCTATAACTTTGTGGATGAGTCAAAGGTACGTAAAATTTATCTGACAGAACAGATGCACAAGCAGTTGAGTGGAGGCTACCTGTCGATTGTAAAATGGGGTGAGAGTTATGAGGTGGTGCCTCGCAAGGTAGCAGATAAAATCTCAGAACGTGATGAGTTGATAGTTATCCCTCTGAACGTTTCTGACGACACTTCAGTAGAAGATGATGCGTATGCCGATTATGAAATTCCGGATGATTTGATGTGGTAGTGCTCTGATTGAGTAGATCATGATAATGGCTGGTTATCTGTGTTGCGCATAATGTATATTATTGGTGAAACCTTTTTGGTAAAAACCCGTCTCAACCTGAGCAGGTGTAAACGCTAATCCTACCGCGAGAATCACGGTTGCGGAGATTGTTGATAGCTGTTGCGCTACCCTCGCCCATGCGTTCCTTGTGTGTGTGTCAGTCGCACGTTCTGCATGCATATCAGCGAGAATGATCCCCTCTGGCATCTCCAGAATTTTAGCGAATTCGATAGCGTTTTCGTCGCCTAGTTGAGACTTTCCTCTGCTCCATTTGCTGGCTGTTTGGCGGGGTATATCTAAGTGCTTTGCAAGGGCGTAATCAGACTCAATTCTGAGCTGCTTTTTGACAGCCTCAACGTATTCAATTGTGTTCATTTTTCGATCTCCCAATCGGTTTGGTAAACCAACTGTAGTCAGTGAATCGGCAGTTGTCTAGTAATCTAGCGGTTGACGTACGACAACCATTAGTTGCCTAATCTCTCCCGTCACCTAATCAGGTGGTTCGGTCTCCCGTCGAGGGGGCTGGGGCTGGCCAGCCCCTCCCCCGAATTTAAAGACAGGGACCGACAACGATAAACGGGAGAGTTACAACATGAAAAAGATCAGAATGATATTGCCAAATGGAAAGCAGGGGATTCTTTACCCAGTGGATACCAT
This sequence comes from Gammaproteobacteria bacterium, assembly GCA_018648825.1. Lineage (GTDB taxonomy): Bacteria > Pseudomonadota > Gammaproteobacteria > Thiopontia. The sequence goes on from JABGQL010000145.1 coordinate 8,414, forward strand.
TCGTGCATTGTGCCGTGCGAGAAAATGGGAAGTTGTAGCGGATCACACAGGCTACGGCTTGGTGGCAGATCCTTTCTACCAAGAGCGCACTCTATTATCCGATGCTGCATTAATCGGACAAGCGAGGGCGGCGGTATGATCGAGCAATTCGAGCAATGCCCCAACTGCGGCAATATTGAGCATCCATGGACTACCACCTGTCCATGGTGTGGTACCCCCAAATGTGAAGGGTGTGACATGGGCGATGATGTCGAGTGTCAGGACTGTGGGGAGGTCGAATAATGGGCATCCCAACCGATTTAACAAACCATATACATCACTCTTCCTCCTTGAGTGGTCTGCTTGCCGCTGCTCGTGATCTTGGTATCACGGTAGCGGCTTTTTTAATGCTCTATTCGTTTGCTGTGGTGATGTTCTCTTTTGAGGCGGTGGCATGAGTGTTGCTCAATATTTAGCAGAATACATGGGCGAACAGTATTTGAATGCTGGGGAGCGTCCTCAGTGTGGAAATTGTAATGGTTCAGCGTTGGGGAGTGCTGGTCAGTATAATGGCAGTAAGAGATTTTACTGTAAACGGCGTAATGGTCTTTCGGTTGCTAGGGGTGGGATTTGCATTGACTGGACAGAGAGGGTCTCGTGCAAATGATCCCCCCAACCGTATCCTCCAACCAAGACTTTGTACCCATGCACGCGGTGTGGGACTTCTTAACAGAAAGCCAAAAGACTCTGATGTTTTATGCGTTGGGTTATGACCGTGATGCAGCCGTTCGGATGGGCTGGAGAAGCTGGGAGAGCCTCAAGCCTGAACACCGCCAACGTATCCGCGCCCATTTCCTTGGTCAACCCAACGCCTTTGACCTGACGGCAAAGAAAGAGCCAGCCAGACCACAACCCGGCTCTATCCAATCACTCTACGCGGCCTTCCATTAATGAGCTTCCCCATGACAGGCCAAGAGTGCCTGTTTCAACCCAAACCACTGGATAGGACCCCCACTTATTTAGTCCGGGATCTTGCGTTAGGTGTGCCCGGCATGCCATGTTGTGAGGCGGTGAAAATCCGCTACGGCCCC
>JABGQL010000001.1 GCA_018648825.1 Gammaproteobacteria bacterium
TTTATGGTCAACCTGTTTGCACTGGCGAGCCCCCTGTTTGTGATGAACGTCTATGACCGAGTGGTCCCCAACGATGCAATGGAGACCCTCTGGGTGCTGGCCATCGGAGCTCTCTTGGTCGCAGGGTTTGATTTTCTACTACGCACACTACGCGCCTACTTCATCGATGTTGCGGGAAAACGGGCCGATCTTGCCCTCTCTGCCTCAATTTTTGAGCAGCTACTCGGCACACGCATGGAGGCACGAGACCCCGCCTCCGGCGCAACCGCCAACCATATGCGGGAGTTTGAGGGGATACGAGACTTCTTTACCTCCGCATCAATGACCACACTGGTCGACCTCCCTTTCTTAGTGATCTTCCTCGGGGTGATCTGGATGATTGGTGGCCCCATTGTGTTTGTGCCACTACTGACCATCCCCGTGGTGATGATCGCTGCACTGCTATTCCAGATCCCAATGCACCGCGCCATCCGCGAGACCTTTGAGGAGTCAACGGAGAAACACGCCATTCTGGTTGAGGCGATCTCCTCTGCCGAGACCATCAAAAGCGAGAATGCCGAAGGGGTGATGCAGCAGAAGTGGGAGCACTATGTTGAGCGCCTCGCCAAATCGGGAATGAAGAGCAAGCTCTGGTCGACACTGGCAATCAACTTCACCACCTTCGCTCATCAGATCACCACCATCGGCATTGTGCTACTGGGCGTACACCAGATCTCTGCGGGTGAGATGTCCGTTGGCGCACTGATCGCATCCACTATTCTTGCAGGTCGCGCACTGGCACCGATGACGGGAATTGCTGGACTGCTGATCCGTTATCGCCAGTCGATGATTGCACTCAAGGCTCTGCATGGGTTGATGAAGAAGCCGATAGAGCGCCCTGCCAACAGCCGCTTCCTCAACCGTCCTCCCATCAAGGGGGCCATTGAGTTTCGACAGGTGAGCTTTAGCTACCCTTCACAAGAGGAGAACGCATTAAACAGCCTCAACATTCGCATTCAGCCCGGAGAGCATGTAGCCATTGTCGGTCGTATTGGCTCTGGGAAGACCACACTGGAGAAGTTACTACTTGGGCTCTATCAGCCACAAGAGGGCAGCCTATTGGTCGATGGAACCCACCTTAGCCAGCTGGACCCGGCACAACTGCGGCGCTCTATCGGCTATGTATCTCAGGAGATTGTACTGTTCCGAGGCACACTGCGGGACAATATCAAGTTCGGCACCCCCCAAGCCAGTGATGAGGAGCTGCTCAAAGCCGCACAGATGGCAGGGGTGGATGAGTTTGCTCAGTTACACCCGAAAGGGTATGACATGATTGTGGGAGAGCGTGGTGAAGGGCTATCTGGTGGTCAGCGCCAAGCCGTTGCCATGGCCCGTGCGCTACTGTTGCAGCCTCCGATCTTGCTGCTGGATGAGCCTACCAGCTCAATGGATAACAGTACCGAAAATGGATGGAAAGCGCGCTTCACCCCGTTTCTAAAAGAGCGCACACTGATACTGGTAACCCATCGCGCCTCTCTGCTCTCACTGGCAGAGCGGCTGATTATTCTGGACCGAGGCCAGATTGTGGCCGATGGGCCACGCGATCAGGTGCTACAGGCGTTGAATCGGGGTGAA
>JABGQL010000107.1:0-3706 GCA_018648825.1 Gammaproteobacteria bacterium
TGGTTAAACGGCGTTGCACGCTCAATCAACTCTTCCAGACCCGCTTCGCTTTTGTTCAGAGGCATCCCCGGATGAATACAGCGCGATGGACAGATCTCAGCGGCCTCTACCATCTGCTCGTAAGTGCCGAGGTTGGGGTCGGTGATGTAGGCCTGCTTATCATCGTTGTAGACAAACATCTGCGGGTTGATAGCGAGGCAGTCGTTGCAGGTGGTGCAGAGGATGGAGTCGATCCAAGGATCTTCACTCACCTCAATCGCTGGTTCGGGTGTGGCCTCCTCAGCCGCAACCTCTGTGACCTCTTCAGTAGCGGTTTCAGTGGCAGTGGCCGTGGTAGGTGTTGCAGTTGTGGTTGCAGCAGCAGGTGTTGCATTGAACCCCTGTTGCAGATCCATCCCCATCAGTACCTGTGCCAGTTTACCCATCACCTCGGTGGTGGCGTTGTTACGCAGTGTACTCAGTGCTGTCTCGTGGGCTGCATTGAGTTCAGAGATTGCGCTGTTACGTTTCGCCTCTGCCAGTAGGTTAGCCTCGTTGACCGCCTCTTCAGCATGGGGGTTACGTACACCGGACAGCTCTTGCAAGGTGTGCCAGTAGTTGAGTCGGTCTTTGCTGGCGAGTACCAGCTCACGTGAGACCACCACTTTGTGTAGCTCATTCTCCTCATTCACGGTCCAGACGAAAGGTACACGTGCAAAGGCGGCCTCGTCAGAAAGGGTGAGGTACTCCGCAATCGGGGTCAACATCTCCGAGCCAAACCCTTCGGGGATCTGGCGGAAGTGGTTGCGTAGCTGCGGAATCAGCAGTGCATAGTCAGCAAAGGTGAAGGCGAGTTCAGTGTGCTCCATCTCTCCTGCATCATTGCGATAGCTGAAGGGGTGAATCGCCCAATCTTTCTCTGCCTGTGGATTTACGCTGAAGTCCATACGCTCAGAAAAGGTGTCGCCCTTTTTCGGGTTGATGCGGAAGAAGGGGTGAACGCGTCCCTCTAGTGCTGCACCAGAGACCATCCACGGGTCCATCAAAAACTGTTTACGGGCCTTCTGTACGTTGCTGCCGATCAGGTGGGGGTCGGCCTCTTGTAGAATCAGCTCATCCTGCATTCCGGTGTTGATCAGGTGTACACCGGTGCGTGGAATCTCTGTAGCCTCCAGAAAGCCGCGCATCAGATGTTGGTAACGAGCGGCTGAGGTCTGGCTGACGTAGCACTGACGGTGTGCCGTGGCGATATAGCCCAGCTCCAGACGGAAGTCATGGAACGGTTCTGCCTCTGCGGCGGCAGGGTTGCCATGCCCCTTGATACGGGTCAGGATCTGAATCGGGCGGCCGGAGTTGAGCAGTTTTGAGAAGGCGCTCATCCCCTCGCCAGCGAGGCGTAGTGAAGACTCTAACGCTACCGTGGCAGGGACCAGCAGTAGCTCCTCTTCGGAGAATGCCTCCCAACCAAAGTTCTCAAACCACGGGTCATGTACCACCGCATCGTAGTGGTTATCGACCTCCAAACGGGCGATACGACAGGCGGCAAATAGGGTTGCCAGAGCCTCGGCCTGGGTATCAAACAGGGCTGCGGCCTTGCTGCAGGGGTCGCTGTCGACGATGGTCTCAAAGTGTTCGGGGTGTTTGTCCCAAGGGCCGGTAAAGTCACCGCTATGGATGAAACGTACCTGAATCGGGTTTGGCTCAAACTCTTCTAGAATAGCAGCGGCCTGTTCAATGCGTTTACGACGCTCCTCTGGCATCTGCACCGTTGCCGACTGTTGCGGCATCAGGGTAGAGAGGATGTCGGTATTGAAGTGGCTGGCGTTGCTGCCAATGCTACGCTCCAAGGTCTCGGCATCATCCCCCTGTTTGTGGCGCTCTACGTCGAGCAGCTGGTTAAGCTGGCGGCTGAGTGTTTTTAGCTCCTCCTCAAAGGTGTCCCAACGCGCATGGAAGCGCCCATGCACCAAGTGGATCATCAGGTGGATGGTGGTGTAACGGTCGTAGGGGAGTAGCTGATCTTTGGCATGAATCCCTTCGCTCATCTGCGTTAGATCAGACTGTAACGATGCCGCGTTCTCCTCGGAGAGGGCAAGGTGCTGCTGTAGTGCTCTGCTTGCCTGTTCAATCAGCGGTTGCAGCTGTTGTGGTCCCTCTAATCCATCAATTTCGTTGCGGATGGCAACCTCTAGCCAGCCGAGGTTATCTTTCAGAATACGCGCACTGTTGTCACTCGGTGCAAAGGAGTCAATATGCTCCTTGAGAAAGGAGGAGAGTGGCTCTGCGTGTTGGTCTCGGTACTGGGAGTGGCGCGAGAAGAGGATCAGCGGGTAGTCGTAGCGGATCTTCGAGACATCACGGAACGGACTCAGCAGCGCAGGCAGGTGCTCGCTGTTGATCGATAGGGTCTCCCGCTCCACACTCGGATCACCGAGGTGAAAGTGGTGAAGCGTCCGCAGTGTCGCCGTCTCAGATTGGGGGTCTGACTGTGGGGCATGCAGGGTCGGTAGAGGAGGTGCGCTGCTCATCTTTAGACCTCCTTATTAAATCGCAAAGGTATCAAGTGCGTTGTTGGTTGCTGTAATCTTCTGCTCATCGGTGGCATCGTGGCCCACCGCAGAGAGATCACTGTAGCAAGGAATATCCTTGTTCTGGTAGAGCAGACCGACTGGGATGATTCCCTTCAGGGTCTCATCACGGGCGATCTCCAAGGCTTGGTTCATGTCGGATGGATCATGTTCGCGGGCCTCCGGGAACAGACGATCTACACCGGGTGCTACTGGAATACCGTTCTCATGGGTCAGTAGCAGCAGACGGGAGCTGTCTTCCTGTAGCTCCTTGGTAATGCTATCGACAAACACCGGACAGCGTTGGATGATACGAACGATACTGGTGCCCTTGTGTGCATGAGCCGCCTTGATGGTCTCGTGCAGTAGAGGGGGGTTCCAGTCCACCACCTGCGCCAGAAAGGAGGCGTTGGTGATGCCGAGTGTAACGGTGTTGGGGTTGAGCATATCCAGTGAGGCACCTTCAGGGTGGGTGCTGGTCTTGAACTCAATCGGGGTGGTGGGGGAGGTCTGCTTCTTGGTCAAACCGTAGATCTGGTTATCAAAGATCAGTACCGTCATATCCATGTTGTAGCGTACTGCATGAATCCAGTGGGCGGTGCCAATAGAGAAGCAGTCACCATCACCAGTTGCAACCCAGACATCCAGGTCGGGGCGGCGAGACTTTACTCCGCAGGCCATGGGGAGAGCGCGACCGTGCAGACCGTGCAGGCCATAGGTAGCCATGTAGTGGGGCATACGGCTGGAACAGCCGATACCGGATACGAATACGCTCTTCTCGGGGGGGAGCTGTGCATCACGCAAAACACGGTGGGCGGTTGCCAGTACGGCGTGGTCGCCACAGCCAGAACACCAGCGCGCCTCGTTGCCTTCGTAGTCATCCAGCGTGAAGTAACGTTCCTGAATATCGAGAGACCAATCGGCTTTAATTCCAAACATAATTATTCTCCTGCCTCGGTTGTCTCACTGTTACTTGTCTCGTCGGTTATGAGTTGATCCAATCGCTGCTGCAGCGCGCCCTCAATCAGGTCGGGCTGTAGTGGATGGCCGTAGACCACGGACCAACAATCGACATCGAACAGTGTCTGCACACGCAGCACGGTTGCCAGTTGGGCGTAACGGCGGTTCTCATCGGTGATCATCGGTGCATTTGGATCATC
>JABGQL010000107.1:3806-9375 GCA_018648825.1 Gammaproteobacteria bacterium
CTGCGCTTGGTGTGCGAGAGGCCAGTCAATACATACTCCCCCTTCGGCATACCGGGAATTGGGCGCTGTGACAGGCCAGTCTTATCGTCCCAGTCATAGGCGGGGATGTCAGGATTCCACTCGGACTGATCCAGTGGCGGGGCCAACATGTCGCGGGTCACATCAGGACGTACCCAAGGCTGCACACCAGTTGCCAGATTGGCATCGGTCAATACGATGACAGGGGTGCGGAAGCTCTCGGCCAGCTTACGGGCCAATACCACTAAGCTGAAACATTCAGCGATAGTTGCGGCAGCCAGAATCACCTTTGGTGCGTCACCCGGCATTCCATAAAGGGTGGAGAGTAGATCACCCTGCTCAATCTTGGTTGGCAAGCCTGTCGAAGGGCCACCACGCTGTACATCGACGATCACCAGCGGAATTTCCGCCATCACCGCCAGTGCAATATTCTCAGTCTTCAGCGCCATACCGGGGCCGGAGGTGATGGTGCAGGCGGTCTTGCCTGCATAGGAGGCACCAATTGCAAAGGCGATGGCCGCAATCTCATCCTCCGCCTGATGGACAAAACCACCGGCAGCGGGGTAGACATCTGCCAAGTAGTGGGAGGCAGAGGTGGCTGGAGTGATCGGGTACATCGACACCAGCTCCATACCAGAGGCCATGACCCCCAGGCCAATCGCAGTATTACCGTTGGTCACCACCATCTTCTGCTCTCCCATCTCCTCGGCGGGGGGGATATCGAAGAAGTAATCGGGTAGCTGCTCCTCGGCAAAGGCGTAACCGGCATCAAACAGTTTTTGATTACTGGTGATGATCGCCTCTTTCTTGCCTGAGAAGGTGAGGGCGATCTCTTCGCGCCCCATTGTTGCATCGCGGTTGTAGATGCGGCAGAGCATACCCAGCACAAACATATTCTTACCCTTGCGCGGGTCTTTCACTACCTTGAGACAGGCATCATGGATCGGTAACTCATGCAGTACCAGTCCATGTTCACGGAACTCTTTTACCGCTTGAGCGTAGGAGTGCTGAATCTCGGTCGAGGCATCACTGGCCCAACGGTTGTCGAGCAGTACGATGGTCCCCTTTTTGTATGCGCCATTGGCGATACGGGAGTAGAGCACCTGCTCATTGAAGGCAACCACTAGGTCGCCCTCGTTACCGACGTTGGTCATATATTTAGAGCCAAGGCGGATGCGGATACCGCTGGCACCGGATGGGGTGCGGGCGGGTGGCTGAATCTCAGCGGGGATGATCTCTACGGTCCAGACGCCGTTATTCATCTTGGCGCTGATATTTCCGAAAGTCTGGCCGCACTTCTGTGCGCCTTCGCCAGAGTCACTGACGACCTCAACAATGTGTTCTTGAATAGTGGTTGGATTCACAAACGATTCCCTCGTAGAACAAAAATTTCTAGCTCGATCTGTGGTTCAGACCGGCGATGTTAGCCCACTATGATTGCATTAATGGGGGGTAGAAATCAAGTTTGGGGACGGTTTGGGTGTTGTCGATAACGACCTGTTAGGCGAAGTTTTGTCTGTTTTTGTCGGTTTTACTACCATTTATCGCAGCATTGAAAAAAACAATGGGGTTGATTATGTTGTTGGAAATAAGGGGTTAGAGACACTTTAGAGGTGGAAGATGGGGTTGAGCTAAATCTTGAATCAGGATAGGGTTACCTGATGAATTATCGATTGCTTGTGGTAGACGATCAGGAGAGTGTCCTCGATTACTACAGAACCATTTTTGAATCCCCTGTCGACGAAGGTTTCGAAGAGTTGTCTGCGTTTATCTATGATGTTGATAACACACCCTCAGAGGTGGTGCAGCTGTATGATTTTCTCAAGCCAGATGACACTTTTTATGTGGACTATGCTACTCAAGGTGAAGAGGCTGTTGAGTTGGTCAAAGAGTCGTTTAGAAAGGGGGAGTCGTATGCGGCGATATTGATGGATATTCGTATGCCGCCCGGAATCGATGGCTTGGAAGCCTCGAAAATCATTCGTACCTTTGACCCCAGTGTGCAGATTTTTATTATCACCGCTTATAGTGATTATAGCGTTGATGAGATCGTTGGTACCTTGAATCATGATGTGATGGTTCTAAAAAAACCATTCTATAATGAGGATCTTCTGCAGTTTACCGCCAATGCGCTCAAGTCATGGCGAAGAATGGAGAGGGTTATTGATCTGAAATGGAAGATTTGTCAGCACAGTCGAGCGGTTGAAAGTACTCCGCCTGATTCAAAAAAACAGCTCTTCACCTCTTATACTAAAGATTTTCAAGAGCTTGAGTATTTGACGGCATACAACAAAGTGTCCGGTATATTGAGGCAGGATCAGCTGCTTGATCTCTATTTTGAGAAGATTGATTCAAGGCAATCCTTTACTCTTCTGGTGGTCACTATTGAGGGCGTTGAGAAAGCACTGTATCAGTCGGGAATCAGTGCTGCGGACCACCTGTTGGCCCTCTGTGTAGAGAAAATATCCCATGCACTTCCTCGTGAATACACACTTTATGATCTTAGAGATGGGCAGATCTGCATCTACCTACCCACTCCACTTACGGGGGAGGCGGAAAAAACAGTGTTCAAGCAAATCGAAAACTCACTCTACTTTATCTTCTCTCCAGAGATGTTAAAAATTCATGTCTCTGCATCACTGCAGCTATTCAATCTGCCTGAAGATGAGCAGGCTGTAAATGACCTACTGCAGTCCAGTTTTCAAGAAGCACCATTGGGGTGGGGGGCGTTGACTGATGAAAAGGTCTGCATGCAGTAAAAGTCCCCTCCACCAAGCAGGGGGAGGGTGGGGGTTGAACCTGCCAATACTTACGCAACGATTAATAGTTAATTAACAGGATTGTCTTATGCAAAATAAAATGAGTGTGCTGCTTATAGCACTGTTCGCAACCTCCACAGCGGTTGCAGACAGTTCGTACTACAACGCACCTGGTGCTCAGGTGTGGGACCGAGCAGCAACCATGAGGAGTGAGAGCTACCCTGGCAGATCCCAGGAAGAGGTGAGGCCAGCAGATGGTGCGGGAGGCCCATCGAAAGCGGAAGTTCTAAAGTACCTTGATAAGAAGCTGGCGCGAGGAAAAGAGCGGATTTCACTGATCGAACAAGAGATAAGCTGCGTCCAGAATGTGAGTGAGCGGAATGGTTCGATATGGGGGTGTTACGAAATTGCCCAACAGAAGAAACAGCGATTGAAACAGAAAATGCAGGCTCAAAGGCCATATCAAAGGCGTAACCATCAGGGCGGTGGCGTGATGCCAAACTTTGATGGGATGAGAATGGGAATGATGCCTATGCCATGGTAGTACGCCGTGTTGTGCGGGTCAGTGAAGTTTATTGCATGCAGCTGTGAAAAGTTCAATTTCACGCTGGAGAGTGGCAGATGACTTTCGTCTGTTGCGGTTTTCGTATTGCACAATCAGTGTGCCGTCCTTGGTACCGATTACCTTGCCCCAGCGGTTATTACTCCACACTTTTGCTTCTGGTGAAACGGCTGTTACGGTTTGTCTCATGCTCAATCCTTACGTTGCTGATGGGAAGGGGACAGTCAAAGAACTGTCTAACCGATGGAGTGGGGAGCAACTTGTATTCCACTCCCCCTGTAGGGATGGATAAATGTGAAACTCCTTATTTGAGGGTAGGTAAGGTCTCTATTTTGCGGTGAGAAGCGGACTGTTTTGAGATGAGAGTAGTTTGTTGGTCAGCAGAGTATGAATAGCTTCATAAGTGCCTTCACCTGTCTGCTCCCTCCCCCAAGCAGGGGGAGGGCTGGGGAGGGGGTAGAGTGTAAGAGCTTATGCAATGCTTAATATCACCATACTCACCAATAGTTGAAGATCATCTTCGATAGGGTAGTAATATTTTCACCATTTCACTATCGTTTCGCCAAGTAGCCTCATCAAGTGGAGTGTTTCCAAAGTGGTTAGCTTGATCAGGGTCAGCCCCATAGTGTAGTAATATTTTTACCATCTCCTGGCGTTCTCGCTGCACCATATGTAAAAGTATTGGGTCACCAAATGCAGTGGTTACTGAAGGGTTGGCACCACTCTTTAATAGCAGTGTAAGCATTTGTGGAGAGGTCGCCAAATGGATCGTTGTTTTTCCAAAAGCCCCAGCTTGGTTGATTAATGGCTGTAGAGTGCCAGACTTGGCGCTTGCTTGAATTGCATCAATTTGATCGTAGCGCACCCTGTAGTGAAGTTCTGGCAAAGTAAGTGCAGAAACCTGAAGTGGCAATAGAAATAAAATAAGAAAAAGTGAAGTGATTTTATACTTCTTCATAATGGGTTCTCTAGCTGGTGTCCGAGAATAGAGGTTATGGTTTTGGAAAGTTCTTAACGGGCTTTGAAATTTGGCGCATACGTACTCCCATACTTCCCGTGTTCTGGTTGATGTGTGTCATCCTCTGATTCATTGCTTTGATAGAGTGCATTGCCTCTTCTCCTAACTGGTCGAGAACGGTGATATCTTCTGTAATTAATTTCATCTCACCGCGCATGCCACTTACATGATGGTTGATGTAGCGCATGCTTGTAACCACATCTTGCATATGTCGTACGCTGTCATTCATATGGGAAACATCTGTTTTCATACGGGAGACATTGCTCAACATAGAGACTAACTTTGTATTCATTCTCTCCATGTTATTAACAATCGTAATAAACTCCGTAGATAGGGTAGAGATATAGAAGCCGATAACAACTACGAACAGCAAAAGCAGTGTTCCGATACTTTGCACCAGGACCGCTGTTTTTCTTGTGGTTTGCTCAGAACGTTTACGTTGTTCCTTTGTCTCCTCTTTGAAGTGGCACATCTGCGCATACATCGAACGAGCCATTCTTACCTGTTCAGGAGAGTTGCTCATGGCATCGGCACCATTTTGTTGAAGAGGCGGAACGGGCGAGAAACTCGCTCAATACTGTGATCCATCCCCTGCACAATGTAGGAGACATTTTCGAGGTTATGCTCCATCTCACCAACATCTTGAATGATCGTCTCTACAACATATTTAGTATTACCTAGAGTGCCTGAGATGGTTGTCATATGTTCACCCATGCCGGCAACATTACGCTCCATTATGGTGATCTCATCTACAATGACAGGAAGGGCTGCTACGTTAGTACCGATAGCGTTGACATAATCAGACATCTCTCCGATATCGTTGAGCATCAACTCCATATGTTGATCCATCTTGGTGGTTACTTGCGCAATTTGACTGACCTGTACAGAAACTACAAAAACCAAAACAAGAATAGAGGCAGCTATTAAAACCAGACCAATAATTCCACTACGAATTACACGGTTGGTCCAGAGCGCAGTTTTTGCCCCCATCTCAGCCCGGTCTTCCAGAGACTCATGGAAATAGTCAATCCCATAGAGGAATAGCTCCTCTAAGCTCATCTCATTGACGGAGGTGCCTTCCTCCTCTTTCTGGTGATAAAGTGCGTTGTTGTTCATTAGGCTCAAGATGGTAGCACCCTACATCGCATGGCGTAGTTTAAGAGTAAATTTTATGGCACAAAAATCCAAAAAATACGTAGAAATGCGTATGTG
>JABGQL010000147.1 GCA_018648825.1 Gammaproteobacteria bacterium
GTCAATCTGTCTCTCTATCCTTACAGGGGAGTGAAGTTTTATTGCAAGCACCTCCGATTATCCACTTTTTATATGGATTTTTCTATAATAATTCATATAACACTTCTTTATGACACAGAACACTATTGAACCGAAGGGGCCTCACGCAGTAAAATCTACGTTTCAGTTACAGACCGTGGGAGAGATCCCAGTCATGGGGCACCGAAGGCGCAACAGCCCGGAAACGCTCAGGTAAAAGGACCACGGAATTTCAGCTGGCTCTGGAGAAGATCAATAAAGATCTACCGAAGGGGACGGTGACCCACAACATGTGGCCGCTCAATCTCTCAGGTACCTGGACAGAGGGGTTTTACCGCTTCGGTATAGAAAGGCTCGGACCAGGAAATATGACACAGACACTAAAAAAGACCGTACTCAATGAGGCCCACAAACGTGCAGGCGCACGCTTGGTCGACTTCTCTGGATGGGAGATGCCGCTACACTACGGCTCTCAGGTGGAAGAGCACCACACCATTCGCCAAAAGGCCGGAATGTTTGATGTCTCACATATGGTAGTCAGTGATCTCCATGGTACCGATGCCAAACGTTATCTGCAGCAGCTACTGGCCAATGATGTCGATCGACTACAGACCATCGGCAAGGCCCTCTACTCCTGTATGTTAAACCCACAGGGGGGGGTCATTGATGACCTCATCGTCTACTGGTTAGGAGAGAACAACTATCGCATCGTAACCAATGCGGGAACCCGCGATGGAGATCTCGCCTGGATGCAACAACAGCTGGAGGGGTTTGAGGCCATACTGGAGGAGCAGCCCAACTTGGCGATGGTTGCTGTACAAGGGCCAGAGGCCCGCAACGCAGTTCTCAACTGGCTCAGTAAAGACTCCCTTCCAGTGGTTGAAGCACTGGAGCGCTTTGTCGCAGCTACAGTAAAGGAGGGTTTTATTGCCCGCACCGGCTACACCGGAGAGGATGGTTTTGAGCTGGTACTCGCCCCAGAGGATGCAGAACCTTTCTGGCAAGCGATGATCGATGCCGGAGTGGCCCCCTGTGGATTGGGCGCACGCGACACCCTGCGCCTAGAGGCGGGGATGATGCTCTACGGCTCGGACATGGATACCACCACCACCCCTCTAGAGTCTGCATTGAGCTGGACAGTGGCCCTGAACGAAAACCGCCCCTTCAATGGTCACAGCGCCCTAGAGCAGCAGAAGGCCGAAGGCATCCCCCGCAAGCTAGCGGGGCTGAAGTTAGAGGGTAAAGGGGTGATGCGTAGCCAGCAGAAACTATTTGTCGGTGATCGCCAAGTGGGCGAAATCACCAGTGGTGGCTTCTCCCCCACCCTCAACCGCACCATTGCACTGGCTCGTATCACCTCTGATGTAGAAAACTCTTGTGAGGTAGAGATGCGCGGCAAACGTATTCCCGTCACCATCGGCCGTCCACTGTTTGTGCGTGACGGCAAGCCTGTTCAATAACCGATTCAATGTAATTGTCATAACCCAAAACGAACAAAATAGAACCAAGGATAGAACCATGAGCGAAATTCCAAGCGACCTAAAATATAGCAAAAGCCATGAGTGGACTCAAGATGAAGGGGGGGTCATCACCATCGGTATCACCGACCATGCACAAGAGCTGCTGGGTGATATCGTCTTTGTCGAGCTTCCCGAGGTGGGTGCTGAAGTCGGCACAGAGGATGAGTGCGGCGTGATTGAATCGGTCAAGGCCGCATCCGACCTCTACGCACCACTGGCAGGGGAGATTGTTGCCGTCAATGAGGAGCTGGTTGATGCCCCAGAGCAGATCAACGAAGCCCCCTATGAGGCGTGGATCTTTAAATTGAAACCTAGCAACCCTGCAGAGATGGATGAACTGCTGGACGCCGCCGCCTATACCGAAGTGGTAGAGTCTGAATAAGACGGAGAACAGCAATGCCCTTTATCCCCCATACCGAGGCTGAGACCCGCTCCATGCTGGATGCCATCGGAGTCGACCAAATAGCCACACTATTTGAAGAGATCCCGACAAGCTTGTGTGCCAATGCACCACAGCAGCCAGAGCAGGGTCTCAGCGAGATGGAGATCAGCCAGCTGATGCGCAGCCGCGCCAATGCAGATGATGGTGTCACCTGTTTTGCCGGAGGCGGAGCCTACCAGCATCACATACCGGCAGCGGTCTGGGAGCTGACCACCCGTGGTGAATTCTACAGCGCCTATACCCCCTATCAGGCCGAGGCCAGCCAAGGTACATTGCAGCTGCTCTATGAGTACCAGTCGATGATGTCGAGCTTGATGGGGATGGACCTCTCCAACGCCTCACTCTACGATGGGGCATCAGCACTGGCAGAGGCGGTACTGATGGCGGTACGCGCCAACCGTAAATCCAAATCAAAGCGCATTCTGATCCCCAAGACCGTACACCCCAACTATCGCAAGGTGGTCCATACACTGGTGCGACATCAAGGGATTGAGCTGGTTGAGCTGGAGTACGATGCAAAGAACGGCACCATCAACCCCGACTCACTGAAGATCAGTGATGAGGACCCCGGTTATGCCGCACTGGTGATTCCACTACCCAGCTACTTCGGCACACTGGAGGATGTACACACCCTCACCGACTGGGCCCATAGCCACGGCATGTTGGTTATTGGTAGCGTCAATCCGATTGCGATGGCGAGCCTGACACCTCCCGGAGAGTGGGGCAAAGAGGGGGCTGATATCGCCTGTGGTGAAGGGCAACCCTTAGGTATCCCACTCGCTTCCGGTGGCCCCTACTTCGGCTTCCTCTGCTGCCGTAAAGCGCTGGTACGCCAGCTGCCCGGTCGTCTGATTGGCCGCACCCGCGACTTGGATGACAAAGAGGGTTTTACCTTAACCCTGCAGGCACGTGAACAACATATCCGTCGTTCCAAGGCGACCTCTAACATCTGTACCAACCAGGGGTTGATGGTGACCGCTGCCACCATCTTTATGAGCCTGATGGGAACCACCGGCCTAGAGCAGATGGCCTCTGGCTCCTACAGCAACAGCCATAAACTGGTTGAACGCCTCTCTACCATCGATGGGGTTGCACTGGCATTTTCCTCTCCCTATTTCCATGAGGCGGTCATCACCCTATCGACCCCCGTGGCTGAACTGCTACAGATACTAGCAACCCAAAAAATTGTCGGCGGCATTGACCTCTCTAACGACTATCCAGAGCTGGGTAACGCGCTGCTGGTCTGTGCCACAGAGCTACGCAGCGATGACGAGATTGAGCAGTTTGCCACTGCACTGGAGCAGATCCTATGTTGATTTTTGAACATTCTCAGAGTGGGCGCATCAACAGCGCCCAGCGCACCGCAGCTCTGCAGCCACTACAGGAGATCCCCAAGGCGATGCTGCGCAAACAGCGCGCACAACTGCCCGAGATCTCAGAGCTGCAAGGGGTACGCCATTACACCCAGCTATCGCAGAAGAACTTCTCGATTGATACCCACTTCTACCCGCTCGGCTCCTGCACCATGAAGTACAACCCACGCGGCGCTAACACGTTGTCGATGCAGTCCGGCTTTCTCAATCGTCACCCCGCGGCGGATGCAGAGCTGGGGCAAGGGGTCATGACCTCACTCTACGACCTACAGGAGATTCTCTGTGAGGTGACCGGAATGGAGGCAACTTCACTCACCCCTGCTGCAGGTGCACAGGGGGAGTTTGCCGGTGTTGCGATGATCCGTGCTTACCACGATGCTCAAGGCGACACGGCACGTAGCGAGATTCTGGTACCCGATGCGGCCCACGGCACCAATCCTGCCTCTGCAGTAATGTGTGGCTACAAAGTGAAAGAGATCCCCACCAACAGTGATGGTGACGTAGATCTGGAGACACTGCGTCAGGTGGTCGGTCCACAGACCGCAGGCATCATGCTCACCAACCCCTCGACACTCGGCGTGTTTGAGAGAGAGATTGAAGAGATCGCCGCCCTTCTCCATCAGGCAGGTGGGTTGCTCTATTACGATGGAGCCAACCTCAATGCGATCCTTGGTAAGACCCGCCCTGGTGATATGGGCTTTGATGTCATCCATATTAATGTGCATAAAACCTTCTCCACCCCTCACGGCGGCGGTGGCCCTGGTGCAGGTCCCGTTGTAGCCAACAAACGTCTTGCCCCCTACCTGCCCATCCCAATGGTGGGCGTGAAAGAGCATGAAGGCACATCACACTATCACTGGCTGACGGAAGCGGAGCGCCCTGAGAGTATCGGCCGCCTCTCCGCTTGGAGTGGTAATGTCGGGGTTCTATTGCGTGCCTATATCTACGCCAAGATGTTGGGCACAACAGGCATGGAGCGGGTCGCTGACTACTCTGTACTCAACGCCAATTACCTGATGAAGCAGTTACAGAAAAAAGGCTTTACCCTCGCGATACCGGAGCGCCGTGCAACCCACGAGTTTATTGTGACACTGAAAAGTGAAGCAAAGGAGCTCGGGGTCTCAGCAATGGACTTCGCCAAACGACTACTCGATTATGGTCACCATGCACCAACCACCTACTTTCCGTTATTGGTCCCAGAGTGCTTGCTGATTGAGCCCACTGAGACTGAAGACAAGGCGACACTCGATGCCTTTGTCGAGGCGATGGTTGCCATTCGTCAAGAGTCTAAAGAGAACCCAGAACAGGTCAAAGAGGCTCCATTAACACTACCAGTACGCCGTCTGGATGATGTACGCGCTGCACGTGAACTGGATCTCAACTGGTACAATCAATAAAAAACTACGTAAGGAAAATTTCCGATGACAGCACTAATTTGTGGCTCCTACGCCTTTGACCAGATTATGGTCTTCCCTGACAAATTCAAGAACCACATCCTCCCAGAGAAGGTTCACATGCTCAATGTCTCTTTTCTGGTCCCAGAGATGCGCCGTGAATTTGGTGGTACCGCCGGAAACATCGTCTACAACCTCAAGCTACTGGGTGAGAACGGTTGGCCCATGGCAACCATCGGCAGTGACTTCGGCCCCTATATGAAGTGGAGTGAGAAGCACGGTATTGTCACCACCTTCCTGCGTGAAGTAGATGATCAGTTCACCGCTCAGGCCTTCATCACTACCGATATGGATGACAACCAGATCACCGCCTTCCACCCCGGCGCAATGAACTGGGCACACCTCAACCGAGTGGATGACGCTAAAGGGGTCTCTATCGGTATCGTCTCACCAGATGGACGAGAAGGGATGATTGAGCACGCCACACAACTTGCAGAGGCAGACATCCCCTTTATCTTTGATCCCGGTCAGGGGCTACCGATGTTTGGCAAAGAGGACCTGCTACAGTTTATCAAGCAGGCCACCTATGTCACCGTCAATGACTATGAGTCTGCACTGATGCAAGAGCGTACCGGACTGAGCGTGGCGGAGATTGCCACACAGGTTGACGCGATGGTTGTAACCCTGGGTGGAAAAGGTTCAGTGATCTACACAGAGGGTCACCGTATCGATATTGCACCGGCACCGATTCAACATGCCGCAGACCCCACTGGCTGCGGTGATGCCTTCCGCGCTGGACTGCTCTACGGCTTGATGAACAAGCTGGAGTGGAAGGAGACGGGGCAGATCGCCTCATTGATGGGTGCTATCAAGATTGAAGAGCACGGCACCCAGAACCACCACTTCACCATGAAGGCATTCAAAGAGCGCTATCAGCAGGCGTATGGGGAAGAGTTCTAACCACGCTTAATATGTTCTTGCAGTAAAAAGTCCCCTCCCCCAAGCAGGGGGAGGGTTAGGGTGGGGGTTGAATCTGCAACACTCAGCACTACTGAAACAACACTACTGAAACAGCGCCAATAGATCATTCAGAAAGTTCTTACCCAGCGCTGTAGTAGAGAGCTGATCCTCTTGCCACTCCAGCAGCCCCTGCTCTACCCCTGCTGCAACCATCGAGTCAACCAGACTCCACGCTGCCCCGGTACGTTCTTCAAACTGTCGCACACTAAAGGGTTCCAGCAGACGCAACCGATTCATCATAAACTCCAACGGCAACATCTCTCTATTCAAATGCTGTCGACTGCTCTCTACCTGTTCAGAGCCTACTGATTGAAGATAGTGCTGCGGGGTTCTATGGCGAGCCGTACGGGTAATTGTACCCTCAGCAATATGGGTGATCTTGGCATGTGCGCCAGCACCAATCCCAAGATAGTCACCAAAACGCCAGTAGTTGAGATTGTGCTGACACTGCGCCCCCTGCCGTGCATAGGCGGAGATCTCATACTGCTGAAACCCACTCTGCTGCAACCACTGCTGGCCCGCCTCCTGCATCTCCCAGAGCAGCTCATCCTCTGGCAAAGATGGCGGGTTATGTCCAAACGGGGTGTTGGGTTCCATCGTCAACTGATACCAAGAGAGATGTGTAGTTCCCAACGTAGCGGCCTGCTGCAGGTCATCAAGCGCTTGTTGCGGTTGCTGGTTGGGTAACCCAAACATCAGATCCAGATTGATGCGCTCAAATCCCGCCTGCTCTGCCATTGCTACTGCATCAACCGCTTCATCCCCATTGTGAATGCGGCCAATCTGCTTAAGGTGTGTATCACTGAAGCTCTGCACCCCAATAGAGAGGCGGTTGACCCCCGCCTGACGATAACCGTTAAAGTGCCCTCGGTCTGCAGTGCCGGGGTTGGCCTCCAAGGTAATCTCTGGGTCGGTGATTAACGGAAGACGAGCACGGATACCCGAGAGCAGTCGAGCAATCTCCTCATCGGGGAACAGGCTGGGCGTCCCCCCACCAATAAAGATCGAGCGTAGTGGCCGCCCCCACACGCTTGGCAGCTCCCACTCCAGATCTTTTAGCAGCGCATCTACGTACGCCGCATAGGGCGGAGTCTCAAGCGTATGTGAGTTGAAGTCACAGTAGGGACACTTCTGCACACACCATGGCAGATGAACGTAGAGTGATAACGGGATTGCCGCTGTGAAGTTCAGCACACTCAGCGCAGCAGCTCCACCAGCTTCTTCAACGCCTGTCCACGGTGGCTTAATCGATTCTTCACCTCGGCTGCCAACTCCGCAGAGCTACGCCCCTCTTCCGGCACAAAGAAAATTGGATCATAACCAAAACCGTTCTCCCCTTGTGCAGCCGTGAGAATACGCCCCTCCCAACTCCCTTGAGCAATCAGAGGCACAGGATCATTCTGGTGACGCATATAGACCATCACACACTGGAAGCGGGCTGTGCGCTCTGCCTCATCAACACCCTCTAACGCCTTCAGCAGCTTCTGGTTATTGGCAGGATCATTTCCACCTTCACCCGCATAACGGGCCGAGTAGATCCCCGGCGCACCTTTAAGGTAGTCCACCTCTAGACCCGAATCATCTGCAATCGCAGGCAACCCCGTCTGAGCAGCGGCATTGCGAGCTTTGAGGATCGCATTCTCTACAAAGGTAAGTCCGGTCTCTTCCGCCTCCTCCACATTAAACTCGGTCTGTGGTACCACCTCCATCTCAAAGTTAGCCAACAGCTCACCGAGCTCGCGCACCTTTCCCTTATTGCCTGTGGCTAAAACAACTCGGCTCATGCGAGCGCCTCTCGCTGATGCTCAATCAAGTTAGTAATGCCCTGCTGTGCCAGTGCCAACATCTGCTGCATCTCCTCCATACTGAAGGGGGCCTCTTCCGCTGTGCCCTGCACCTCAATGAATTGACCGTTACCATCCATCACCACATTCATATCGGTCTCTGCACTAGAGTCTTCGTCATAATCCAGATCCAGCACTGGCGTACCCTTGTAGACACCCACCGATACCGAGGCAATAGAGTTCACAATCGGATTCTTCTTCACCGCCCCGGTCTCCAGCAGGTGGTTGATCGCATCACTCAGCGCCACAAAACCACCGGTGATCGACGCAGTACGGGTACCACCATCGGCCTGAATCACATCACAATCCACTGTAATCTGCTGCTCACCCAAAATCTTCATATCAACTGCTGCACGTAAGGAGCGACCGATCAAACGTTGAATCTCCATGGTGCGCCCCCCCTGCTTACCCCGCGCCGCTTCACGCCCCATACGGCTCCCCGTTGAGCGCGGCAACATACCGTACTCTGCAGTCACCCACCCTTTCCCCTTCCCTTTCAACCAAGGGGGAAGACGGCTCTCTACAGATGCAGTACAGATCACCTTGGTATCACCAAACTCCACCAATACCGATCCCTCGGCATGTTTGGTGTAGTTACGGGTGATCTTAATCTCGCGCATCTGGTCGGGGGCTCTTTTACTGGGTCGCATGGTTCTACTCCTTGTATACTGTTATCTATCAATTAATACATTATCCGGTAATCAGGAAAAGGGTTCCATCAATGATTCAAAGTATGACCGCATTTGCACGTAAAGACCTTCAAGCCGAGTGGGGTAGCCTCGCTTGGGAGATCCGGGGCGTGAACCACCGCTATCTGGAACTATTCCTGCGTCTACCGGAAGAGCTGCGCCCGATTGAGAACAAGGCCCGTGAGCTGGCCCGTGGCAAACTGGCCCGTGGTAAGGTGGAGTGCGGACTGCGTTTCTCTCCCGCTGCTAGCAGCAGTGCCGTTGAGATCAACGAGACACTCGCACAACAGGTTGCACTGGCAGCAAAGAACGTAGCCCACCACATGGACAATGCCGCACGCATCGATCCGATGGAGATTCTCTCTTGGCCCGGCGTAATCCAATCAGACTCTATCGATACTGCAATGGTCCAGAAGCAGGCCATTGAGCTGTTTAAAGAGACCGTGAAAGAGCTGGTCGAGACCCGTGGCCGCGAAGGGGAGCGTTTGAAAGAGATGCTTCAGCAGCGTTGTGAGGCACTACGCCCACTGGTAGAGCAGGCCAAGATAGAGATGCCAAAGGTGATGGAACTGACTCGCCAGAAGATGCGAGAACGGCTAGAGGAGTTTCTGGAACAGGCTGATGAGACAAGACTAGAACAGGAGATGGCGCTACAGGCACAGAAGCTGGATATTGATGAAGAGATGGATCGACTCACCACTCATATCGATGAGGTCGAGCGCATTCTGAACAAAGGCGGGGCCGTGGGTCGTCGTCTGGATTTCTTGATGCAGGAGCTACATCGTGAGGCTAATACTTTGGGATCAAAATCTGCACATATTGAGACCACACGGATTGCGGTGGAGATGAAGGTGTTGATTGAGCAGATGCGGGAGCAGGTGCAAAATATTGAATGATTTTTCAGGGCGTTTCATTGCGTAATAAATACATAATATACAATAACTTAATAAAAACACCCGT
>JABGQL010000122.1 GCA_018648825.1 Gammaproteobacteria bacterium
TACTGAAAAACCCTGTCAAGGATTATTTTCCGTTAACACCTCTGAATAGTTACGATAATGTTTGGGTTGAGTGAGGCCTTCTGTAGCGCCTCTTCACAGAGTGCAACATGTACAGAGTCATAATTGGGACGATCCTTTCCTCCGCGCAGAATAATATGGCCGTAGCCATTGCCTTTGGTACGCAGCACCGTGACCTGTCCCTCCTGATTGATACCAAGGAAGCTGTGTGGATGGGTGACGGAGTGCATGGCATCAATGGCAATCTGTAGTGAACCATCGGTACCATTTTTGAAGCCAACTGGAGTGGAGAGACCCGAGGACATTTCTCGGTGGGTCTGGGACTCCGTGGTGCGGGCACCAATTGCGGTCCAAGAGAAGAGATCTCCCAGGTATTGTGGACTGATGGGGTCCAGAGCCTCACTGGCCGCGGGGATCCCGAGATCAGCCAGCCATACCAGCAGCTCACGCGCCTGATATAACCCCTCTTCAATATCAAAGCTATCATCCATGTAGGGATCGTTGATTAACCCTTTCCAGCCAACCGTGGTGCGAGGCTTTTCGAAATAGATACGCATCACCAGTAGCAGGCTATCTCCAACCTCCTCCTGTAGTGCCTTCAGTTTTTTGGCGTAGGCTTTGGCGGCATCAATATCATGAATAGAGCAGGGACCGGTTACCACCAGTAGTCGGTGATCCTTTCGATCAAAGATATCTTGAATAGCTTGACGGCCATTGAGTATGGCCTGCTGTCCTGACTCTGTCAGGGGCAAGTTGCGCTTCAGTGTTGCTGGTGAGATCAGCACATGCTCAGAGGCGACGTTGGTATTGGTGAGATTATCTTGAAACATGATTTGAGGCTCAGGTCGGGAATACACCACCAGTTTACAGCAGTGGCTCTATGGGGCGATGTGATGCTTGTCATGTGAAAGAGTAGCCCGTGTTATTGTGCATGAATTTGTGTGACGGTTGGAAGGTTAATGTGTAACATTTGGTTGCAAGGATTTTGTTGTATGATGCAGAGCTACAGTGCTTAATTTTCGGGGGAAGATGAGGTTTCTGAATAGATCAGATTGAGGGGGAGTGGATAATGAATAAATGGGGTAGTAAAAATCGACCGCTTTATCGATTGATTCTGTGTGGGCTTGTGCTCTTCAGCGCCCCAAAAGGGTATGCAACAGAGCGCCCCACCTTCATCTTGGCGGCAGCAAACTCCACCTGTAACATGGTACGAGCCCTTGGGGAGCAGTTCTCTCGTGGACGTGATATCAGTATGGAGTATATCTGCAAGTCATCAGGGAGGCTGGCTAAAGGGATGATGGGGGCCGCCATCAAACCAGACTACTATGTTTCTGCTAACCGATCATGGATGGATAAAGTGGTCGATCGAGGGATTATCCGCTCCTCAGCGGTGAGTGCTCCATGGAGCAATCGATTGGTTGTCGCGGTGCCTGCGCTCAGTGGGGTCGTGCTCGATGGACTTGAGGATTTAAAGGGGGAGGCTGTAGCGAGTATTATGATTGGTGACCCCAGTACCGCACCGTTTGGGCGTT
>JABGQL010000123.1 GCA_018648825.1 Gammaproteobacteria bacterium
CAGAATCCACTGATATGGCTTGGATCGGTCTACTTACTGCGTCACTGGTAGGGGTCATTTTGGCGATACTGATCGCACTCTATATCGCCCGTAGCGTGGTCAATCCGGTAGAGCGATTGATGATATTGATGCGCTCGGTCAGTGAGGAGGGGGATTTTTCACACCGTATGGATGACCCCGGTGAGGATGAGATCGGAGAGATGGCACTTACACTGAATGCATTACTGGATTCACTGCAAGCCGCTATTGGAGATATCGGCGAAGTGATGGCTGCCTCTGCTGAGGGCAACTTCAGCATGCGTATTCGCTCCAATCTAAAGGGCGACTTGGATCAGCTGAAACGTTCCATTAATAACAGTGTAGAGCGCACACAGGGGGCAATCAGCCGTGTTAACCAGGTGATGGAGGCGGTTGAGGCGGGAGATTTTGAACAGCGTATTGATGAGCAATTTGGGGGAGAGCTGCACACTTTCCGCAATACCGTGAATGGCGCACTGGATAGCCTAGGGCAGATGACTCAAAATTTGACCCGAGTGATGGATGCGATTGTGAAGGGTGACTTCAAGTATCGTATGCAAGGTACAGGAGGAAGCGAGATTGAGCAGCAGGTCAATCGAGCGATGCAGGCGATAGAGCAGGTGATCAATGATGTCGCTGAAGTAATGGCTCACACTGCAAAAGGGGACCTCACACACAGTATTGATGGTGATTACCCTGGACAGCTTGCAGCACTGGTGGGTTCAATCAACGAGTCACTGATTAATCAGCGTGAAATTGTACGTCAAGTGCGTGATGGCGCACGTTCGATTCAGCAAGGCGCTGGGGAGATTGCCATCGGTAATAACAGCCTATCCCAGCGTACTACTGAGCAAGCCGCCTCTCTGGAGGAGACAGCAGCCAGTATGGAGGAGATGTCCTCTACGGTACGAATGAATGCGGAAAATGCACATCAAGCCAGTGATTTGGCTGCAGCAGCCAAGGGTGAGGCAGAACATGGTGGAGGGGTGGTAAGCAATGCTGTGGTGGCGATGGAGCGGATCAATGAGTCCAGTAGTAAAATCTCCGACATTATCAGCCTGATTGATGGAATTGCCTTTCAGACCAACCTATTGGCACTCAACGCAGCGGTAGAGGCAGCACGAGCCGGAGAGCAAGGGCGTGGGTTCGCTGTGGTTGCTGGTGAGGTGCGAACCTTGGCACAGCGCTCTGCGGAAGCTGCAAAAGATATTACGGCACTGATTGAGGATAGCGCCAAGCGTGTAGACGAGGGGAGTGAACTGGTGAGTCGCAGTGGTCAGGTGCTCGATGATATCCAGCTCTCAATCAAAAAGGTGCATGATATTGTGAGCGATATCGCCTCCGCCAGCCAAGAACAGGCGCAAGGGGTTGAGCAGGTCAACCGGGCTGTTACCCAGCTAGAAGCAGTTAATCAAGAGAACAGTGCGTTAGTAGAAGAGGCTGCGGCCTCCAGTCAATCAATGGACCAACAGGCGGATCTATTGGCTCAGCAGGTTAACCAGTTTCATCTTGATCGCCACTGATCGTCCTCTACACCACCCAGAGTAGCAACGCATAACGGGCAGCCTTACCTATCATAATAAATAGCAGTGCCGGCAATAACCCTATACGGAACCACCCGGCTGCTAGACAGAGGCCATCGCCGATTAGAGGAAGCCATGAGAGTAGTAGTGCAGGTGCTCCATGGCGTTTAATCCATCGGCTGGCCCTTGGAGAGAGCGGCTGTTTCTGGCTCACGCCTCCCCACTTCTGCATGGCTAACCACCCCATACCCCATGTGATGACCCCTCCCAGAGTATTACCGGCAGTTGCTACAAGAAGCAGCGTGGTATTGTTGTAGAGGGCCTGCTGATCCAACCAAATTATAGCCGCCTCGGACCCTCCCGGTAACAGGGTAGAGGAGAGGAGTGCAGAGAGAAAGAGGCCCGATAGTGAGAGAGTAGCTTCACTCATGGTGTAATCTGATTCAGGGTAGGTATTCCAACAAGGCGGGAATATTGACACACATCAATGAGGTAAATATAGAGGATTCTGCTTAAAAATTGCGCCAAGTGAGATGGATCAATGAGTACTCCTCCTTCTGATCCTTTATAATCTATGCTTATCTAAACAAAGGGGGGGATAGGGTAGTGAACAGAGCTGCAATTGAACGGGCATTTGTCTCTTATGCAGAGTGGTTGATTCAGTGGCGCTGGGGTGTACTACCCCTGCTACTTCTGCTCTCGGCACTCCTGCTGAGTAACCTCTCCAAAATTACCATCGACACCTCGAATGAGGGGTTTCTGCATGCCGATGATCCCATCCTACTTGATTACAACCGTTTTCGAGAGCAGTTTGGCCGTGAAGAGGTGGTGCTGATTGCACTGCGTCCTCCAGAGATCTTCAGTGAATCCTTTCTCACCACACTCAAGCAGCTACACAATGACCTAGAGGAGCAGGTTCCACACCTAGATGAGGTTACCAGTCTGGTTAATGTGCGTTATACCATTGGCAGAGAGGATGAGCTGGTGGTGGAAGATTTGATGAAGGCTTTTCCCAACTCTCCAGAGGGGCGTAAGGCACTGCAACAGGCCGCACTCAGCCACCCCTTCTATAGAGATCTGCTGATCTCTGAAAAGGGAGATGTCGCCACCATCGTTATCGAGACACAGGCCTTCTCTCAACAATCTGAAGAAAATGAGCTGGAGGCTGGGTTCGACGACGCTGTAGATGACTCCTCAGCGGATGCAGATAGCGCTACCGAAACACGCACCTTCCTCACCGATGAGGAGAATGGCGAGGTGGTGGCTGCAGTGATGGCGCTGGTAGAACAGTACCAGAGTGAAGCGTTCCCAATGGAGGTGGCTGGGTCTCCCGTGGTGATGGAGCACCTGAAAAAATCGATGCAGAACGATATGCGTCAGTTTACCGTGACCATGGTGGGAATTATCTTTGCCTTTCTGTTTGTGATGTTCCGACGACTGAGTGGTGTGCTGTTCCCGCTGCTGGTGGTGATCCTCTCGCTGCTGGCAACCATCGCCCTAATGGGATGGAGCGGGGTGCCACTCAAGCTACCAACACAGATTTTACCCTCCTTTATTCTTGCTGTCGGAATCGGTGATTCGGTCCATATTCTCTCCATCTTCTATCGTCGCTATGACCATACCGGAGATAAAAATGAGGCGATTCGATACACCTTAGGGCACTCGGGTTTGGCAGTGGTGCTTACCAGCCTGACCACCGCAGCGGGACTCTTCTCCTTCTCAACCGCAGAGCTGGGTGCAGTAGCTGAATTGGGTACATTTGGTGGTGCCGGTGCACTCTTTGCAATGACCTACTCACTGCTTCTGTTGCCGCTGTTACTGTCCATCTTCCCGCTGAAGCAACGCTTTAACGCCACACTACAGGCCAAAGCAGATCATGAGGGCAACAGCCACAGTTCACCGCTGGATCGACTCCTTGATAGAGCGGTCCACTATGCTACCAACCACGCTACCTCCGTAGTATTCATCTCTGCACTCCTGTTTGTATTTGCTGTGGCAGGCATTACCCAGATCAACTTTAAGCACGATGTGATGAAGTGGTTTCCAGCCGATGAGCCGGTACGGCTGGCAACAGAGCATATTGATCGTGACCTCAACGGCTCTATCTCCGTAGAGGTACTGATCAATAGTGGAGAGGAGAATGGGCTCTACAATCCAACACTCATTGCCTCACTGGCTAAACTGCAAGACAGTCTTGAACAGCTAGGGGAGGGAGACGCACAGCTACAGGCGGGTAAGCGAATCTCCGTGGTTGATGTACTGCGAGAGACCAACCAAGCGCTCAATGAAAACCGTGCCAGCCACTATACCGTGCCAACCGACCGGCAGCTGGTAGCACAGGAGCTGCTGCTGTTTGAGAACAGCGGCTCAGATGACCTAGAAAACATGGTCGATTCACAACTCCAAACCGCACGCCTGACCTTACGTCTGCCATGGCGTGAAGCGGGCGACTACACGACGGTCGTGGATGATATACAGCAGCGTGTGAACGCCGCCTTTGATGGAGAGGCTGAGGGGCGGGTGACAGGATTGATGATGATCTTTGCTCGTACCTTGGATGCTATGATGAGCAGTATCGCCAAGAGCTACACCATTGCAGTCTTTGTGATTACCTTAATGATGGTGCTACTGGTGGGCCATATTCGGCTCGGCTTGATCAGTATGATCCCCAACCTACTACCGATCACCATCGTGCTGGGAGTGATGGGGCTGTGGGGGCTGCCATTGGATGCCTTTACCATGTTAATCGGTAGCATTGCACTGGGGTTGGCGGTGGATGATACGGTTCACTTCATGCACAACTTTCAACGCTACTACCGCCAGACAGGCGACACCGTTGAGGCGATCACCCACACCCTACATACTGCGGGTCGGGCAATGGTGATAACCACCATTGTGCTCAGCCTCGGATTCCTGATCTTTATGCGTTCCGAGATGAATAATTTGCTCAACTTTGGTGGATTAACCGGACTGGCCATCGTGCTCGCATTAATGGCTGATCTACTACTGGCCCCAGCATTGATGACACTTATTTTTGGCAAGGGAAAGAGAGAGGTCTATTCATGAAAGTGTTTAACAAAAGCATTCAAGGGGTTGTCATAATTACAGCCCTGCTATTCTCCAATCTATCCACTGCTGCACCAACAGCCAGAGAGATCATGGAGGCGGTCAATGCCCGTGACGATGGAGACAATGCCATCATGCAGATGGAGATGCGCCTGGTCGATAAACAGGGCAAACAGCGCGTGCGCAAGATGAAACGCTGGGCCAAGGACCAGATTGATGAGCAGCAAGGGGAGGTCAGTCGCAGCCTGCTCTTCTTTCTAGAGCCGACCGATGTCAAAAATACCGGTTTTCTCACCTACGATTATGATGCCCCTGGCAAGGATGATGACCAGTGGCTCTATCTGCCAGCACTACGAAAAACCAAACGTATCGCCAATGATGACAAAAGTGGCAGCTTTATGGGGTCCGACTTCAACTACTCGGACATGACCGACCCCGATCTCGATGATTACAGCTTCACCCTGATGAAAGAGAGCGAAGTGCGTGGTCATCCCGTATGGCAGATCAAGGCCGTTCCCAAATCGAAGGAGACCATTGAGGAGACCGGATACAAGCAATCTGTCCTCTTCGTTCGGCAAGATAACCATGTCGTAGTGCGTGGTGTGCGCTGGCTGGAGAAGCGAGGGCGTCTGCGCTATCTCGATGTCAAAAAACTAGAGCAGATTGATGGGATCTGGACTCCGCTGGAGACCACCATGACCACCAAACAGGGGAAAAAACGGGTCCACAAGACCGTAATCCACTACTCCAATGTACGTTATGGGGCTGACCTGCCAGAAGGGATGTTCACTGTAAGGCGACTGGAGAAGGGGGCAGAGTGATGACGCATAACATCCACAGCTGGTTACTGAGTGGCGCAGTGTGGATCTCTCTCTCAGCAACTGCAGCAGAGCCGCTTAGTCTTGATGAGGCGCTAGATGGATTTGAGTCAGAGCCCGAATTAATAGAAGATGAGCTGGAGTCACTGCTCGATGGATTTGATGAAGAGAGTGAGGCGCTGACTGCAGAAGATGCCCCGCAGGGAGACGATGAGCATGCTGCTTCAATATTCGGTTCGCTACGGGGCCATTGGGTCAATGGTGCTTCATGGGGCTTTGCTCACACTGCGCCCACTCAGAATCGACCAGACTATCGAGAGATTTCCCGACTCTCCAGCAAACTCTGGCTGGAGCTGGAAGCTCCACTAAATAGAGGTTGGAAACTGCATGCTGATGGTTATCTACGGCGTGACTTCGCCTATCAGCTTCAGGGATCACCTCAATACCCGCAGGCCGTACTGGATCGTTATCAACAGGATGAGGAGCTGGGTGAGCTGTGGCTGAGCGGCTCACTGCACCCTGATCTCGACCTCAAGTTGGGAAGACAGATTGTGGTCTGGGGACAATCCGACTACTTACGGGTCAATGACACCCTGAATCCACTCGACATGCGAGAGCCAGGATTGGGAGAGATGGAGACTTTGCGCCGCCCACTGGGGATGTTACGAGGTGACTACTACCAAGGGCCATGGAGCATCACCCTGTTGGCCATTCCAGAGCAGCGTCCTAATCTAACCGCCCCTTGCGGTGGTGAATTTTCAGCAACCGGACCACGCAGTGAGGTCGAGTGTGCCGCACTAGCGATGGGTGAACAGTTCCCTGAAGATGGAAGCGCAGAGATGGAGTGGGGCCTCTCCGCTATGGGGCGTTTCTCCGGTTGGGACCTCTCCCTCTATGGTGCGCGAATCAACCACGATATCCCCTATCAAGACCTCAGCAGCAATCAGCTACGCTATGCTCGACTCAATCAACTGGGGGCAGCACTCTCAATTGCCGATGGTAGCTGGCTCTGGAAAGGTGAGCTGGGGTGGTTTGATGGCTTGGACTATACACAGCGCAAAGGGCTCTCCCGCTTGGATCTGCTGGCAGGAGGGGAGTATCGCGGTTTTGATGAAATGGCCCTCTCACTGGAACTACTGCATCGACGCATAGGGGGATATCAGAGTGGACTGTCGGCTGCCCCCGACTACCTGCAGCAGCAGAGTTGGCAAGCCGCATTGGCTATACAGCAGGACCTCTACAACGACACCTTGCACTTGAAGGGGGTTGCCGTGCGCAGTGGCAGCAGTTTTAATGAGGGGGGGTATAGCCGCTTCTCAGCAGAGTATGAGCTGGATGATCACTGGTCAGCCACAACCGGAGGTATCTGGTATCACACCGCAGCAACGCCCCCAGACTGGGGAGCCAATGACCGACTGTTCTTCGAGCTACGTCAAGATTTCTAGCTCTATTCTTGAGTAGCCACAGACAATATCAATCGTTCAAACCTTATAAAATCACTGGGTGAATCATGTTATAACTTTCTGTACAATACGCCCGTAGAAGTGGGGGAATATAGTGTCGGCATTACACAGTACATGTGCATAGTATATTAATAACCGCATGTATTTAAAGATAAAGCCGATAAACTGATAGCTACTATTTGAATAAAAATGAAAAAAATACTTGTTGTTGATGATGATGTGCTGATCCGTACATTGGTAAAAAGAGAACTTGAGAAGCAGGGGTTCAGTATTGATGTGGCCAGTGATGGTACGGCGGCATGGAGTAAGCTAGAGCGTACCTCTCCAGACTTGGTTATTACGGATATCAATATGCCCAATATGGGGGGGCTGGAATTATTGAAAAAAGTTAGGGGTGACAGCCGTTATCAATCACTCCCTATGCTCTGTATCACAGGTGAGAGTAGCGCAACAGCGAAACAGAAAGCGATAGCGTTAGGGGCCACAGGTTGGGTTCAAAAACCTTTTAATCCAGATACTTGGGGCGAAACACTAAAAAAGATACTCTCTTGATTTTCAGTGCAAGTTGTTAAGGCAGCTTTGTGGTCAACTTTGCCACAGCACTGATCAGCAACCACGAGACCACACTGCGTCTCGGCTTCTTTCTCTCTATTTTTACCACCATGGTGGTGTGGGAATTTTATACCCCTTGCCGTCCTCTATTGATGAGCCGTTGGGTGCGCTGGAGCAGCAATCTGGGGATTGTGGTGCTGAACAGTGTAGTGCTTCGTTTGCTCTTTCCATTGGCTGCATCCTCAGTAGCACTGATTGCACAACAGCGTGAGTGGGGAGTGCTCAATCAACTATCACTGGGTAGTGGGGCTGAGTGGTTAATTGCGATTGTAGTACTCGACTTGGCGATTTATCTACAGCACAGGCTGTTTCATAAGGTTCCGCTGCTGTGGCGTCTGCACCGCATGCACCATGCAGACCTTGACTATGATGTCACCACAGGGGCCCGCTTTCATCCGTTGGAGATCATTCTCTCCATGTTAATCAAGTTTGCTGTGGTGGTGCTGATCGGAGCCCCCGTAGAGGCTGTAGTACTGTTTGAAATCCTGCTGAATGCTACAGCGATGTTTAACCACGGTAATATACAACTGCCATCCAAGGTTGACCAAAGCTTACGGTTGCTGATTGTTACTCCAGATATGCATCGAGTCCATCACTCGCTACGAGGTGATGAAACTGATAGTAATTTTGGTTTCAGCCTCTCTTGGTGGGATCGATGGTTGGGGACCTATATCGCGCAACCGATTGACGGGCACCAGCAGATGGTGATTGGTATTCCACAATTTCACCACCCCGATGAGAACCGTCTGCACCGCATGTTGACACAACCCTTTCGTAACGACCCAAATAGAGTAGAAGAGAGCCACCCATGATGAACTGGATTGATCGTATCCCCCTTGGAAATCTGGCACTGATTGCTATCATGCTGGCACTGATGCCAGCCATACTACCGCCTCATCCAGAACCGCACTTGGTTGAGAAAATCAGAATGCTCGGGGATGGAACCCTCTCCAAGCCTATCGATATCTTTGATCTGTTTCTTCACGGAACCCCATTAGCCCTGTTAGTGATTCGTTTGATTCGCCGCTTACAGCAGGTAGAGGCTAAGCCTGAGGATTGACTTTTATCAGTAGGTACAGAAATGGAGCGTTGTATAATCAATGGTGTACCCTCCAAACACCATCAATCCTCCAAGCACCATCAATACTATACGCCCCCCCCATAGAGCCGACCACCTGAAATGCTACTCTTAACCCTCAAGACATTGCGGCATCAGACTCGGCTGGCCATGCTGTTGGCGATGTTTGCATTTATTCCCGTAGGCTTGGTGGTTGGCGTGGGTTATAACTACCTTGCAGAGGCTCTCTTTGCGGAGGCGGTCTCCAAAGCAAAAAGTGAAAACAAAATGCTGCGGCACAAACTGCTGGATGAGGTCCAGGATGCCTTTGACCTGCTCTACCTAATACAGCGTAGCAGCTGTATTCGATCTATTCTGGACCATTATGACCAGCAAGTGACTGCAGATTTTACAGTGCCTCAGCTGCAGTACAAC
>JABGQL010000076.1 GCA_018648825.1 Gammaproteobacteria bacterium
CAAGGGGCTGAACTGTATTAAAGGGTACTTCCTCTCCAAGATTATGTACGGTAAAGACCGCCTGACTCAGCCACTGCTGCGTAAGAAGAACGGCAAGTATGACAAAGAGGGTGAGTTTACCCCAGTCAGCTGGGATGAGGCCTTCGATACCATGGCCGAGAAGTGGAAGGATGCACTGAAGAAAGATCCTACCCATGTCGGTATGTTCGGTTCTGGTCAGTGGACCTTGTGGGAAGGCTACGCCTCTTCCAAGCTGATGAAAGCGGGCTTCCGCTCTAACAACCTTGATCCCAATGCACGTCACTGTATGGCCTCTGCCGTAGGTGCGTTTATGCGTGGCTTTGGCATTGATGAGCCGATGGGCTGTTATGATGACCTAGAGCACGCTGATGTGTTTGTACTCTGGGGCGCCAATATGGCAGAGATGCACCCGATCCTCTGGTCACGTCTCACCGACACCCGTTTGACTAAGAAGGACTGTGAGGTACACGTACTCTCTACCTATGAGCATCGTAGCTTCGAGCTGGCCGATAACGGTATGGTATTTGAACCACAGACCGACCTAGCGATTGCCAATTACATCGCCAACTACATCATTCAGAACAAGGCTTACAACAAAGAGTTCGTTGATGCCCACTGTAACTTCAAGAAGACTCCACTGGATATCGGTTATGGACTGCGTCCAGAGCATCCACTAGAGAAGGCGAAGACTGGTAAGGGCGGCAAGCTCTCAGGGATCACCTTTGAAGAGTATGCGAAATCTGTAGAGCCATACACTTTGGCCCACGCCTCTAAACTCTCTGGTGTGCCGAAGAAGAAACTGGAGCGCCTGGCTAAAGTCTACGCAGATCCAAGTAAGAAGGTCTCTTCCTACTGGACCATGGGTATGAATCAGCACACCCGTGGTGTGTGGATGAATGGCCTGGTTTACAACATCCATCTGTTGATGGGTAAGATCTCCGAGCCAGGCAACAGCCCATTCTCTCTCACCGGTCAGCCATCCGCCTGTGGTACAGCGCGTGAAGTGGGTACCTTTGCACACCGTCTGCCAGCAGACTTGGTGGTGAAGAAGAAGCCACACCGTGATTTTGCCGAGCAGGTCTGGAAATTGCCAGAGGGTACTATTCCAGCCAAACCAGGCTACCATGCGGTAAAACAGAACCGTATGCTGAAAGATGGCAAACTGAATGCTTACTGGGTCATGTGTAACAACAACGCACAGGCTGCGGCCAACTTCAATGAAGAGACTTATCCGGGCTACCGTAACCCAGCCAACTTCATCACCGTATCCGACCCTTATCCAACCGTATCTGCAATGGCTGCGGATCTGATTCTGCCAACGGCAATGTGGATTGAGAAGGAAGGCGCGTACGGTAATGCAGAGCGTCGTACTCAGTTCTGGCGTCAGCAGGTGCAGGCACCTGGTGAATCTAAATCTGATATGTGGCAGCTGATGGAGTTCGCCAAGCGCTTCCAGATTGAAGAGGTATGGCCTGCTGAACTATTGGCGAAGAAGCCAGAGTATGCTGGTCAATCGCTTTATCAAGTGCTGTATGAGAATGGTCAGGTCAACGCCTACCCCGTAGAAGAGGTGAAGGATAGCGAAGGCAACGTCTATGATAATGACGAGTCCAAGCACTTCGGTTACTACGTACAGAAGGGGATGTTCGAAGAGTATCGTATGTTTAACTCTGCCGATAACATCATCAAGAAGGGTCATGAGATGGCTCCATTCCAGAAATACCATGAGGCACGCGGTATGCGCTGGCCGGTGATTGACGGTAAGGAGACCCTGTGGCGCTTCCGTGAGGGCTACGACCCACACGTGAAGAAAGGCGCGGGTGTGCAGTTCTATGGTAAGCCAGACGGTAAGGCCAACATCATTACTGCCCCTTATGAGCCAGCTGCTGAGAGTCCAGATAAAGAGTTTGATATGTGGCTCTCTACCGGTCGTGTACTGGAGCACTGGCATTCAGGTTCTATGACCCGTCGTGTACCTGAGCTATACAAGGCAGTTCCTGATGCGGTGATCTATATGCATCCTAAAGATGCGAAGAAGCGTAAGCTGCGTCGTGGCAAATTCGCCAAGGTGATCAGCCGTCGCGGTGAAATCATGGCACGTGTTGAGACCAAGGGCCGTAACAAGCCACCAGAGGGGCTGATATTTGTGCCTTGGTTCGATGCAGGGCGTTTGATCAACAAGGTAACTTTGGATGCGACAGATCCTCTCTCGAAAGAGACGGATTATAAGAAGTGCGCAGTTAAAGTGGTCAAGGCATAACGGAGAGGAGAAACGATATGAAAAAGACAATGCATGCAATGGTTGGGGTTGTTCTCTCCTTCTTTGTGGTGGGTGCCGTATCAGCAGGCGATGTGGCCTCGTTGCGCGGAGCTTCAGACTTAACCACCAAGGCGGTCAAGACCAAAAAGGCCAAACTGGAGAAGGTCTCTGGTGGGTTTGAACGGACTTGGGCTGAACAGCCTCCGATGGTGCCGCATGAGGTAGATAAATACCGCATCAGTATCAAAAACAATGGCTGTTTGAAGTGCCACGGTGCCAAGACCTACGAGAAAGAGAAATCACCCAAGGTGGGTGATAGCCACTTCCTCACTCGTGATGACAAGCGTTTAGAGAAGGTCTCTAGCCGTCGCTGGTTCTGTACGCAGTGCCATGCACCGCAGATGAGCCTGACACCGCTGGTATCCAATACCTTTGAAACGGTAGGTCGTTCTAAGTAAAAAAGTGAGTATATGGGCGGAGGCAGAAATGTCTTCGCCCATTTTTTAGGTGAATCAGATAAAATAGTGAATGGATTTCACTACATTAAAAGCTAAGGGATGAATTGATCAATGAAATTACTACTTATCGGTGGTGTACTGGGTATTATTTTCTGGGGTGGTTTTAATACCGCAATGGAATTGACCAACAATGAGGCGTTCTGTATCTCTTGTCATGAGATGGAAGAGAATGTCTATCAGGAGTACACAAGTACTATCCACTACTCCAACCGTACTGGTGTACGTGCGACCTGTCCAGATTGCCACGTGCCCAAAGAGTGGATCCATAAGGTGATCCGTAAGATTAAGGCTTCCAACGAGGTCTACCACAAGATTCTGGGTACCATCGATACCCCCGAGAAGTTTGAGGCCAAGCGTATGCAGCTGGCACAGAACGTCTGGAAAACGATGAAAGAGACCGACTCCCGCGAGTGTCGTAACTGTCACTCCTTCGAGTTTATGGATTTCGACCGTCAGGAAGAGCGCAGCTCTGATCGTCATGATGAGGCGATTGAGAGTCGTGACCCAGATAATCCTGAGACACACGGTAATGGCAAGACCTGTATCGACTGCCATAAGGGTATTGCACATAAGCTACCCGAAGGGTATGACCCTTCCGAGGAGCAGTAAGGATTAGAAGTCTCAGTTGACCTTTTTAACAAAGGTCAACTGAGCAAGTTTGAGAGGAGGGTAACCGACCGACATCCCTGCTATTCTGTTGGGGTGTCTGCATAGATTAGGAGTGGATCGGTGCCACAGAAAAGTAAGCTAGGTCGCAGAGAGTTTCTGACTCAAGGCGGAAAAATGGTCGGCGGGCTCGCCTTGTTGGGAGCAGCCATTGGTGGATATGGCAAACAGGCGGCATCCATGCCGGCCTATGCACTGCGCCCCCCTGGCGCACTGCCAGAGCAGGACTTCCTCGGAGCCTGTGTGCGTTGTGGCCTCTGCGTTAAAGATTGCCCCTACGATATTCTTCATCTTGCTGAATGGCAGGAGGAGGTCGCGCTGGGTACTCCCTACTTTATTGCTCGTGATATCCCGTGTGAGATGTGTGAAGACATCCCCTGTGTACGCAACTGTCCAACCGGAGCGCTAGATCGCGAGATGGAGGATATTGAGCAGGCAGAGATGGGGGTTGCAGTGCTGGTGGATCAAGAGACCTGCCTCAACATGTTGGGACTGCGTTGCGATATCTGTTATCAGGTCTGTCCGGTGCTGGATAAGGCGATCACACTGGAGTTGTCGCATAACACCCGTACCAATGTACATGCCAAATTTGAGCCTACAGTCCACTCTGAGCACTGTACGGGCTGTGGCAAGTGTGAGCATGGCTGTCCGCTACCGATAGCCGCAATTAAAGTGTTGCCGCAAAGTCTGGCGAAGGGGCAGGCAGGAGAGCACTACCGCTTGGGTTGGGAAGAGAAAGAGGCTGCAGGAGAGGCGCTGGTAGCGCCAGACGTGGCGCATGAGTTTAATCTGCCTGAAGGGTTCCAGTATGACCTGCTCGGTGGTGGTCTCAGTGGCCCCGGTGTGAAGGGGGGTAAATAGTCATGGCACGACAACCTATTGGTGAGGCGGCTCTGGAACAGAAAGGGTGGTTGCGTAGCAACCTCTGGTTGATTCTGCGTCGCATTTCACAGCTCTCTATTATCGCCCTGTTTATCTATGCACCGCTGTGGTTGGTGAAGGGAAACCTCGCCTCCAATCTGGTATTGGAGACGGTGCCGTTGACCGATCCATTCCTCTATCTACAAACGGTTTTTGCAGGGCAAGCCTTTGAGGTGACCGCGCTGATCGGTGCGGCCATTGTGGTGCTCTTCTATCTGCTGGTGGGTGGTCGCGCCTACTGCTCTTGGGTCTGCCCAGTGAATGTAGTGACCGACAGTGCGGGTTGGTTGCGGCGTAAATTCAAGATCAAGAAGAAGTGTGATCTCTCCCCTTCACTGCGTTACTGGGTTTTGGGGCTGGTTATGGTGATCTCCTATTTGGGGGGGAATATGCTGTGGGAGCTGGTTAACCCCGTGACCCTGTTACAGCGTGGTCTGATCTACGGTATGGGGATGGGGTGGATTGTGGTTGCTGCCATCTTTCTCTACGACCTACTCTGGGCGCGTAATGGCTGGTGTGGGCACCTCTGTCCGATGGGGGCCTTCTACAGTCTGATTAACCGCTTTAGCTGGTTGCGGGTAAAGGCCAAAAATCGAGAGGGGTGTGATGATTGTATGGACTGCTTTGCGGTCTGCCCAGAGCCACAGGTGATTCGTCCTGCGCTCAAGGGTGAGAACGGACACGGCATTGTCATTGATCAGTCGCTCTGTACCAACTGCGGCCGCTGTATTGATATTTGTGGGCCGGATGTATTTGCTTACGGCTCTCGTTTTAATAAATAGTAGAAAACCCGTATAATGAACGAATCGTTATCTAGTGATATAAGGCTGTTTTAGATGGGTATGGCAACTCAGGTTTAGTAAGAACGTATGGATCAACAAAAAATCGACCGGGCGCTGGAGATCGTAGGACAGATGGGCTGCGAGAAAACGCGTGAGATTATTCGCCAGTTGGAGGCAGGGGAGGAGGTTCCCCCTTGCGACAAACTCTCTGTTGATGAGTGTCGCGCTATGCTGAATGAGTTGAAAGAGGTGATGTCAGTTTATGGCGAGGAGTGCTGTCCGGTGCCGATAGCCTCTTAGAAATCACAGGGCTGAGCCAATGTATCTGCTTGATAAAGGCTATTACTCAAATTAGGTACGGAGTATGATGGTCTTAGTCTCTCATACAGAGATAGATAAACGGTGCCAGCATGCTGTAGTCGACCTACTTGGTTGGCTGCTTTGAGCACTTAAACATGCTTGATTTGGGAAATAAAATGAACCTTTCTAATCTGAATTTGATGCATAAGATGTTCCTGCTTATTGGAACCGTATGTACCCTGTTGATTGTTGTGCTATTGGTCATTTCGACTCAGGTTGGCAATGTGCTTCAATATGTTGAGCAGTCTCAAAATGAGAGTGTCCCCTTTGCTATGATGGCCAAAGGGATGGATAAGAGTGTTGTTGAGGTTCAGCAGTGGCTTACTGATATTTCTGCTACACGCGCACTGGATGGCCTGAATGATGGATTTGATGAGGCAGAGATATCGAGACAGGGCTTTCTTAAGGGGGCTTCAGATTTTCGAAAAATGTACCAGCTGGAAAGCGATACAACAGCCTTGCAGCGTCTGGATGAGTTAGAGCAGGCTTTTGAAGCGTGGTACCAAGCGGGCCAAGAGATGGCAAATGCCTATATTGAAGGTGGGCCTGCTCTGGGTAACCCGCTAATGGGAGCCTTCGATGAAACGGCTGTTCAGCTCTCAGAGCTGTTAGGCCCCTTTGTAGAGGAGCAGCTAGAAGAGTCTAATGAGATGTTAAATCTCACGCGTCTGGCTGTGACATCGATGCAAAATACAACCATCTTGATCTTTGTGATGACCATCATCATCGCTATCATTATTGGGCTGTTGATTGCGCGGAACATTGTCTCTTCTGTACTCAAATTACAAAATGTGATGTCGAAGGTGAGGCACTCCGGTGAGTTCCAGCACCGCGTTGAGTTGTCAGGCCGTGATGAAATTATGCGTATGGGTCGAGCATTTAATGAGCTGTTAGAAAATATGCAAACAGCGATTCATGAGAGCAATCAGGTTGTTGGTGCTGTTGCTCGTGGAGAGTTTGATAAACGTATGACATCAGAGCTGAAAGGTGATTTGAAGATCCTAAAAGAGGGGGTCAATGGCTCAGCAGAAAGTGTTGATTTTATGATGGGTGAGCTGGGTAAGGTGATGGATGCCCTGTATAACGGAGATTTTGAGTCGCGGATGGACCATAGAGTTGCGGCAGCATTCCGTGATAAAACGGAAAATGCACTGAATGCGATCAGCGGGACAATAGTAGGCATTATTACCGTAATGGAGAAAATGGAGGCTGGAAAATTTCAGCACCGTGTCACAGCCAATGCACGGGGGGACCTGCTCAAGCTAAAAGAGTGTGTCAACGGATCGATGAATGTGCTTGAAGGGGCGATGAAAGATATTACGGATGTGGTCGTTGCACAGAGTGAAGGGGATTTGACACAAACCATAAACAACCACTACCAAGGACAACTCCAGGTACTGAAAGAGGCCATCATCAGCTCGTCAGAGAAGCTAAATGGCACTGTATCTACGATTCTTGAGGTGTCAGACTCTGTGGCGAGTGCCTCCTCACAAGTATCAGAGGGATCAGAGGATTTGAGCCAGCGGACACATGAGCAATCTACTCTGCTGGAGGAGACCACAGCATCTATGGAACAGATGACAGCCACGGTGCAACAGAATACTGGTGCGGCACAACAGGCTAACCAGTTGTCACTAAACGCCAGCAGAGCGGCAGAGGCAGGTGCATCTATAGCAGGGCAAGCAGTTGAGGCGATGAAAGACATTACCGAATCCAGCCAGAAGATTGGCGACATCATCACCTTGATCGATAGCATCGCCTTTCAAACCAATCTTCTTGCACTAAACGCTGCAGTAGAGGCCGCTCGTGCAGGCGAACAAGGGAAAGGCTTTGCAGTGGTTGCAGGGGAGGTACGTGCACTGGCGCAGAAATCAGCGGGGGCCTCACGAGATATTAAAGCGTTGATCGAAAATTCTGTATCCACTGTTGATAGGGGGGCTAAGTACGTCTCTGAGACAGGGGGCTCTCTGCAAGAGATTAACGAGTCGATTCAGAAGGTAAATGAGATTATTTCTGAGATCGCTACGGCAACTGCAGA
Source organism: Gammaproteobacteria bacterium (assembly GCA_018648825.1). GTDB lineage: Bacteria > Pseudomonadota > Gammaproteobacteria > Thiopontia. Next base: position 7,567 of record JABGQL010000076.1, read on the forward strand.
GCAGGGCAGTGGTATTGAGCAAGTGAATAGCGCCGTTGCGAATATGGATAAGATGACACAGCAAAACTCCACCTTGGTGGAGGAGACATCAGAGGCTTCACACTCCTTGAGCAGTCAGGCGAACCATTTGAAAGGGTTGATGGAGTTCTTTGTTACCACGCAACGCTAATAAGCATTACAGGTACTGAGACCAATTCCGCTCCCCTTTTCCAAATACGAAAAAATGCGGGTTGAGTAGTGAATCCTTGGTGTTGTAGCGTAAGGGCTGCATTGCTGTATCGGTGAGTTGGCCTCCGGCCTCTTCTACGACGCATTGCGCCGCTGCGGTATCCCACTCTGAGGTGGGGCCAAGTCGTGGATAGAGGTCGGCTTGCCCCTCAGCCACCAGACAAGATTTTAGTGAGCTTCCCATTGGAAAAATGCGATGGGTCCCAATTTTATCAAGAAAATCGGTAATAATTTCACTCTGGTGAGAGCGGCTTCCCGCGACCACCAACTGCTCTTCTGAAGGAGTACGAACATGGATCTGCTCAACAGCTTGTTCAGGTAGCCGCTTCCATGCCCCCCCCTCACGCCAAGCGTAGTAGAGGATGCCATTCACAGGTACTTGAATTACTCCAAGGATTGGCTCGTGATTCTCAATCAGCGCGATATTAACGGTAAACTCACCGTTGCGTTTGATGAACTCGCGGGTGCCATCCAGTGGATCAATTAACCAGTAGCGTGACCACTGTTGTCGCTCCTCAAACGGGATCGATGTTGACTCTTCAGAGAGGACGGGGATATTTGGAGTCAGTTTTTCCAACCCTTCAGTGATGGTGTTATGCGCAGCAAGATCAGCATCGGTGAGTGGGGTGTTGTCCTCTTTGTCGGTGATTGAGAAGCCCGCTTCATAGATCTCCAAAATACTCTTGCCAGCAGACTCTGCCAGTGCGATTACTGGGGCGATCAGCGCCTCTAATTCAGTTGTGTTCATTGCTGTTGTCTCTCTCGTACCATAAACAGGGCGGCAATTGAACGTGCCTCCGTCATTTCAGGGTGGGCCAGTAGTGAGCTGAGTTCGCTCAGCTTCCAGGGGATCACCTCCACCTCTTCTGGTTCATCGCCCTCCAGCCGCTGTTCATAGAGCTCTTCGCCGAGCACAATATGTGTGGTGTGGCTGAGATAGCCGGGGGCAATGGTGACTGAGTCAAGGTGTGTCAGGCGCTTAGCACCATAGCCCACCTCCTCCATCATTTCACGATTGGCGGCATCCAGCGTTGACTCGCCAGGGTCAATTTTCCCTTTCGGCAAGGCCAGCTCATAACGCTCAACACCTGCAGCATATTCACGAATGAGCAGCACTGTATCCTCATCCAGCATTGGCACAATCAGCACTGCGCCGCGTGAAGAGCCCTTGAGTCGCTCCCACTGCGCCTCCACGCCATTAGAAAAGCGTAGGTCAATCGACTCTACGGTAAATAGACGACTTTGGGCGCAGACCTCAGTCTTTAGCACCTGCGGCGGTTTTCTTTCTGGATTCACCCTTTCCATAGCGGTATCCTACCGCACTATGGTCGATTGGTCACAAATCAAAACCGTTCTCCTCGATATGGACGGTACGCTGCTGGATCTTCATTTCGATAACCATTTTTGGTTAGAGCATGTGCCGATGCGCTATGCAGAGAAGAATGCGCTCTCACTGGATGTAGCGAAAGAGGAGCTGTTCAACCGCTACAAGGCGATTGAGGGGACCATTGAATGGTATTGCGTTGACCACTGGAGCAGAGAGTTGGAGCTGGATATAGTCCAACTCAAAGAGGAGGTCCACCACCTGATCGCCGAGCATCCCCATGTGCGAGATTTTTTGGATGCAGTACGTCAGTCGGGGCGACGTGCGGTGCTGGTAACCAACGCTCATGGGAAAAGTCTTGACCTGAAGATGCGTAAAACAGAGCTTGGCCCCTATCTCGATGCCACACTCTGCTCGCATGACTTTGGTCTGCCCAAAGAGCAGCCACAGTTCTGGGAGAAGTTGCAGGGCGCAGAAACATACGATCCAGCGACGACCTTACTGGTGGATGATAGCCTTAATGTGCTGCGCTCTGCGCAGACCTATGGCATTCAACACCTGTTGGCGGTGCATCAGCCGGATACGAAAAACCCTCCGAAAGATGTAGAGGGCTTTGAAGCGATTCACCACTTCAAAGAGCTGCTGCCGATACCTCCACTATAAAAGGTATCTCTATTGTTTGTGTAAGCGGCACAGCGTGCTATCTCGAATCGATCATCTCCACTCGACCACTCACTCTGGCGGACCTCTCTTCAAAAGTGCCTGATGTTGAAGACATGAGCTGAGAAAACAGAAATACCAGTCCAATCAACAGGATGACCCAGATAAGAGGGGGGATATCTTTAGCATAGTAGTTCATAGGTATACCTCGATTTTTATGCTCCCTCTATCCTGATACTAGGTGAACTTACTTAAAACTCAAGTGGGGAAGCGTTGATGTTCGATCGGCTCCAGATGTTTGTCTACTCAAAAACGATTAATATATCCATTCCTGATCAATATGTTTGAAGCCAAGGTTGTTGTTTGAACCTGTATATAGAGCTGTTTGGCTGTGATTTTTTAAGCGCAGCAACATGAATGATGAATCCATACACTGAAATCAAAAGGCTTAAAGAATGAATGCCACCGTAATAACCGCGACTCTAGTTTTAGCGCTATCTTTCACAATAACGTTTGATGAGGCCCACAGTGTCACCCCAGAGCCCCCTGCCGTTGTTGTTGAGGGTTCAATACCGAACAGCCTTGAAGAGGTGTCGATCAAGGGGGGTAGTGATCAAGAGGGGGAGTCAAACGCCACTGGTTCACAAAAAGGGTATGCCTATATCCACTTCTCTGTATTCGGTTTTGAAAGATCGTTAACCGATCTCGCATCAAAATTAACGCTGGAGATTGACTACAAAGTGGTTGAGGATGGATGGTTTCAAGACAAAGCTGAGTACACTGTAACGGGCAAAGTTGTGGATATAGAGAAGTTCTACAGCACGATCCAACCTTATTCTGAGAAATTTCAGCTAGAGAAAGAGCCGCTAAACTAACTGAAGTTTTCTACGAATTCTGAAATTCTACTTCATCCACCTTTAGCAAAAGATCAGTGGTAAATAGTGCGACGTAATAGGTTCTGCAATCGACCCAAACCACATGGGTCTTCTGTTGTTGACAAATGCAGGTGAAACTCGGAGACTTGGGCTTTGGTGAAGGGGACAATGGCGAGTTAACTGAGGAGCATGCATGCAGCGTGCGGGTAAGGGTACGAAGATCAGGCAACTCTGTTGACCATAATAATGAATAATCGAAGAGAGGAATTTGAATAGTGAAAACTAAATGGACATGGGCCGCAGCAGCGGTCGCTGCAACATCGATGATGGCTAACGCGCAAGCCGGTACGCTTGAGGGTGTGAAAAGCAAGGGGAAGCTGAGTTGCGGCGTGAGTACAGGTCTGGCGGGTTTTTCTCAAAAAGATGAGAAGGGTGGCTGGTCTGGTCTGGATGTTGATGTCTGTCGTGCCGTTGCAGCAGCCGTGTTAGGTGATGCGAATAAGGTGACCTACAAGCCGCTTACCGCAAAGGAGCGTTTCACCGCACTGCAGTCTGGTGAGATCGACATGCTCTCGCGTAACACCACATGGACGCATACCCGTGATACCTCACTGGGGCTGAACTTTGCGGGTACCATCTACTACGATGGTGCAGGGTTCATGGTGAAAAAAGAGCTTGGCGTTAAGAGTGCGACGGAGCTGGATGGTGCAAATGCCTGTATTCAGGCGGGCACCTCGACCGAGCTGGCGATTGCGGACTATTTCCGTGAGAACAAGATGAAGTACAAGGCGGTCACCTTCGACACCTCGGACCAGACCCGTAGCGGTTTCGAGTCAGGCCGTTGTGACTTCTTGGTTTCTGACCAGTCTCAGCTCTATGCACTGCGTATTGGTCTGAAGAACCCAGCAGCTTCGGTTGTACTGCCAGAGGTGATCTCTAAAGAGCCACTAGGGCCGGTGGTACGTCAGGGTGACGATGCCTGGTTCAATGTCGTGAAGTGGTCTGTGAATGCGATGATTGAGGGGGAGTACCAGGGCGTTACCTCTGCAAATGCGGATGGGATGCGCGCCAATGGTAAGCCTGGACAGAAGCGTCTGCTCGGTAGTGAGGGTGATCTGGGCAACAAGCTCGGACTCTCTGATAAGTGGGCTTACAACATCATCAAGCAGGTCGGCAACTACTCTGAGTCGTTTGAGCGTAATGTGGGCCAGGGATCTCCACTGAAAATTTCCCGTGGTTTGAATGCGCAGTGGTCAGATGGCGGAATCCTCTACTCGCCAGCAATGCGTTAATCGCACGAAGATGAAGACCAAGGGGCCATCTCATGTGCCCCTTGGTTTTTTTCTGCACGAATTAAATGCTCCTCTAGGTTCATAGGTTAAACCGCCATGAATGTTCCACAGAATCAAGCTTCGACAAAGAAGGTTGCGTTCTTCAATAATCCGGCCAACCGCGCTGTTATTTATCAGGCGCTGTTAATGGTGGGCTTGGGCTATTTTTTCTATACCATCATCTCGAATACGCTGGCGAATATGGAGGCCAGAGGGATCAAGAGTGGTTTTGACTTTTTGTGGGGAACCGCCGGTTTTGACATCTTGATGTCACTGATCCCTTATGAGCCGACAGATACCTATGGCAGAACCTTTATCGTAGGGATGTTGAACACGGTTCTGGTCTCCAGCATCGGTATCGTCCTCTCTACCGTGGTGGGCTTTGTCATGGGGGTGGCCTACTTCTCCCATAACTGGTTGATCAGAAAAATTGCCACGGTTTATGTGGAGACCTTCCGCAATATTCCGCTGCTGCTACAGGTCTTCTTTTGGTATTTCGCGGTGCTCTCGGCACTACCCAGTGCGCGACAGAGCCTTTCACTGGGAGAGGCGATCTTCCTCAATGTGCGTGGTCTCTATCTGCCTGATGCCGTTGGTGAGCCAGGTTCCGGTGTGGTGTATGCGGCGATAGCGGTCGCCATTGCGGCCATCGCCCTCCTGCGACGCTGGGCCAAGAGACGTCAGGCGCTGACGGGTAAGCAGTTTCCGCTGCTCTATGCGACGTTGGGTCTATTGTTGGGGTTGCCACTGATTGCATTTCTGCTGATGGGGATGCCCTTCCATTGGGACTATCCCGCACTCAAAGGCTTTAATTTTCAGGGGGGGATCACCATCATTCCTGAATTGATGGCATTGGCTTTGGCCCTGACCATTTATGCCGGGGCCTTTATCGCAGAGGCGGTGCGGGCAGGCGTGCAGTCGGTGCCGCATGGTCAGACTGAGGCCGCGCGGAGTCTGGGGATGAAGGAGAAGCAGATCATGAATTTGATTGTGGTCCCTCAGGCGATGCGTGTGATTACCCCGGTGCTCAATAGTGAGTACCAGAGTCTGGTGAAAAATTCGACGCTCTCTACCGCCATTGGGTATCCCGATCTGTTCACCGTATTTGTGGGCACTACACTGAACCAGACTGGGCAGGCGATTGAGATTGTGTTTATGACCATGGCGGTCTACTTTGTATTCAATATGTTGATTTCAGTCGCCATGAATCTGTTCAACAAGCGTGTGGCGCTGGTGACAAAGTAGATGAATAAGCTGCAAACATTTACCCCCTCACCCGCACGGCCTGCGCCTGAAAACACAGTAGGCCCGGCGGTCTGGCTAAAAAATAACCTCTTCTCTACCCCACTTGATACCGTAGCTACGCTGCTGCTCGGTTATATTCTATTGACGATTTTGCCGGGGGTGATCGACTGGCTATTTCTGTCGGCAAACTGGACGGGTGACTCTCAAGATGCCTGCGTCAATGACGGTGCCTGCTGGGTGTTTGTCAGTGCCTGGTCGCAGCAGTTCTTTTATGGCAGCTATCCAACCGATGAGCTGTGGCGGGTCAACCTGAGCATCGCCATGCTGGTGGTGATCATCGCCGCCTCCTACCAGTTTGAGAAAGGGGTGCGTGAGAAAATTATCATCCCGCTGTTCTTGCTGCTGCCCGTTATATCGATTGCCATTCTGGATGGGAGCTATCTGGGGCTGGAGCGGGTCAGTACTGACCTGTGGGGTGGCTTCTCATTGAATGTACTGCTCGCAGCCGCAAGTATTATTGTGGCGTTCCCGCTGGGCTTTATCTGGGCCTTGGGGCGACGTTCGCACATGCCCTTTGCGCGCAGTATCAGCATCATCTTGATTGAATTTTTCCGTGGCGTACCGGTGTTGGCGCTGTTCTTTATGGGGTCGGTGATGTTGCCCCTCTTCTTTCCCGAGGGAACCAGTGTGGATAAGCTGGTCCGTGTCTGGATCGTGCTGATTCTGTTTATGGCGGGTTATATGGCCGAGGTGTTCCGTGGCGGCTTTAATGCCATCCCACAAGGTCAATACGAGGCCGCCGATTCACTGGGGCTGAGCTACTGGCAGAAGACCGTGTTGATCATTCTGCCGCAGGTGATCAAGGTCTCTATGCCCAATATTCTGGCAACCTTTGTCATGCTGTTCAAGAACACCACCTTCTTGCTGATCATTGGCATTTTCGAAATGTTAAGCACCACGCAGACTGCGCTCAGCAATTCACGCTGGTTGGGAGGGCATGCTGAAGAGGGCTATATCTTTGTTGCCGTTGTGTTCTGGACGGTCTGCTTTAGCATGTCGATGATCGCCACCAATATCGAACGTAAGCTGAATACGGATCATCAATGAATCGGAATTTGATATGACCAATAACCCAGTCAATCGGCTTAAGACCGATGAAGAGATCATCACCATTTCGGGTCTGAATAAATGGTATGGGGATTTTCACGTACTCAAAGATATTGATCTGACGGTCAAGCAAGGGGAGCGTATCGTCATCTGTGGCCCTTCCGGGTCGGGAAAGTCGACACTGATTCGCTGCATCAACCGCCTGGAGGAGTTTCAACAGGGGTCACTGGTGGTGGATGGCACCGAGCTGATTGAGGATGTGAAGAACATTGAGACGGTGCGTCGTGAAGTGGGCATGGTGTTCCAGCACTTCAACCTGTTTCCCCACCTGAGTATCCTGGAGAATCTTACCCTTGGCCCCATCTGGGTGCAGAAGATGCCCAAGGCAGAGGCGGAAGCGGTTGCGATGAAATATCTGGAGCGTGTAAAGATTCCAGATCAGGCGAACAAGTATCCCGGTCAGCTCTCTGGCGGGCAGCAGCAGCGTGTGGCGATTGCCCGTTCGTTATGTATGAGTCCGAAAATTATGTTGTTTGATGAGCCCACCTCGGCGCTTGATCCAGAGATGATCAAGGAGGTGCTTGATGTGATGATTGAGCTGGCGGAGGAGGGGATGACCATGCTCTGTGTGACCCATGAGATGGGGTTTGCGAAGAAGGTGGCGGATCGTGTGATCTTTATGGATGCGGGTGAGATTGTTGAGCAGAATACGCCGCATGAGTTCTTTGACAGCCCTCAGGTGGACCGTACGCAGCAGTTCCTGCAGCAGATTTTGAATCATTGATTGAGGGGGCTTGGATTACGATTCTGATCTGACTCTAGGCCGGTTCCAGCTTGGCATAACTGGCCACCAGCCACTTGGTTCCTGCCTCTGGAAAGTGAATCTGTATCCGCGCCTGTGGACCACTCCCCTCCAACATCAACACAGTACCTTCACCAAACTTGGCATGGCGCACCTGTTGCCCCGGATGCAGCCCGGTTCCAGAGTCCTCCACAATACGGGAGCGGCTCTGGTTGGTGTAGGTGGCGGAGTGGCTGCTGACGGGGCGGGAGATGGTAGAGCGAATCCGCACCTCCTGTAGTAGCTCACTTGGAATCTCTTTGATAAAGCGGGAGACTCTTGGGTAGTGCTCTTTGCCGTAGAGGCGGCGGCTTTCAGCATGGGTTAGGGTTAATTTTTCACGAGCACGAGTAATCCCCACATAGCAGAGGCGGCGCTCCTCCTCTAGGCGTTCTGGGTCATTGGCAGACATACTGTGAGGGAACAGCCCCTCCTCCATGCCACTCAAGAAGACCTGTGGAAACTCCAGCCCCTTGGCACTGTGTAGGGTCATCAGCTGAACGCAGTCCTCCCACTCATCGCCTTGGGTATCACCCGCCTCTAGAGCGGCCTGTGAGAGGAACTCATCCAGTATATTAAGGGACTCCTCCATCACCGAATCCTCTTGGGGGGCAAACTGCCCCGCAGCGGTGACCAGCTCCTCCAGATTTTCTACCCGTCCTTGAGCCTTATCCCCTTTCTGTTTTTTGAAGTGATCGAGCAGGGTGGAGTGTTCCAGAGCAATCACCACCTGCTCTTTTAGCGTTTTATCGGTCGCTGCGTGGCTCATCATCTCAATCAGCTGGAGGAAGTTACGCAGTGCATTACGCGCACGTGCAGCCAGCAGTTCCCCTTCGCTCTGTTCGGTCGCCGCCTGCCACATGGAGATGCCAGCGCCACGGGCATGTTCCCGTACCACCTCAACGGTGCGGTCTCCAATCCCACGTGTGGGTGTATTGACCGCCCGCTCAAAGGCGGCATCATTATGGGGGTGGGCCATCAGCCGTAGATAGGCGAGCGCATCCTTGATCTCTGCACGCTCGAAGAAGCGCAGTCCACCGTAGATACGGTAGGGGATGTTGGCACTGAGTAGCGCCTCCTCCAGTACACGGGACTGGGCGTTGGAGCGGTAGAGGATGGCGTTCTCTTCCCGTTTACCCCCCTTGTCGACCCAGAACTGAATCTGTTCGGCGATAAAACGGGCTTCATCCAGATCATTGAAGGCGGCGTAGAGTTGGATTGGCTCGCCGTCACTATCTTCGGTCCATAGCTCTTTGCCGAGTCGTCCGGGGTTATTGTCGATCAGTGCATTGGCAGCATTAAGAATGTTTCCTGTAGAGCGGTAGTTCTGCTCCAGTTTTTGCGTCTCAACATCAGCAAAGTCACGGGTGAAGCTACGGATGTTCTCTACTTGAGCTCCGCGCCAGCCGTAGACGGATTGGTCGTCGTCCCCCACGACAAAGATACTCCCCTTGTCGCCAGTTAATAGCCGTAGCCAAGCGTATTGAATGGTGTTGGTGTCCTGAAATTCATCTACCAGCAGGTGGCTGAAACGGTTGCGATAGTGAGCCAGTAGCTCTGGATTATTGAGCCACATCTCATGGGCACGTAGCAGTAGTTCTGCAAAATCGACCAACCCACCGCGTTCGCAAGCGGCCTCATAAGAGAGGTAGATCTGTACCATCTGGGTTAACCAGAAGTCGTTTTCGGGGTCGATCTGTCCGGCACGTAGCCCTTTGTCTTTCTGTTCGTTGATAAACCAGTGGGCTTGCTTGGGGGGCCAGCGCTCCTCATCAAGGTTCATCCCTTTGATCAGGCGGCGGATCAGACGTAACTGATCTTCGCTATCGAGGATTTGAAAATTCTGCGGCAGCTTGGCCTCTTGCCAGTGGCTGCGTAGCAGGCGGTGGGCGAGACCGTGGAAGGTGCCGACCCAGAGTTTTCCCGTGGGCATATTGAGTAGCGTTTCGATGCGCCCCTTCATCTCCTTTGCGGCCTTGTTGGTGAAGGTGACGGCTAGGATTGACCAAGGGGATACCTGTTCCGCTTCGATCAACCAGGCTATGCGGTGTACCAGTACCCGGGTTTTTCCGCTGCCTGCTCCTGCGAGCACTAGGGTGTTGCGTGAATTGGCGGTGACGGCTTGGCGTTGGGCTTGGTTGAGGGGGGCTATGATTTCTGTGATGTCTTCCATCTTTCCGGGGTCAGTTCTAACTTTCAAGTAGTTGATGTATGTTTGATGAGCTGTAGTTTAACGGTGGGGCGGTGTGTATGCGAGCGCCCAGAGATCAATCTTTGCAGCCCCTGCTTTTTTTGCGGCAGCAGCTACAGCAAGTAGGGTGCTGCCGGTAGTGATCACATCATCAAACAGAGCAACATGAACGCCTTGCAGAGAGCGGTTGATCTGGAAGGCCTGTTTCAGATTCTGTTTACGGGCGCTGGCATGAAGCGAGGTTTGCGCAGAGGTGGCACGGATTCGCCTGCAGTGGGTGCGATCTAACGGGATCTGTAGCCGTTTTGCGGGTTGTTTGATGATCTCCAGCGCTTGGTTGAAACCCCGCTCCTGTAGCCGTTTCTTATGCAGGGGGACAGGAATGATGAGGTCTGGTTTTATAAAGTCGTGCTGTTGTAGGTGAGCCTCAAACAGTAGTCCAAACAGACGGGCGTAGTGGAGCTTGTGGTCAAACTTGAGTTGATGGATGAGCGGGGAGAGAGGCTTCTTGTAGAAGAAGGGGATGATGATCTGGTTCCAGTGCCTGTCGTTGTGCAGCTCCAGTGGCGGGTGTATTAACTGGGGTAGCTTGGGTCTGCAGCTGTTGCAGAGGGCGACCTCCCCCATTACGGGCTGCTTGCAGAGTGCGCACGGCTCTGATGGCATCCAGCGTTGCAGTTGCTTGTAAACTTTTTCTAGCACAATTGGTTGACAGTAGTTTTAGGAGCAGTAGGATGCTGTTTTCTATTTATCTTATGTAGAGTATACCGATGAGTGAGACTGCAGAACTGCGAAATGATTGGAAACTGGAAGAGGTGGAGACGCTATTTGACCTCCCCTTTAATGATCTGATTTTTCAGGCTCAGACCATCCACCGTATGACCTTTGACCCCAACAAGGTGCAGGTCAGTACCTTGATGAGTATCAAGACGGGTGGCTGCTCCGAAGACTGTAGTTACTGTTCGCAGAGCGCTCGCAACAGTACCGATCTGGAGCGGGAGAAGTTGGCTGAGGTGAGTGCGGTGTTAGAGGCGGCGCGTGAGGCGAAGCGTTCTGGCTCTTCACGCTTCTGTATGGGGGCCGCATGGCGCAACCCAAAGAGTAAGGATATGGAGCGGCTGTTGACCATGGTCAGTGGGGTCAAGGCACTGGGGATGGAGACCTGCATGACGCTGGGGATGCTTACGGACCACCAAGCGCAGAAGCTGAAGAAGGCGGGTCTGGATTACTACAACCATAATCTGGATACCTCGGAGGCCTATTATGGTGAGGTGGTTACTACGCGCACCTATCAGGATCGTCTGGATACGTTGGAGCATGTGCGCGATGCGGGGCTGAATATTTGTAGTGGTGGGATTGTGGGGATGGGTGAGTCACGTCAGGACCGTGCGGGGTTGTTGGCGACACTGGCGAACCTGCCGAAGCAGCCAGATAGTGTGCCGATTAATCGTCTGGTGAAGGTGGCGGGTACACCGTTGGATGATATGGAATCACTGGAGGAGCTGGACCCGTTGGAGTTTGTGCGCACGATTGCGGTGGCGCGGATTTTGATGCCGAAGTCCTGGGTGCGGTTGTCGGCAGGACGGGAGTCGATGAGTGAGGAGCTGCAGGCGCTCTGTTTTGCCTCTGGGGCAAACTCTATTTTCTCTGGTGAGCAGTTGTTGACTACACCGAATGCGGGAGAGGAGAGCGATGCCTCTCTGTTTGCTAAGTTGGGGTTGGAGGCGTTGGCTGGAGAGGAGGTGGTGTTGGGGTAGGGTGTGGAACGGTGATCAGAATATCTTCTCTCCATCGGGTGATCGCTTCTCTCTTCACCACTGCTCCATTTTTCAGCGCCTGTTCAAACTCGCTACGCTCAGACAAGAACAGGCTCTTCTCTGAAAAGTGGAGCAGTGGTGAAGCGCGATCAACTCAGTCAAGAAGATATTCTGATCACTACAACCTCCTCCATGGGTTTGAATTATGAGTATCGATCACTTATTACTGTCTGAATTAGATAAGCGTAGAGCGCAATCGCTCTACCGTCAGCGTCGTGTGCTCTCTTCTCCACAAGATGTAGAGGTGGAGATAGATGGCGAGCGCTACCTCTCATTCAGTAGTAATGACTATCTGGGGTTGGCGAACCATCCTGAGATTGTTGAGGCATTCCAACAGGGGCTATCGCGTTGGGGTACAGGGAGTGGTGCAGCGCACCTGATCACGGGGCATAGTGCCGCACATCATGCGCTGGAGGAGGAGTTAGCGGAGTTCTTGGGCTACCCTCGTGTGCTGTTGTTCAGCTCTGGTTATCAGGCCAATCTGGGTATACATCAGGCGCTGTTGGGACGTAAGGACCGCACTGTTCATGACCGTTTGAATCACGCCTCACTGCTGGACGGGGCCAAGCTCTCTGGGGCCAAGTTGTTGCGCTATGCACACAGTGATATGAATGCTCTGGAGGGGCGGTTGGCTGACCCTGCTTCAGGTCGTACCCTGGTGGTGACGGATGGGGTCTTTAGTATGGATGGAGATACCGCCCCCCTTGCGGCAATTGCTAATGAGTGTCGCTGTGGTGGTGCGAGCTTGATGGTGGATGATGCACACGGGGTGGGGGTGCATGGCCCACAAGGGCGCGGTACCGTGGCGAAGTTTGAGTTGGGTCCGGCAGAGGTGCCGATCTTGATGGGTACCTTGGGGAAGGCGTTTGGGGTCTCCGGTGCCTTTGTCGCAGGCAGTGAAGCGTTGATTGAGACCTTGATTCAGCAGGCACGTACCTATATCTACACCACGGCGACACCTCCGGCTCAGGCAGAGGCGACACGCAAGGCGCTACAGTTGGTGAAGGCAGGTGATGAGCGGCGTGAGTGGTTACAGCAGTTGATTGGCCATTTTCGCAGAGGGGCGCAGCAGCTTGGGTTGAGTTTGATGAACTCTGCTACGCCGATTCAACCGCTGCTGATTGGGGAGTCTGCGGATGCTGTACGACTCTCCGAGCGGCTACAGAAGAGCGGGATACTGGTCGCGCCCATTCGTCCACCAACGGTAGCGGAGGGGAGTGCGCGGTTACGTATCACCCTCTCTGCAAACCACAGCATGGCGCAGCTGGATCGGCTTTTGGAGGCGCTGCAATGAGACAGAATTTGGTATTAATTCATGGCTGGGGCTTTAATGGTTCTGTGTGGAATTCACTGCTGCCTCAGCTGGAGCAGACCTTTGAGGTGACGGTGGTGGATCTTGCAGGATATCGGGAGCGTCCCCTTTTGGAGTCGATGACTCTCTCTGCCATGGTTGAGGATGTTGCCGCTCAGGTGCCGCAGCGGGCAATCTGGTTAGGCTGGTCACTGGGGGGGCAGGTTGCGCTGCAGGCAGCACAGGAGATGCCTGAGCGAATTTCAAAATTGATACTGGTTGGAGCAACTCCCCGTTTTGTGCAGGGGGGAGGGTGGCGCAGTGCGATCAAACAGAAGGTGCTGGGTGACTTTGCCGCAGCGTTGATTCGATCACGGGAGACCACCATTGGGCGTTTTCTGACCCTGCAGATGTTGGGGGTGCAGGGTGCCAAAGCACTACTTAAAGAGCTGAAGCACTCTCTGGCTGAGGCGCCGCAGGCAGGTACACTGGAGGCAGGGCTGGAGATTTTGCAGCAGAGTGACTTTCGTCCACAACTGCAGCAGATTCAGCAACCCACCCGCTGGATTATGGGTGCGCGAGATCAGTTAGTTCCCGTAGAGGCGGGAGAAGCCGCCGCAACAGCAATGCCTCACGCGGCTGCGGTGGTGATTGAAGGGGCAGGGCATGCCCCCTTTCTCAGCCATCCAGCCCGCTTTATTGAAGAGGTGACCCGTTTTGCCAGATAACCGTTACCAGCTACAGCGTCAGAGGGTTCGTGCCAATTTTGGTCGGGCGGCGGGCAGTTATGATGCTGTGGCCCAGTTGCAGCGTGAAGTGGCAGATCGCATGTTGGAGCAGTTCCAGTACGAGCGTATCACGCCGCAGCGGATTGTTGATGTGGGGGCTGGGACCGGCTACTGCACAAGAGGGTTGGAGGCCCGTTTTAAAAAGAGTGAGATTATCGCCCTTGATTTGGCTGAGGGGATGCTGCAACAGGCACGTAGAGAGAAAAAATGGTTATCAAAGCAGCGCTTTCTCTGTGCGGATGCCCAGCAGCTCCCGCTGGCCAATGAGAGCGTGGACCTGATCTTCTCCAACTTTACCTTACAGTGGTGTCAAGACCTGCAGGGGGTGCTTGATGAGTTCAGAAGGGTGCTGCGCCCCGGAGGGCTACTCACCTTCTCCACGCTGGGTGTGGATACGCTGCATGAGTTGCGTGAAAGCTGGTCTAAGGTGGATGACAAGGTGCATGTGAACCAGTTTATGGATCTGCAACAGGCGGGTGACCTGCTCTACCAGCAAGGCTTTATCGAGCCAGTCACCAGCGTAGACCGCTTTACCCTCACCTACCCTGATGTAATGGCGTTGATGCGGGATCTGAAAGGGCTGGGTGCTACCAACGTTAATGCAGGGCGGCGCAGCGGGTTGATGGGGCGTGCGGTGCTGCAGCAGTTAGAGCAGAATTATCTTGCACGAGACCCGCAAGGGCGTGTCGAGGCGAGTTGGGAGGTGGTCTATGGGCATGCCTGGAAGAGTGATGGTTTCAGTGAGCCTCAAGCTTTTTCCCTCTCCCTCAAAGATTTTAATACCTGATTAAAACACTGGGTCTTGACAGGGGCTGTAGAGTCGTTATGATTCCCCCTCTCGAAAAATTGATTCTAAGCAAAACTTTGACTCGTTTTTCGTCACCACCCTCCGACCGAGGAGGTCACACGACTGTGGCTGGATCGGAGAGTGGTTGAGATAGACGCAAATTTTTTAAGTACATTTTAAGTACATATAGTAAACACAATTAAGGAGTTCATTATGAGCGTATTAGTAGGACGCGAAGCACCCGATTTTACAGCCCCAACCGTACTGGGCAATGGCGAGATTAAGGCCGATTACAACCTGTACGAGGCCAAGGCTGGTAAGTACGCGGTAGTCTTCTTCTACCCACTCGACTTCACCTTTGTCTGCCCATCGGAGTTGCTGGCATTTGACCACCGTATGGAAGAGTTCACCAAGCGTGGTGTTGAGGTGATTGGTGTCTCTATCGACTCTCATTTCACCCATAATGCATGGAGAAATACAGCGATTAACGATGGCGGCATCGGTCCTGTGAAGTTCTCAATGGTTGCTGATATCACTCAGTCCATCACCAACGATTACGGCATTCAGGTTCCAGGTGGTGCACCTGCACTGCGTGCCTCCTTCTTGATCGACAAAGACAACATGGTTCAGCATCAGGTTGTAAATGCGTTGTCACTGGGTCGTAATGTCGATGAGATGATCCGTATGGTAGACGCACTGCAGTTTACTGAAGAGCACGGTGAGGTTTGTCCAGCAGGTTGGAAGGATGGTGATGCAGGCATGAAGCCAAGCATTGACGGTGTTGCTGAGTATCTGACTGAGCACGCTGACGCGCTGTAAGTTCAGCTCTGTAGATGAAAAAGGGGTGTCTCTTCGGAGGCACCCCTTTTTTTATTGTCTGGAATTAGTGCGTGTACCCTTTGCTGATACCACCACCACTGGTAGCCCAGCTTAATGGGGAGGTTGCAGTAGGGGTAAGGATGTAGGTATCCGCAGCAATAATCCCATTGGCTGCATCTGGGGTGATGGTAATCACTCCATTGGTGGTAGAAACGGAGTCGACCGCGCCAGAGACAGAGGTGGTATTTGCGGGCACTCCATAACCGCCACCATCACAGTCGGGCAGACTGCGGCGAATCTGATAGCACTGCTCTACACCGATCTTTACTGGCTGTGCAGCCATTACGATCTCGGAATAGTGAGCCTTGGTGGTGTATTGGGTGTAGGAGGGGATCGCCAGTGCCGCTAGAATGGCAATGATGGCGATGGCAATGATCAGTTCAATCAGGGTAAAGCCACTTTGTAGCTGCTTCATCCGTTACTCCCTCCACTTTGTTGAGGGTGCCCCTAAAACATACTGTTTTTAGAAGCTCCCTTGAGGGTCTGATCTTAAGTTAGATTAGGTCTTCTTGGAAAGAGTTATTGTTTTACAAAATGTTACAGAAATATTAGTGAGTGCGGGTCAGTGTGAATTGAGCCAGTGAGATGAGTGCCTCTCGGTACGGAGATTCAGGCAGCTTCATGGCGGAATCGGTTGCCTCATCTACCGCCAGCTTAGCCGCATCCAGTGTGTACTCAATGGCGTTGGTGTGGGTGATGGTCTTCATGATTGGATCAAACTGATCGCCGCCGCCATTCTCAATGGCGCTACGGATTCTCTCCCGCTCCTTCCCTTCACTATTCTCCATTGCGTGAATCAGCGGCAGCGTCGGTTTACCTTCGGCTAAGTCGTCGCCCACATTTTTGCCCATCTCCTCGGCCGAGGCGCTGTAGTCGAGTGCATCATCAATCAGTTGGAAGGCATTACCGAGGTGTTTGCCGTAGCTCATCAACGCTTGCTCAATAGCTTCTGGTTGGTTCGCAATCACCGCACCCAGTTGTCCACCCGCCTCGAACAGCTTCGCGGTTTTACGATAGATCACTTGGTAGTAGCGCTCTTCGGTGGTATCTGGGTCGTTGCAGTTGAGTAGCTGCAGCACCTCACCCTCGGCGATTACATTGGTGGTCTCGGCAAGAATCTCCATCACCCGCATACTCTGCACCTCCACCATCATCTGGAAGGCGCGGGAGTAGAGAAAATCACCGGTCAGTACCGCAGCCTGATTACCAAATACTGCATTGGCGGTCTCTTTTCCACGGCGCATCTCTGAGGTGTCGACTACATCATCGTGTAATAGTGTTGCGGTATGGATAAACTCGATCACGGCAGCCAGTTGAATGGCATCTTCACTGGCTGTGCCACAGGCGCGTGCTGCGAGCAGTACGACCACAGGACGGATACGCTTGCCTCCACCACCGATGATGTAGTGTCCGAGCTGGTTGATTAGCACCACATCCGATTGAAGGCGGCGCAGAATCAGCGCATCTACGGCCTGTAGATCCTCCTCAATGAGGCTGCGAATCTCTTCAAAAGTGAGGGAAGTTGACAAGGTACTCTCTGTAACAATAGGTTGAAAACCAGAGCATCGTAGAGCCTCTTTTGGAGTGGGTCAAGTTTTACTCTTGTGTTAAAAACAGAAGCTTAAAAAAATGACTATAAATGAGTAACAGCTCAATCTTATATGGTACGATCCTGTTGCTGACCATAAAAATAAATCTAATGAAGAGGATGGGGAGGGCTCTGTGGAAATTACTTTAACTGATGCTTTGATTGTTGCGGGTAGTGGAATGGTGGTGATCTGGCTGTTTCTCTGGTATATCAATACCCATCCTAAGGGGTGTTGTGGGATTCGTCGCTCCATTCTTAAGGAGGAAGATTTGCCGTTGAATCGAGTGATGCGACAGAAAAATAGAACCAAAGTGGTGCAAGAGGTAGCGGTGCAATAAATTGTATTTGCAATTATTCGCGAATGCTAATATAATGCTACGCACAGGCACTCAGAGGGCCTCCTTCGAAAAACTCCTCCTCCTTCTTTCGTAGGTTCCCCCGTTCTCTGAGTGCCTTCTTTTATCTCCGCTCCTGCTTTCCATTTAACAGTTTAAGCAGGTCGTGATTTCTTCTCCAGTGTGCCTCACGCAGTGCGGTGTTGCCGAAGGCGTTGGGTTGTTTGGGGTCTGCCCCAAACCGTAACAGAAGCCCCACCTTCTCCTGCTGGTTCAGCTGTGTCATCAACAGCAGTATCGGATCGCCAAAATCGTTGGTGATGGAGGGGTCTGCCCCCTGCCTCAGTAACCACTCTAAAATCTCTGGAGATGTAGCCAGATAAAGCGTTGTGCGCCCAAACATACCTCTGCGATTGATCAACTTGGGTAGTGAAGGGTCGTTTGAGAGGGGTTCTAAAGTGTGCATATCTCCAGTTATGACCAGCTGCTGAAGCTGATTCAGTGTGAGTGAACTCTTGAAGGCCTCCTCTTCAGCTGCATGAGCAAAGAGAGAAAGTATGCTTAATATTATGTAAGTTATTGTTATCTGTGTTTTCATGCGGATGTTTTTATCAAATACGCATATATACGTATTGAGGATAGTGTTGTTTAGGCTAGAAATAGTAGGCGACATTTAGTGTGATGTCGAATTAACAACCTTGAGAATAGTCAGGAGAGAAGAGATGGCACCCCATTCAAAATTTGAACAATCTCATACCTTTAATCAGATTGCAGATGCAAGAAAGAAGGCCGATGAGGCAATTGGCGGCGTTTCACATGAGTGTGAGGTCGGTTGGAAAGCGGGAACAACGCGGATCTTTATGCGTACGATGGCAAGAAGCGGTGGTTATGCTCATAAAGAGATCGGCGCATAGAGGATGAAACGAGGCTAAGAAAATGGGAACAATATTATTGATTGCATTGGGGCTGGCTACCGTAGTCGCTGTTTTGATGGTCGCCTGTAAGGATTGCGGTAAAGCGCACCTGAATTATTGAGTGGCAGCCTGCCTAAGGGCGCTTCTAAAGGCAGGCTACCACTATAAATCAAAAGTTGAGAGGTTACTCTACTCGCGGGCGATGGCGCGATGGCCAATATCGGTGCGGAAGTAGAGCTGATTCCACTTAATTTGACGGGTGAGTGCATAGGCCTTCTGCTGTGCGTCAGAGACGCTATCGCCCAGCGCACAGGCACAGAGTACACGCCCACCTGCAGTGACCACCTCACCGCCCTCTTCCCGAGTACCCGCATGGAACACCTTCTGATCAACCAGCTCCTCTGTTGGTAGGCCTGAGATGACTTCACCCTTGTTATAGCTATCTGGGTAGCCCCCAGCTGCGAGCACCACACCTAAAGATGGACGTGGGTCCCACTGGGCCTCCGTCTGGTCCAGTTTCTGATCGATAGCAGCACTGCAGAGTTCAACTAGATCAGACTGCAGACGTAGCATAATGGGTTGAGTCTCTGGGTCACCAAAGCGGACGTTATACTCCAGCACCTTAGCGTTGCCATCGGTATCAATCATCAGCCCTGCGTAGAGGAAGCCGGTAAACTCATTGCCCTCGGCAGCCATCCCCTTAATGGTTGGGTAGATCACCTGCTCCATCACTCGGTCATGCACCTCAGCGGTGACAACCGGAGCGGGGGAGTAGGCACCCATACCACCCGTATTGGGGCCAAGATCGCCGTTGTCACGAGCCTTGTGGTCCTGAGAGGTGACCATCGGTAGTACGTTCTTACCATCCGCAATGACGATAAAGCTCGCCTCTTCTCCCTGCAGGAACTCCTCAATCACCACCTTGTGACCGGCATCACCAAAGGCGTTGCCCGCTAACATATCGCGGATTGCACTCTCTGCCTCTTCAATGGTTTGAGCAAGGATCACCCCCTTACCAGCGGCCAGTCCATCTGCTTTCACGACAATGGGTGCGCCTACTTGATGTAGATAGGCGATGGCCTCATCAATATCGGTAAAGTTGCCATACGCTGCTGTAGGGATATTGTGCCGTGCCAGAAAGTCCTTGGTAAAGGATTTAGACCCCTCCAGTTGAGCAGCGCCCTTGCTGGGGCCAAAGCAGCGCAGTCCAGCCGCCTGAAAGGCGTCGACTACGCCCAGAACCAGTGGCACCTCTGGACCAACGATAGTGAGACCAACGCTGTGCTCTTTGGCAAACTGCACCAGCTCATCAATCGCCTCGACATCAATGGTGATGTTTTCCAGTTTAGGCTCACGGGCCGTGCCCGCATTACCTGGAGCTACGTAGACTAACTCAACATCAGCAGACTGAGCAGCCTTCCAGGCCAGTGCGTGCTCACGACCACCCCCTCCAATAACCAATACTTTCATTGTTCTACCTTTACTTTGATTGGAACCACAGGGGTTCCTTAGTGGCGGAAATGGCGCATGCCAGTAAATACCATTGCCATACCATGCTCATCTGCAGCGGCAATAACCTCTTCATCGCGCATTGAGCCGCCGGGCTGAATGACGGCAGTGATGCCAGCCTCATGAGCTGCATCGATACCGTCACGGAAGGGGAAGAAGGCATCAGATGCCATCACAGACCCTGGTACTTCCAGCTTCGCATGTTCAGCCTTGATACCTGCGATACGGGCAGAGTTGATGCGACTCATCTGACCTGCACCGACACCGATGGTCATATTGTTCTTACCGTAGACGATGGCATTGGACTTCACAAACTTTGCTACCTTCCAGCTGAAGAGCAGGTCATTCATCTCCTGTTCAGTTGGCTGGCGCTTGCTGGCAATGGTGATCTCATTGGTCAACAGCAGATCGGCATCCTGTACCAGTAGGCCGCCATTAACGCGCTTCATGTCGAGACGTGCTTCTCCCTCTGCCCAAGAGCCGGAGACTAACAGACGTACATTTTTCTTCTCAGCGACAACGGCTACGGCCTCATCGGAGACAGCCGGTGCGATGATCACCTCAACAAATTGGCGATCGACAATGGCGCGTGCAGTCTCCCCATCCAGAGGCTGGTTGAAGGCGATGATGCCACCAAAGGCCGATTCTGGATCAGTTGCATAAGCGCGGTCATAAGAGTCCAGCAGGTTTTCACCATAGGCGACTCCACAGGGGTTGGCGTGCTTGACGATGACGCAGGCGGGGGCATCATCAAACTGCTTTACACACTCCAGCGCAGCATCGGTATCGCCGATGTTGTTATAGGAGAGCTCCTTGCCCTGAATCTGTTTGGCACAAGAGATGGACCCCTCTTTAGCGTTGGCCTCGACATAGAAGGCGGCCTTCTGATGTGGGTTCTCACCGTAACGCATCTCTTGCGTCTTGCTGTATTGACTGTTGAAGGTGCGCGGGAAGTTAGACTTTTCACCGTCGGCACCGATACGTCCTAGATAGTTGGCGATAGCACCATCATAGTGAGCCGTGTGCTCGTAGGTCTTTACGGCCAGGTCAAAACGGGTGGCATCGCTGACTGCACCACTGTTCTCGCCCATCTCTGCCAGAACGCGTTCATAATCAGCGGCATCCACAACCACGGTTACTGCGGCGTGGTTCTTGGCTGCAGCGCGCAACATGGTTGGACCACCGATATCGATATTCTCAATTGCTGTGGGCAGGTCGCAATCTGGGTTGGCGACAGTCTGCTCAAATGGGTAGAGATTGACCACTACAAGATCAATCGGTGGAATACCGTGCTCCTCCATCACCGCCTCATCGGTGCCGCGACGACCCAACAGGCCCCCGTGTACTTTGGGGTGTAGGGTTTTCACACGGCCATCCATCATCTCGGGGAAACCGGTGTAGTCAGAGACTTCGGTTACAGCCACATTGTTCTCGGTAAGGAGTTTGGCGGTACCGCCAGTAGAGAGGATCTCGACCCCTTGAGCGACCAGTTGTTGGGCGAAAGGGAGGATGCCAGTCTTGTCAGAGACGCTGATCAGTGCGCGGGTAATTTTCATCAGTGGGTCCTTGCGTTAAGTAATAGGTAAAAAGGGAATAGGTTGAATGTGCGGGTGGGGTATTAGCGTGCTTCGATTTGATAGAGATCCATCTTCTTCTTCAGTGTGTTTCGATTGATCCCCAGCATCTTTGCAGCGTGAGACTGGTTGCCGTTGCACTGCTTTAGGGTGAGCTCTAATAGAGGGGGTTCGACCTCACGTAAAATACGTTGGTGTAGGTCGGTGGTCTGTGAGTCCTCTAAGTGGTCAAAAAACTCCTGCAGATTGGTACGCACACAGCTACGTAGGGAGTCACAATGGCCCTCACTGCTCATGCTGCCAGCTCCTGCTGGTGGTCAATAATCTGTGCAAAAAATTCACGGGTCATACGGAGTTGCTCTTCAGCGCTATCGACGCGATTCACCAGTTGGCGGAAAGCAGCACCATGGCGTTGCCCCTTGCTGTACCAAGAGATGTGTTTGCGTGCGACCCGTACTCCGGTGTACTCGCCATAGAATCCATAGAGATTTTCTAGATGCCCCATCAACAGGTCGCGCACCTCTGCGGTACTGGGATCGGGTAGCAGCTCGCCGGTTTTCTGGTAGTGGAGAATGGAGCGGAAGATCCAGGGCTTGCCTTGCGCAGCGCGGCCAATCATCAGCGCATCAGCTCCAGTTTTTTGTTGCACCTCCAGCGCCTTCTCTGGAGAGGTGATGTCGCCATTGGCGATGACTGGAATCTGGATCTGTTGCTTGATGGCTGCAATGGTCTCGTACTCGGCATCTCCACGGTAAGCATCAGCACGGGTGCGGCCATGTACCGCCAATGCCTGAATTCCCGCCTCTTCGGCAATATGCCCAACCATTGGGGCATTGCGGTTATCGCGGTCCCAGCCGGTGCGAATCTTTAGAGTGACGGGTATGTCGACGGCAGCGACAACCGCCTCCAGAATCTCTCCTACCAGTAACTCATTCTTCATCAAGGCAGAGCCAGCGGCGACATTGCACACCTTCTTGGCGGGGCAACCCATATTGATATCGATGATCTGCGCACCGTTTCCTGCGTTGTACTTGGCGGCTTCGGCCATCAACTGTGGGTCGGCCCCCATAATCTGTACCGAGCGGGGATCAGGTTCACCACTGTGGTCGGCGCGGCGCTTGGTCTTTTCACTACCCCATAACAGCGAGTTAGAGGAGACCATCTCGGAGACTGCCATACCTGCGCCCAGCTTGCGACAAAGCTGACGAAACGGGCGATCGGTCACCCCGGCCATCGGGGCGAGAATCAGGTTGTTTTTCAGTTTGTAAGGGCCGATCTGCATAGCGGAATTTCAAGTGCTCTACTGCTTAAAAAGGAGGCAGATGATACGCCTGTTACCACCTTGAGTCGAACACTTTATCTGCTGGGGGCTATAACCTCCGGTAATATTTGGTAACAGTGCCCTGTAGTAGAAACAGGCTCTGGTATTATGTAGGGCACCAACTATTGAAGCACTCTGGAGCAGAGCAATGGATGATAATAAACGCGAATTTTTTCGAGTGAATGATCACGCTTATGTGCGGATCAAATATGTGCCCCGTAACCATGTCAAACAGATCGCGAAAGAGGTCTATTACGGCACAGGGTTGGAGGGGATTGTGCTGGCCAATAGAAAGGTGCTGGAGAGTATAGCCGGGCTAAAGGCGAGGGACTCTCAGCTCTCTTTTGCACTAGAGGCGATGAATGAGAAGATGGATGAGATTCTGTCTATCGCTCAGGGTGGTTCGGCAGAGAAGACCAAAGCACAGCCTATCAACTTTAGTATCGGTGGGTGCCGCTTCTATACCAATGAGGCCTACTCGCTGAATGAGGCGATTGACATCACCATCCGCTTCTCCGACCAAGAGGAAATTAGAGCGTTGGCCTTGGTGAGAAATATCAGCAAGGTAGATGACAACGCTTTCGGTGAATATGAGATGGCGGTGCAGTTTCGGGCAATTTCCAAAGCCAACGCCTCTGTAGTGGAGAAGCATGTGATGGCACGGCAGCAGGAGGAGTTGAGGGCTCGGGCAGAAGCCAAACAAAATGGGTGAGCCGTGTGAATAAGGGTTTACTCCTGAGTGCTATCGACTGGGCTTACAACAACAGTCAGCGTTGGTTGCAAAAATACCTCAGCAACCCAGAAAACCTGCGTCGCTATCAACAGCACAAACGCGAATGCCCCAACCATAAGCAGCACCATCCGCATGGTTGAACAGCCCCATACCCAGACGGCAGAGGCACTGCTTCAGCTGTTACAGGGTTCGGAGCAAGGAATATCGGAGCAACAGGTGGTAGAGCGTCAACGTGAGTTGGGGCTGAACCGTCTACCACATCCACCGGGGCGGAGTTTAGTGGCCCTCTTTATACGCCAATTTTTCAGCCCATTGATCTACGTACTGCTGTTTGCCGCGCTGCTCTCTATTGGCTTGGGGCACACCTTTGATGCTCTCTTTATCGCTGCGGTACTGCTGTTGAATGCGGTGATAGGCAGTGCTCAAGAACGTTCTGCGGAGAAGAGCGCCGATGCGCTCCGCTCCATGGTGCGCACACTCACTACGGTGGTGCGGGAGGGACAACCTCAGGAGATTGATGCGGAACAGCTGGTACCGGGTGATTGGGTCTCTCTCGCGTCGGGGGATCGGGTGCCTGCAGATTTGCGGCTGGTAGAGAGCAATGGTCTAGAGGTGGATGAGTCTCACTTAACGGGGGAGTCCCTAGCCGTCTCCAAGCAGAGTGAAATCCTGTGTGATGCCGAAGTGGTCGTGGGTGACCGCTTTAATATGCTCTTCAGTGGATCAATGGTCGTGCGAGGGCGCTGTCAGGGGGTGGTGACGGCAACCGGGGCAGCAACCGAGATTGGACAGATTGCAGATTCACTCAGTAGCGTTGAGAGTGCCAAGCCGCCACTGCTACTGCGGATGGAGCGCTTCACCAAGATGATTGCCATTGCTGTTGGGGTGATTGCGTTACTGTTGATGATGATAGAGCTGTTGTTGGGTACACCACTTGAAGCGGTCTTTATGTTGGCAGTGGCTCTTGCTGTTTCAGTGATCCCTGAAGGCTTGCCTGTTGCCATCACCGTTGCCTTGGCGATTGGTGCCACCCGTATGTCACACCGTAATGTGGTGGTGCGTCGCCTCTATGCGGTGGAGGCTCTGGGTTCCTGTACCTATATAGCCTCCGACAAGACGGGTACCTTGACACAAAATAAGATGAGTACACGGGTGGTTGCAATACCGGGAGAGACTCCATGGAGGATCACCTCAGGTTACAGATCGGCTCCCATGTCAGCAGGGCTGTTTGAAGAGAAGCCTCTGCTGGAGAAGGTTGAGCAGCAGCGACTGAAGCATCTGGCACGCTGTGTCGCGCTTAATAATGAGGCGTGGCTGGAGCAGCAGGGAGAAGAGTGGGTGCAGCATGGGGATACCGTAGATATTGCCCTGTTGCTGTTTGCACAGCAGTTGGGTATTGATCGAAAACAGGCGCTGGAGCAGACACCACTGATCGCAGAGATCCCATTTGAGGCGGAAAACCGCTACTCTGCAACGCTTCATAAAACCGAAGAGGGGGCAGAAATTTTTCTCAAAGGGGCATTAGAGGCGCTGTTGCCGATGTGTGACAAGATGGCAACGCCACAGGGAGACGTGGCTATTCACAAGGTACAACTGCTGGAACAAGCTGAACAGCTGGCAGCCGATGGTTATCGGGTGCTGGCTGTTGCCAGTGGTGATTTGACAGTGGCACAGTCTGAGGTGTTGAACCCCGAGGTGTTAAAACCAGAGTCACTGCAGGGGATGAGCCTGCTTGGATTGGTGGGGATGATTGATCCTCTGCGCCCTGAGGTGAGTGCAGCAATCCGCTCCTGTGGTGATGCTGGTGTTGAGGTTGCCATGGTGACGGGCGACCACCCCACCACTGCGCTGGCGATTGCCCGAGAGCTGGGGATGGCCTCTACTACAGCGCAGGTGGTGAACGGGGTGGAGCTGCAACAGGCAGAGGTGCAGGGAGAGGGGGCGGTGGATCAACTGATTCAGCGGGCGCGGGTATTTGCCCGCGTAGACCCCTCACAGAAAGTGCTGATCACGCGTGCCCTGATGCGTAGTGGTCACTTTGTGGCGATGACTGGG
This sequence comes from Gammaproteobacteria bacterium, assembly GCA_018648825.1. Classification (GTDB taxonomy): domain Bacteria; phylum Pseudomonadota; class Gammaproteobacteria; genus Thiopontia. The sequence goes on from JABGQL010000076.1 coordinate 32,960, forward strand.
GATGGGGCCAATGATGCGCCGGCACTCAATGCTGCCAATGTAGGGGTCTCAATGGGCAAGGGTGGGACTGATGTAGCACGTGAGAGCTCGGATCTGATCCTGGCGGATGACCACTTCAACTCCATTGTTGCAGGTATTGAGGAGGGACGGGTCGCTTACGCCAATGTACGTAAGGTGATTTTTCTACTGATCTCTACTGGAGCCGCAGAGGTGGTGCTCTTCTTTCTTGCATTGATTGCTGGGGTACCATTGCCACTGCTACCGGCACAGTTACTGTGGCTTAACTTGGTCACTAACGGGATTCAGGATGTTGCTCTGGCCTTCGAGCCTGCCGAGGGGGATGAGATGCGCAAACCACCGCGCAGCCCTGATGAGCCGATCTTCAACCGTATTATGGTCGAACGTATTCTTGTCTCTAGTCTGGTGATGGGGGTGACGGCATTTATTGTCTACTGGCAGCTGACGCATGCACTGGGGTTCTCTGTTGAGGCGGCGAGGAACAGCACACTGTTGTTGATGGTGCTGTTTGAGAATGTCCATGTCTTCAACTGTCGCTCTGAAACCTTATCCGTATTCAGCCACTCACCGCTGCGCAATCGACTACTGCTGTTTGGTACGGTACTGGCGCAGTTGATCCATGTTGGAGCGATGCACTTGCCATGGTTGCAACGGGTGCTGGGGGTGGCGCCGATCGGTTTTGAAGAGTGGTTGCAGCTGCTGGTTATTGCACTGATTCTGGTTGTGGTGATGGAGCTACAGAAGAGGGTGCAGCAGTGGCGCAGCCAAAGTGTTGGCGCATAAAAAAACAGCCTACCGGTAAGGATAGGCTGCTTACAGTAGGGTGGTTAAGATGGGTTAGGCCAGCGCCGCATCCATCGCCCTTGCTCCGCGCATGCTGGAGAACTTGCGCTTCTCAAAGTGCTCGGCAATCTTACGGATACAGATAACACACCCCTCTTTGCCGTAGAGTAGCTCTGAAAACTTCTTGCGAATGTTATTGCCGTACTGGTCAAAGATCTCTACTTGCTCCTCTTTGGACAGAACCTTTGCCTTGAGGCCATGCTCTGCCAATACTTCCCCCAGCTCCATAAAGCTATCGATATCGATTTTACTATCACTCATAATGGACTCCTCCTTACAACGAGATTATTTTGGTATCTCTCAATCCACAGGGTGTGGTGGGATACACTTTATTAGAAACTAAAGACTGCAACTAACTTGAATGGGTTAGTGGGTCTGGGTAAAAAATAGCAAAAACTAGAAAAATGTCAATTAGATCTATTTATGTTACAAAGTGTTACTGTATGAGAATGCGACTACAGGGCCAGATGCCTATCCCCGTGCTTATGGCTGACTCGGTTAAAATGGGGCTATGACCTCTTCAAAACGGAATAATGGTTGAGACAGTATGTGTAAGATTGCCCTAGCTCAGATCAACCCCCATGTTGGGGCGTTGCAAGAGAATATCGAGAAGATGGTGGAGTTTGCGCAGCGTGCGAAGGTGCAAGGTGCGGATTTGGTGCTTTTCCCCGAGTTGTCACTGAGCGGATATCCACCGGAGGACCTGCTGCTGCGCCCCGGCTTTTTGTCACAGCTAGAGGCGGGTCTAGATACGCTGGCACTAGCGGTTGAAGATATTGTCTTGGTGGTGGGTCACCCAGCCCGTGGTCAAGGGGGGCTGCTCTATAATGCCGCTTCCGTCATCCGTGAGGGGCGTGTGATACAGCGCTACTACAAACAAGAGCTCCCCAACTACGGAGTGTTTGATGAGAAGCGTTACTTTACTCCGGGTCGATCAGCGGCGCTGTTTGAGCTGGGTGGAGAGCAGCTGGCTCTCACCATCTGCGAAGATCTCTGGCACCCCTCGGTGGTGCAACAGGCGGTAGATGCGGGTGCAACCATGGTGCTCAATCTCAATGCATCGCCTTACCATGCAGGCAAGCGCGGTGAGCGTGAGACGATGATTCGCCAGCATGCGGTCAAGCAGGGGGTGCCGATTCTCTACGTCAATCAGGTTGGTGGACAGGATGAGCTGATCTTTGATGGCGGCTCCTTTGTGATGGGCGCTGATGGTACACAACAGCTTTGTGGGGACCATTTTGAGGAGGGGCTCTACCTCTATGACACAGAACAGACGGCGGCCTGTTTCCCCGTGGAGCAGGATGAGTCTGCAGAGGTTTACCAAGCGCTGGTCTTGGCAACACGAGATTATGTGAATAAGAATGGCTTCCCCGGTGTGATCCTTGGTCTCTCTGGCGGTATCGACTCGGCATTGACCCTGGCGGTTGCGGTAGATGCGCTGGGTGCAGATCGGGTTGAAGGGGTCTCTATGCCCTCCAGCTATACCGCAGAGATGAGTGTGGAGGATGCACGTGCCGAAGCGGATCGGTTGGGCGTGCTGTTTCGGGTGATCCCCATCAAAGCCAGTTTTGATGCCTTTCTTGAAACCTTGGCGGATGAGTTCGAGGGGACCGAGGTGGATGCCAGTGAAGAGAATATTCAGGCCCGTTGTCGAGGTGTGATTCTGATGGCGATTGCCAATAAGAAGAACCGCATGCTGTTGACCACCGGTAACAAGAGTGAGATGTCAGTGGGGTATGCAACGCTATATGGGGATATGGCGGGGGGCTTTGCACCGCTGAAAGATCTCTCCAAACTGCTGGTCTATCGCCTCTCTAGATGGCGCAATGAGCAGGCTAAAGCGCAGGGGGAAGAGGTGGTGATTCCACAACGGGTGCTTGAGCGTTCCCCTTCAGCAGAGTTGGCTCCAGATCAGAAAGATTCAGACTCTCTGCCTCCCTATGAGATTCTTGACCCTATCTTGGAACGCTATATCGAGCAGGAGCAGTGTGCCGAGGAGATTGTTGCTGCCGGTTTTGATGCTACCGTCGTCGCGCGAGTGATTCGTCTGGTCGATGGTAACGAGTATAAGCGGCGACAGGCCCCACCGGGAGTGCGTATCACCACCCGTGCCTTTGGGCGAGACCGGCGTTACCCCATCACCTCGGGCTTCCGTTCACGTTGAGAGCAGAGGCTCTGTGAGCTGAGTAGCTACACGAAATTTTTTGCTTTATGGGCGGGTTAACTATAGTGGTAGATACCGCACTGTTTTGACCCATGGCTGCAGCCGTTGAGCTCAGCTGGATGGTTTTAGAGGTGCCCTTTATAGTAAAAGCCGAGGGGAAGAGGATGCCTAACAACTTTGAAAGTCTGAGAGAGATCAAGCAACAGTATGGTTTCTCACAGGATTATCCTCTGGCCACTCAGCTGGAGATGTTTGTAGGGGCCTATAATCAGAGTTACCAACAGTACACCATGATCTCTCAGAGTCCGGCGAATATTGTGGCTCAAAAGGTGAAGCATGACTCTTTCAGTAAAAGCTTGAATGAGACCATTCAGCATCTCGGAGAGCTCTTTTCTGGAGACTGCTTTCTCTATCGGGGTGGTGCCGGAAAGTGCAGTCCCCTACTGCTGGAACAGGGGCATTCGCTCCATTTTTCAGCCCCAAAGTTGAGTGATAAGAACCGACTGGATAATAGGGGGCATCAGGTGACCTACAGACAGCTGGGGGGGCAGAAGAGAAGAGAGATCAAACAGGCGACAAAACCTTGGGATCACCTGATTCAAGAGTCCCTACTGATGGATATCTATGGTGCTTATGTGATGGGTACAGCGGACCAGCAGTATCTGCTGGGTAGGAGGCGTCGTCCAGCCCTCAGCCAAACTTTCGTGAATGATGTACTGAGCTACTTCTCCTCTAAGGGGGTAGAGCAACCCCTGCAGTTGAGGCCACAGATTACACCGTTGCAGTTCTCTAGTTTTCGCTCGGTGGTTCAGCGTTATCGGGAGCTATCTGAATAGTGTAAAAAGAGGTCCCCTCCTTCTATCAGGGGGAGGGCTTCACGAGCCGTAGTTCGCATCGTATACGCGCTGCGCATCTGCAGCCATCTCCTCCATCCCCATCTTGTTATAGATCTCAATAGAGAGCAGCAGTGCCTCCTCTACCGCAGGGGTCTTTTGAAAGTTCTCAATCACATAGTTGGCTCGCTTGGAGGCGGCGACATAGGCCTCACGTCCAAGGTAGAAGCGGGCTACGTGCAGCTCATGCTCCGCCAACTTGTTGCGGGTATAGAGCATACGCTTACGGGCATCCTCGGTATATTTGCTGTTGGGGAAGCGCTCTACCAGTTTAGAGAAGTACTGAAAGGCCTCGCGCATCGCCTTGGGGTCACGCATACCGGGGTCGGTTGGTACATATTTTGAGAACAGGGTCTCACCAGCATTGTAGTTGACCAGCCCACGCATATAGTAGACGTAATCAACGCTGGGGTGGCGCGGATGCTGTTTGATAAAACGGTCTGCGGCGGCGATTGCGGACTCGGTCTCATTCCACTTGTAGTAGGTGTAGACGATCTCAATCTGCGCCTGTAGTGCATGTTTATCGTAGGGGAAGCGGGCCTGCAACTTCTCAAAATAGTCGATCGCCTTCTCATAGTCGCCACTGGTCATCGCCTCGTGGGCCTCAAAGTAGAAGCGGTTGGCGGACCACTCTTTGGTCATATCGATCTGCTCGGGTAGCATGGAGCAGGCGGATAGGGTGGAAACCAGTAGAAGGATGATGGAGAATGGGCGCAATATTTGAATCATGTTTTTACCAGAGGGGCGGCGGAGCAGATAGAGGCTATCTGTTCGGAGACCTCACTGTTCTCTGTGGTGAAAGTTCAATATGACAATTTAATCAAGTCAACTCAAATCAATCAAGGGTAGCGAAAAGCTTATGGTACCGCAACAGGCCGAAAATAGAGAGCAGGAGCAGCAGGGAGAGGTACAAATTCCTCAGGAGTTGTCCGGAAAACGGTTTGATGTAGCGCTTGCGGCGCTCTTTCCCGAGTTTTCCCGAAGCCGTCTTCAAACTTGGATCAAGTCAGGAGATGCGCTGATTGCCGGAGAGAAGCGTCGCCCCAGAGACTCGGTTGCTGAGGGTGAGGTGGTGACGCTGATGGCCGAGCCAGAGGAGGAGGTGCAGTGGAAGCCAGAGCCTATCACCCTCAATATCCTCTACGAAGATGAGGCGATCCTCTTTATCGATAAACCTGCTGGGATGGTGGTCCATCCGGCGGTGGGTAACTGGGGCGGGACGTTGGTTAATGCGCTGCTGCACCACGACCCTGCGTTGTCAGAGGTGCCGCGTGCGGGGATTGTCCACCGTCTCGATAAAGATACCAGTGGTGTACTGGTGGTAGCGAAAACCTTGGAGGCGCACACCCATCTGGTACGACAGCTACAGGATCGCTCGATGGAGCGAGAGTATCAGGCGATCAGCAAAGGGGTGATGACCGCAGGAGGTACCGTGGATGAGCCGATTGGTCGCCACAAGGCCGATCGCAAAAAGATGGCAGTCAACCATAATGGCAAACCTGCGGTGACCCACTACCGGGTGATTGAGAAATTCCGGGCCCATACCCATATCCGCTGTCAGCTGGAGACTGGGCGTACCCACCAGATCCGTGTGCATATGGAGCATGTCCGCTTTGCCCTACTGGGTGACCCCGCCTATGGGCACCGTCTGCAGATTCCCAAAGAGAGTTCTGCGGAGTTGATTGAAACATTGCGTAGCTTTAAGCGTCAGGCGCTCCATGCGGCCCGCCTCGGACTGATGCACCCCACCAGTGGAGAGTGGATTGAGCTGGAATCTCCACTGCCAGCCGATATGGTTAATATGCTGGAGCAGTTGCGGATAGACCGTAAATTACATGCAAAATGAGGCCGCAAGAGCACAGCAGTGGCTTTGAGGCTGAGTGGCCAGCGCCTCCATCGGTTCGCACTTGGGTGACTACACGCAGTGGAGGTGTCAGTGCCCCCCCCTACGAGAGCCTCAATTTGGGAACCCATGTGGGGGATGAGGAGGCGCAGGTTGTTGAAAATCGAAACAGGCTCCAGCAGCAGCTTCAGCTTGCAGCAGAGCCACAATGGTTGAATCAGGTGCATGGCACGACGGTGGTTGAACTGCCATTCTCTCCCGCAGTGATACCCAGGGCGGATGGGTGTTGGACGCAGCAGCCACAATTCCCCTGTGCAGTGCTGACGGCAGACTGCCTACCTATCTTATTGACCAACCGTAGAGGGAGCCAAGTAGCAGCCCTACACGCTGGCTGGAGAGGGCTGGCTGCCGGTGTGGTGGCACAAGGGGTACAGCGCTTTGATGATGATCGTGATCAGATCTTGGCCTGGATTGGCCCGGCAATTGCGCAACCTTCATACGAGGTGGGAGAGGAGATACGAGAGATCTTCTGCCAGCAAGATGAGCGGGCAGAGGGCTGTTTTGATCCTTCAGAAAAAGGGCATTGGCTCGCTTCGATGGTTGATTTGGCAAAGCTAAGGCTGCAGCAGATTGGGGTAGAAACGGTCTATGGTGGTGGTTGGGATACGGGAACGGATAGCGATTTTTTCTCCTACCGTCGTGATGGAATAACCGGCAGATTTGCTACACTGATCTGGATTGAGTAAGGGGATTTATGATGAGTAATTGGTATATGTTATCTCTGGTAGGCAGAGATCAATCGGGTATTGTGTCGCAGGTAACGGCTGCGCTTTATGAGGCGGGGGCCGCTCTGGGTGAAACCACGATGATGCGGTTGGGTTGTAACTTCACCATTATGATGATGGTGGAGATGGAGGGGGATGCTGAGCAGCTCACCACCACACTGCAGCCTGTGACTGAACAGCTGGGGCTACACCTACATATTGATGCGATTGATCCGGGGCTGCACCAGCACCAGATTCCTGATCTGCGGGTGGTGGTACACGGAGCTGATCGTCCCGGTATTGTGTCGCAGGTGACTGGGGCGCTGGCTGAGTCGGGCTTTGACGTAACGGATCTGGGCTCACAGGTGGCGGGTTCTGTATCTGCACCCATTTACGTTTTGATTATTGAGGGGGTGGCGCAGCAGGGGGAAGAGGTGATCCATCAGGCGTTGCAGCCGTTATCAGAAAATATCGAGTTCCGTGTGGAAGAGATTGAGACGCTGATTGGGTGATGTAATGGAGATCCTTACCTATCCAGATGAGCGCCTCAAAGGGGAGGCTCTGCCCGTTGAGCAGTTTGATGATGAGCTACGGCAATTTATTGTGGAGCTGGATGCCTTTATGCGCACCCAGCCGGGAGGTTCAGGCATTGCCGCGCCACAAGTTGGGCGTAAACAGAGAGTCTGTATTGTAGACCTGACGGGCATGACTCGCGGTAAAAGGAAGAAACCGATACCCAATCAGGGGCGACTGCTGCTGATCAACCCAGAAATTACAGAGTGGGATGGCTTTGAGTTGGGGCGAGAGGGGTGTATGTCAGTACCAGATTATACCGGGAATGTGATTCGTGCCACTCAGATCCGTTTTACTGCGCAGGATGAGTGGGGCGAACTCCACCACTACGAGAGTGAAGGGTTTGAGGCGCGAGCGATTCAGCATGAGGCGGATCACCTAGATGGGCTGCTGTTTCTAGACCGTCTGGTGAGTCGTAGAAGTGATCTATTTCAACGGAAAAAGCGTTAGTAGTCTGCTTGGTTTAAGAGTCTGTCTGAGAAAGTGCTTCACTATAGGGGGTGAGCTGGTTTCTCCCATTGGATTTGGCAACGTAGAGCGCCTTATCTGCAGCGGCAATTAGACTCTCAGGGTTCCCCCCCCGTGGTGGGAAGCATTGCAGCAGAACCCAGGCTGACGGTAACGATCGGTTCCAGCGCATCATCACGCGATTCATGGGGGATGAGAAGAGCAGCAATATCGCGGCGTACGGTTTCACCTATGGTTGATGCACCGTCCAGATTGGTCCCGCTGAGAATGATCACAAACTCCTCCCCTCCATAGCGGGCAACCAAGTCGCCGGGACGTTTTCCGTAGTTACCCCGCTGTAGCAACTCTCCAATACTGCGTAGGCACTCATCTCCAGTCAAGTGACCATAGTGGTCGTTGTAGCGTTTGAAGAAATCGATATCAAACAGTACCAGTGCGATAGAGTCGTGGTTACGCTGGCTGCGTTGCCACTCCTTAAGCAGGCGCGCATCGAAGGCGCGGCGGTTAGCGATGCCGGTCAGGCTGTCCCTAGATGCGTGCTCAGCCAGTTTTTGGTTGGAGCGCTCCAGCTCCTCCTGTGCAATCTTTAGCCGCTCTTCAGTGCGTACACGCTCAATAATCTGCTCTTGCAGGTTGTTATTGATCTTGAGCAGCTCTTCGGTTCGCTTATTAACGCGCATCTCCAGCTGGTGCTTGGCGGAGTGGATGGATGCCTCATACGCCTTACGATCACTGATGTCTCGTAGAAATGCGGTATAGAGGCTGTCGTGGTTCTGTAGCATCCGCACTACAGTAATCTCTACCGGAAAACGGCGCCCACCCAGGCTCTGGGCAACCGCCTCAAAACGCCCTTTCTTGCCATCATTCAGAGGGTTGGCTCTGCTCTTTTTCAGCGCAGTACGGTGTCTGCTTCTAAACTCTGAAGGGATGATCAGCTCTGCCACATCTTTGCCGATTACATCGTGGGAGTTAAATTCGAAGAGTCGATTTGCCGAGGGGTTGAACTCAATAATATTACCATTGGCATCGGTGGTGATGATGGCATCAATTGCAGTTTCTAGCGTTGCTGTACGACGTTGATGCTGCTCTTCCAGTGCCTGCTGTGTGAGCTGGCTACTGTAGATGGTGTAGGTGCGCCACCAAGACCCTATGAGTACGACGGCCATTAACAGGGTGCCGTGTAGCAAGGTATAGAATAGTAGAGGCTTGGTTCTCTCTTCAATCTGCTGGCGGGTAATATGGGTGACTATTTTCCAGTAGTAGCCAGAAGAGGCGAGTGGTTGCTTGCTGGAGGCGTAAGCCTCAGCAGCACCGCTGCTGGAGAACATCTCACTCCCCAGCGGGTAGAGAGTGTCAAAGGTGAAGAGGCCTTCTGGGGTGTTAAGCTGGCCGCTTTTGAGTAGGTGGATCTGTGTCCACTCGGAAGGGAATGTGTGGGCCATCGTATTTGTCTCCTGCTTCAACATAAACCCCCAGTTGCGTTCGGCTTGGGGGTGGGCCAACCAGTACCCTTCGCGATTGATGAGCATGGCGTCACTCTGCTGAAGCAGGCTTAATTGGTTCACTTCATGAATCAGTTCTTGTGCAAAGTAGTTCAGTAGAACAATACCGACCTTGTTCCCTTTGTTGTCGAATACCGGCATCCCGAGGCGGATCATCGGCTTGTAGGGGTCTTCAATTTTCCCTTTCTCTATATTGAGGTCGAGAGGTGAAATGAAGATCTGACTCTGTTCCAGCGAAAAGCTGTCATAAAAGTAGTAGCGTTTCCCCTTGTTCTGTAACCTTTGTGAGGGGACTACCAGTGGGCGCCCCTGGTTGAAGTTGATGCGCACCACCTCCATGCCTGATGCATCTAGGTAGCGTATCTGGTCATAGAGCCCTCTGTGTTCAGAGAGTGCCAAAAAATTTTGTTGCAGGTGTTGCAGTGCATGGTGGTGTTCGGGGCTATTGATCTCATTAAAGGCCTTCAGTTTGGAGAGAACCAGAAGGTCGTTCACTGCAGTATTTAGATCTTTTAGCAGGATCTGTTTGGTGTTCTGTAGCTGTCTCTGTTCTACGCTCTTTAGCGTGTTGATGGTGCTGTTGAAGGCTTGTGTGTAGTAGAGGAAGAAGCCACCAATAAGCACCAGCAGTCCAGGAACAAAAAGTCGCAACGTACCATTGAATATGGTGCGGTTGAGAGAGTTGGTCTTCTGTTGAGTGAGGGACATGGGTTCTTAATGGTGTTATTTTGTTGGGCTGTATTGTGTTGATTGAGTGGGTAAGTAGGCCGTACTAAGAGTAGGTAGTTTCAAGAGTGTTGTCTACAACTGTTGTGGCATCAGCGTGCAGTCTGTAATCGCATTGAAAGATCAATGGCTTGCAGGTTTTTTGTTAAGGCCCCAATGGAGATATAGTCGACCCCGGTTGCAGTGATCAGGGAAAGTTGCTCTTCGGTTACATTTCCTGACACCTCCAGCTTTGCTTGCTGTTGATTCATTGTCACAGCCTGCTCCATCTCAGTGGGTGAAAAGTTATCCAGCATGATGATATCGCTTCCGGCATCTAACGCCTGTTGTAGCTCCTGTAGTGACTCCACCTCAACCTCAACGGGATATTGAGGGGCCACACGGCGTGCCTGTGTGACCGCAGCAGCAATAGAGCCACAGGCGGTGATATGGTTCTCTTTGATCAGAAAAGCGTCGTAGAGTCCCATACGGTGGTTGCGCCCACCGCCGCAGGCAACGGCATATTTCTGTGCATCACGCAGGCCGGGTATGGTCTTGCGGGTATCTAGAATTTGGGTGTGAGAACGGCCTAGCTGTTTGACATAGCGAGCGGTTGTTGTGGCAACGGCGGAGAGAGTCTGTAAGAAGTTCATTGCGGTACGCTCTGCTGTCAATAGTGCACGGGCAGGCCCCTTGATGCTGACTAAGGTCTGGTTGGCCTCTACCGACTCACCATCGTTAAATCTCCACTGCAGTTCGATGGAGTCATCCAGCTGCAGAAAACTCTCATCCACCCAAGCCTGCCCGCAGAGCACCATCGCCTCACGGGTGAGAATGGTGGCGCTGGCGACTGTTTCAGCAGGGATCAGTTCGGCAGTAATATCGCCACTGCGAATATCCTCCTCTAGTGCACTGGCTACGCGTTGTTGAATGAGGGGTTGTTGAGGTTGTTTCATAATGGGGTATCTCCTGATTCCATCGCTACCATGCCGGAGCGTATAGCCTGCTGACGAATCTCTTGTGCGGTTACACCGGGCTGGATCAGTTCGCGCAGTGGTTCATCGGTCTGCATCAGCTCATATAGCGGTTTGCGACCATAGTAACCGCTGCCGCTGCAGTGGGGGCACGGTTCCTCTGCATCCACCTTACCTTTACAGTGCTCACAGATATTGCGTATCAGGCGTTGGGAGAGCACCCCTAGCAGTGTATCTTTCAGAGTGTAAGGTTCTATACCCATCTCTAGTAGGCGTGGAATGGCGCTGGGTGCATCGCCGGTATGTAGGGTGCTGAGTACAAGGTGACCGGTATAGGCGCTCTGCAGAGCGATACGGGCGGTCTCCTCATCACGAATCTCTCCTACTAAAATGACATCAGGGTCATGACGCAGGATATGGCGTAAATTTTTTGCAAAGGTGCTACCCGCAGCTTCATGGATCTCAATTTGGCGTACTCGATCAATACGGTACTCTACCGGATCTTCAATGCTGATGATGTTGAGTTGCTGTTTGCGTAGTGTGCGCATTGCGGCGTAGAGGGTGGTTGATTTTCCCGATCCTGTGGAGCCAGTCACCAGAATCAGGCCGCTCTTTTTCTGTAACATTTGACGAAAGCACTGCTCATCATCTGTAGAAAAGCCGACCTCAGAGAGGGTGCGGAGCCCAGTTTTGGGGTCAAGGATGCGAATCACTACGCTCTCACCATCAAGCACTGGAACGGTCGAGATCCTCAGGTCCACCTGTCGGCCCTCAATCTGTAGGTGATGGGCCCCATCTTGTGGCTGACGGTGTTCTGCAATATCCATATTGCCCAGTATTTTGATGCGACTGACGATAGCGGGGTAGAGCGGTAACTCAATGGCGAGGTTATGCTGCATCTCGCCATCAATACGTAGCTTGACCTCGACTCGATCACTGAGTGGGCGTAGGTGGATATCAGAGGCACGCAGTGCGATTGCCTGCTCAAACAGTTGCGTCACCTGCTGAATGGTCTGGTTGTTATCCTGCTCCTGTGGTTGATGTGTCACTTCGAGCTGGTGGGGACTCTCTTGAGGTAGAAATAGATGTACCACATCACGGTTGTTGCCAATACCATAGAGGTGGTGCCCGGCCGAGTCATGGCGATAGCAGCGGTTGCTGGTGTGGAGGGTGGCACCATCTACAAAACGAATTTCAAAGTTGCCGGGTGTGGTGTAGCGGACGGGGCTGTTGTGGTAGAGGTGGCTGATCTGCTGGAATGCAATCTGCTCTGGCTCTGGGTGGTGTGTGATCTGAAGCTGTAGCTGACGGCGGTCGTTATCAATCTGCAGCAGTGTGCCTATGCGAATCTCTCCGTTCAGGAGATGGCAGCGACAACTGATCTCACTCATGGTCAACCCACTGCGCTATTGTGGGCGGTGAGCCTGGGACACCTTGGATCACCATAGACAGCTTCCGCTGGGCACCAGAGGCGGCATGTGAGGCGGTGCTGACTACGGTGTAGCTGCCAGTGCTGTTGGTTACGGTGGTATCAAATGCGTTCTGCCCCAATTGTCCGCTGAAGCTGGGTAAAATTTGGTTGAGGGTATGGTTATTGATGGCCTGCTGTAGACCGGCCTCTGCGGCATAAAATGTGGCAATGCCATAGCGTAGGTTGGCGGCCATCTTCTCTTCTAGTTGTGCACCTTGCATGGCCCCTAATCCCAGCAGGCTCATTACCGTTAACAACAGTAGACTGATTACCAGTGTGCTGCCACGATATTGTCCGGGAAGGTGAGTGGATCTAAAAGATTGAGATTTCAAAATTGCGGTATGATTTATCAATGATCCAACTATTCTACTGCAATTATTAAGTGATGAAAGAGCTGATTATCGGAGGCATTCGTTCGGGTAAAAGTCGCTATGCGGAGCAGGTTGCGCGGACGAATCAGAATCTACAAGGGCATCAGCTCTGCTATCTGGCGACGGCAACGGCTGGTGATGCAGAGATGGAGGCGCGTATCAGCCACCATCAACAGCAGCGTGGTCAAGGGTGGTTGTTGGTTGAGGAGCCGATCACACTGGCTTTAACGCTACAGCGAGAGGCAGAAGAGGGGCGTACGATTTTGGTAGAGTGTCTCACCCTCTGGCTGACCAATCTATTGATGGCAGAAGATGAACTGCAGCTTAGAGGTGAGCAGGAGCAGTTGCTGGAGCTGTTGCCCACCCTACCTGGTTCTATACTGTTGGTGAGTAATGAGACGGGGCTGGGAGTGGTACCAATGGACCCGCTCAGTCGTCGTTTTTGTGATGAGGCGGGGCGACTGCATCAGCACTTGGCAGAGCTTTGTGAACGGGCCACTTGGGTGGTTGCAGGGTTGCCGCAACGGATTAAGGGATAATCAAAGATGATGAAAAATTGGTGGAGTGATCCCATCTCAGCGCTGGACCAACAGGCCGCAGAGCAGGCTTCGGCGCGTCAAGCTGAGTTAACCAAGCCGCCCAGATCATTGGGGCGACTGGAGTCGGTGGCGATCCAGCTGGCCTCCATGCAGGGGGTTGAGTCTCCTGTTGTTGAGCAGGTGTGGATTACGATCTTTGCTGCAGATCATGGTGTGGCCAGCTTGGGGGTCTCTGCCTTTCCGCAGGATGTGACGGCTGAGATGGTGCGTAACTTCTCACGTGGTGGTGCGGCCATCGCGGTTTTGGCTAAGCAGTTGGGAGCGACACTGGAGGTGGTTAATGTGGGTACAGTGAGTGCGATTGAGCCACTGCCGCAGGTGCTCGATGCACGGGTGGCTGCGGGAACGCGCAGCTTTGTTAGCGATGCTGCGATGGACCATTCCCACTTGGAGCAGGCGATGGCTGTAGGGCGTGATGCTGTGATGCGCGCGCAACAGGCGGGCGCTGATCTCTATATCGGTGGGGAGATGGGGATTGGCAACAGTACGGCTGCGGCGGCAGTAGCGGCTGCACTGTTAAAGCAGGAGGGTAGAGTGGTTGCGGGTGTTGGTACTGGAGTTGATGTGGATGGGGTCAGCCATAAAAGTGAGGTGATTCAACAGGCGCTCGATTTTCATCATGACTACCTGAATGATCCACTTGAGGTACTACGTCGACTAGGTGGGTTTGAGGTTGCGGCGTTGAGTGGTAGCTATATTGCGGCTGCACAGCAGCGGTTGCCGATACTGGTTGATGGCTTTATCAGCTCAGTGGCGGCACTGCTGGCGACCCGTATTCAGCCAGATGCTCGACAGTGGATGCTGTTTTCACACCGCTCTGCAGAGCAGGGCCATCAACGTGTACTGGAGGCGATGCAGGCAGAGCCGTTGCTAGACTTGGGGATGCGTCTGGGTGAAGGGAGTGGAGCCGCTGTTGCACTGCCGTTGCTGCAGCAGGCGTGCCAGCTACATCGAGAGATGGCTACCTTTGCGGAAGCCAGTGTCTCCCAAGCATGACCCCAGAATGATGGGTAATTGAGGCAGACACCATGCAGCCACTGATTATCGCCTTCCAGCTACTGACTCGTATTCCAATTCCTGTAGCGGTTGATCATACGCCCTATAACCAAGGGCACTCCATGCTCTTCTATCCGCTGGTGGGCGCGGTGATTGGGGCGGTGTTGATGCTGTTTGGCGCACTGCTGGAGACGCAGCCTGCGGTGGTGCAGGCCGCACTGCTGTTGAGTATTTGGGTCGGGCTTACGGGTGCGCTGCACCTAGATGGGTTGGCGGATAGCGCAGACGGCTGGGTAGGGGGCATGGGGGACCGTAAACGCATACTAGAGATTATGAAAGACCCCAGTGCGGGTCCCATGGGGGTGACTGCAATTGTGCTGGTGTTGCTGCTGAAGTGGAGTGCAGTGGTGGCACTGATTGAGAGTGATACACTGCTACTGCTCTTCTGGTCCCCGGTACTGGCGCGACTGTTGTTGATTTCGTTGTTTCAAACCACCCCCTATCTACGGGCAGGGGGGATGGGAGAAGATCTATCACGTAATATTCCGCAATGGAAAGCCTACGCTGTTCAGCTGTTGGTGTTTGGGCTGGCGCTCTATTTTGGTGTTCACTGGGCGTTGTTGCTGCTCTATATCTCGATTGCATTTCTGTTCCGTCTGCTGGTGTTACAGCAGTTGGGCGGGATTACAGGGGATGTGGCGGGGGCGATGGTGGAGAAGATGGAGCTGCTGTTTGTTCTGCTCTGTGTATTGCTGTGATTTGGGGTGAGGGTCGATACTGCCAATACTTATGAGATGACTAATATTTCACATCAGAAAATAGCTGCTCCAGCTGCAGGTGCTGCTCCAGCGTATCTGCCAGCCGCTCTAGGCTCGCTTCGCGCAGCTGCTCCAGATCAACCCGTTGTGCTTGTTCCAGTCCGGCCCACTGCAGCAGCGCCTGCAAACTCTCTGGGTGGTCAAACAACCCATGTAGATAGCTACCGATCACCTGCTTATCTATGGAGACTGCCCCATCCATACTTCCATCTTCTAGCGATACCAGTGGGTGCTCTAGTGCAGCGCCTGTGGTGATGCCTGCATGAATCTCATATCCACGTACTGCGGCCTGCTGTAGTGTGAGTTGACCAGAGATATTTCTGAGCTGTTTCTCTGGCTCCAGTCGGGTGGTGATCTTCAGTAGCCCCAATCCTAGAGTGCTACCGGCTCTGCCCTCAATACCGTCTGGGTCATCAATACGCTCTCCCAACATCTGAAAGCCACCGCAGATCCCTACCACTTTTCCACCATAGCGCAGGTGGCGTTGAATGGCTGACTCCCACCCTTGACTACGCAGCCACTCCAGGTCTGCACAGCTGTTTTTACTGCCGGGTAGGATGATCAGATCTGCAGCAGGTGGAGGGCTATTGGGAGCGATGATCTGCAGGTCTACCTGAGGGTGGTGGCGTAGTGGATCAAGATCGGTGTGGTTGCTGATACGTGGCAGTGCTGGAACAATAATCTTGAGTGAAGCCTCTGGATTGATGACCGTTTGTTGAGGTAGTGCATCCTCTGCATCTAGGTGAAGCCCATGCAGATAGGGGAGCACCCCAATTACGGGCTTACCGGTGCGAGCCTCTAGCCAATCTAGACCTGACTGCAGCAAGCTGATGTCACCACGAAAGCGGTTGATGATAAAACCGACAATCCGATCCTGTTCACTTTGAGATAACAGCTCTAGTGTCCCTACCAGATGGGCAAAGACCCCGCCACGGTCAATATCGGCGACCAAGACCACGGGGCAGTCTACCGCCTCGGCAAACCCCATGTTGGCAATGTCACGGTCTCGCAGATTGATCTCTGCAGGGCTGCCCGCCCCCTCTACCATCACGGCCTGATACTGTTGTTGCAGGCGTTGGTAGGCACCTACCACCTCGTTCAGCAGTTTGGGCTTGAGCTGATGATAGCTGCCTGCATCTCGATTCCCCAGCGCCTTGCCATGTAAAATCACCTGTGCGCCGATATCTGTAGTCGGCTTCAACAGAATGGGGTTCATATCGGTGGTGGCCTCTACCCCGGCGGCAATGGCTTGCAGCGCTTGCGCCCGACCAATCTCGCCGCCATCGACGGTTACCGCGCTGTTCAGTGCCATGTTCTGCGGCTTAAAGGGGGCAACTGTGATGCCTTTGCGGTGTAGCAAGCGGCACAGCCCTGCGGTGATGACACTTTTACCGGCATCTGAGGTGGTGCCTTGAATCATTAAGGTGAATTTCATATCCAACCATTATACGATGGGGTGATGATTGAGACCGCAACCATTGTCACCTTGGCACTACTGCTTGACCGTCTGCTGGGTGAGTTAAAACAGTTCCATCCACTGGTTGGTTTTGGGCGTGTGGCACACCGTGTAGAGTTGATCCTGTTTCGGGGAGAGCCTGCAGCACCGCGTCCGTGTGGGGTGATTGGCTGGATTGCAATGATCCTGCCTGTGCTCTTTTTAGGGTTGCTGCTGGCACACCTACAAGGGTGGGTACTGTTTACTGCTGAGGTTCTTGGGCTGTACTTGGTGGTTGGTGGTCAGAGTTTGAGTAGCCATGCACACGCGGTCAGTGCTGCACTGCAGCAAGAGGATCTACCCCAAGCGCAGCAAGCGGTTGGTTGCATTGTAAGTCGACAGACGGATGCGCTGAATGCGCAAGGGGTCGCCAAAGCGGCAACTGAGTCTGTGCTGGAGAACGGTAGTGATGCCATTTTTGGAGCGCTATTTTGGTTTCTGTTGTTGGGGCTGCCGGGGGTGTTGCTCTACCGTGCTATCAATACACTGGATGCGATGTGGGGCTATAAAACTCCACGCTATATCGATTTTGGCTGGTTCAGTGCGCGGGTTGATGATTGGGTGAACTGGATTCCCGCACGTTTGAGTGCACTCAGTTATGCCTTGTTGGGCCATTGGCGTAGTGCAATTTACAGTTGGCGTACACAGGCCAAATTATGTAAAAGTCCAAATGCTGGCGTGGTGATGTCGACGGGTGCAGGGGCGCTACAGATTGAGTTGGGTGGGGAGGCGCACTATAACGGTAAGCGCGAGCAGAAGCCGCTGCTGGGGTGTGGTGATCCAGCTCAAGGCAGGGATATTTCTCGTGCTATTCAGCTGGTTCAACAGAGTCAGCTTCTTTGGCTGGTGGTGCTCTGGTGCACGGCGCTATTGCAGAGAATAATTTATGGGTAATCAACCAATCCACGGTGGAGCACGACGCTACTGGGCGCAACGCTACGGTTTTTCAGAGGGTGAAATGGTTGATCTCTCGACGGGTATTAACCCCAATGGTTGGCCTGTGCCATCTCTTCCAGAGCGGGTTTGGCAGCGACTGCCTGAAGAGAGCCCTACGTTGATCGCGGCTGCAGAAAATTATTTCGGTTGTGATGGGTTACTTCCTGTGGCTGGATCACAAGCGGCTATACAGGTACTGCCGCAGCTACGCTCTCATAGCCGAGTGGGTGTATTGGCTCCTGCCTACTATGAGCATCAGAAAGGGTGGGAGGTAGCGGGTCATCAAGTGGTGGCGTTGGATGCGGCAGAGATTGAATCGGAGCTGCCGGAGCTGGATGTGCTGGTGGTGGTTAACCCCAATAATCCCACAGCAGCACGGTTCCCCACAGAGCGCCTGCTGCACTGGCACCAACAGCTTTCAGATCGAGGGGGTTGGTTGGTTGTTGATGAGGCCTTCATGGATACGAATCCGGAGCAGAGTCTTTGTAGAGAGGGTGAACCGCGTAGTGGGTTGGTTGTTTTACGTTCGATGGGTAAGTTTTTTGGTCTGGCTGGGATACGGGTTGGTTTTGTCCATGCGACAGCGTCGCTACTGCAGCGGTTGCAAGAAAAGCTTGGTCCTTGGTCGGTGAGTCATCCTGCCCAGTGGGTTGCAGAGCAGGCGCTGCAGGACCATCTCTGGCAGCAGCAGACTCGTCATACATTGCTTAAGTCAGAAGAGCGGCTGTATAAACTATTGGAGACAAGCGGGTTTAAGCCCCGTGGAGGTACGGCACTGTTTCAATGGGTGGAGAGTGCTGATGCCGCAGAGATTATGGATCAACTGGCACAACGGGGGATTCTGGTCCGTTACTTTCAACGGCCAGCATCACTACGTTTTGGATTGCCCGCTAATGAACAAGAGTGGCAGCAGTTAGCGCAGGCACTACAGCAGTGTGCTCGATTGGGGCAGGTTGCATGAGTCCAGTTATCAACTGCAGAATTGGTATTGATCTTGGGGGTACCAAGATTGAGGCTATCGTAATAGATCGTGAAGGGCGAGAGTTGCAGCGGCAACGGGTCGCAACGCCACAAGGCCAGTACCGGGCTACGCTGGAGGCGATTGTAGGGCTGGTTGCAGCGGTAGAGCAGCAGAGCGGCCTTTACGGCTCTGTGGGTATCGGTATTCCTGGAACGATCTCACCCGCAACCGGGCTGGTGAAGAATGCCAACTCCACGGCCCTGATTGGTCACCCGCTCGACCAAGACCTGCAGACATTGTTACAGCGCCCCGTGCGCATTGCCAATGATGCCAACTGTTTTGCCCTCTCGGAGGCGACCGATGGCGCAGCTGCAGGGGCGAATATCGTCTTTGGGGTGATTTTGGGTACAGGAGTGGGTGGTGGTGCCGTTATCAATAGTAGAGTGCTGGTTGGTGCCAATGCCATTGGTGGTGAGTGGGGGCACAACCCCCTGCCATGGATGCAAGCCGATGAGCTGCTGGGACCAGTGTGCTATTGTGGAAAAAAAGGGTGTATAGAGACATTTCTCTCTGGATCTGGCTTGCAGATGAGTTATTATCAAAAAACAGGGGTTGAGATCTCTGCTGAAGAGATCGCAATCCGCTCACAACAAGGAGAGCAGGATGCAACTGACAGCATGGAGCAGTATGAAGATCGACTGGCACGAGGGCTTGCAACCGTGATTAATCTAATTGACCCTGATGTGATCGTTCTTGGTGGAGGGCTGTCGAATATTGATCGCCTCTACCCGCATACCAAAAACCTCTGGGGTGAGTACGTCTTCTCTGATGAGGTGCGCACTGAGCTGGTTAAGGCGCAGTTTGGAGACTCTAGCGGCGTTCGTGGTGCCGCTTGGCTCTGGTCCGATAAAGAGATCTGGGGAGGCCAGTCTCAGTGAGTGGGCAGGCGCTGAGCAGTCTGGATCAGCTCAGCCAACAGCTTACACAGCACCCCGGTCTATTGCTCTACTTCAGTACCCCGCAGTGCAATGTCTGCAAGGTACTGCGCCCTAAGTTAGAGGCGCTATTTGAAGAGCACTATCCTGAAATCAAAAACTGTTATGTTGATACCACGGTAACGCCAGAGATCTCTGGTCAGTACAGCGTGTTTGCCGTGCCGACCATTATTCTGTTTTTGGATGGTAAAGAGTTTGTGCGTAAGTCACGTAATTTTAGCCCTATTGAGCTAATTGAAGAGGTGCGCCGACCTTGGGAAATTATGCACTCCTGATGATGCCCTTTATTAGAGGGTTATAAATCAAGAGGGCTCACTACGCCGCGACCGCCACGATTTAGAACATGGGTATAGATCATCGTAGTATTCAGATCTTTATGCCCCAGTAGCTCCTGTACGGTGCGAATATCATAGCCAGCCTGCAGTAGATGAGTTGCGAAAGAGTGGCGCAGCACGTGGGGTGTGCATGGTTTTACAATGTTAGCCTGCTTAGCAGCAGAGCGCACGGCACGTTGCACGCTGGATTCGTTAATATGGTGCCGTCTCAGCTTATCTGAACGTGGATCGCGAGACAGCAGAGGGGATGGAAAGAGGTATTGCCAACCCCAAGCTTTATCAGTATTGGGGTATTTGTTCGCAAGTGCGTTGGGTAGGTAAACATGACCGAAACCCTTTTCAAGATCGCGGTTATGAAGTGCTTGAGCTTTTTCCATCTGGCTTTTGATGGGTAGAATCAAATTTTCAGGTAAAACTGTGATACGGTCTTTATTACCTTTGCCTTCCCGAACAATAATCTCACGACGATCAAACTCAATATCCTTGACGCGTAACCGAAGCCCTTCCAGTAGGCGCATTCCCGTTCCATACAGCAGGCTGGTAATCAACCACATAGCCCCTGATAGTTCTCCGAGTAGCTGACGTGCCTCATGTTGTGTTAATACGATTGGCAGTCGTTTTGCAGTTTTTGCCATCACGATCTCTTCCAGCCATGGAAGATCAATGTCTAGAACCTCTCGATAGAGAAAAAGGAGCGCAGCCTTTGCTTGATTTTGAGTGGATGCAGAGACCTTACGTTCAATTGCTAGCCATGTCAGAAATTGCTCTACTTCACGTGCCCCCATTTCACTTGGATGGCGTTTGTTGTGGAAAAGAATAAAGCGACGAGCCCAGTCAACATAGGCGCTTTCAGTGCGTATGCTGTAATGCTTTAGCCGGATACGATTACGTACTAGGTCGAGAAGTTTTGGTTTTTTTGAAAGGGAATCTTGATAAGTCATACACAAAAATTTAGGCCGCCTAAGTAATGTTACATTTTTGTAACATACTGTATTTTAATGATTTATGTATCATATCATCTTGACTTGGTAGGAGGCAAGAGGTAGTCTGAGTGTTGTATAAATAGCGTTAGGTT
>JABGQL010000096.1:0-19414 GCA_018648825.1 Gammaproteobacteria bacterium
ATGATTACAAAATATAGAGATAATGAATAAAATATCCGGTTGGAAAATGGAGATATCGTAATGAATATTAATGCCAGCATAATCGATCAACGTGTTATTGGTATTGTTGAAGATCACCCGGAGTGGTTGCCGGAAGGCGGTGATCTCAATAAGAAGAAATCGGCAGCATTTGTGCTGTTATCGATGTCAACTTGTCTGGAACTCTCACTGGAAGAGGTGGCTGAGCTGCTGACAGAGGGGGGGAATGATGCCGGTGTTGATGGGCTTCATGTGGGTGAGGTGGAAGATGGGGAGTTTCTGGTTACCCTGTTTCAGGGGAAATATAAGGTTAAGGACCTCACGGGTGAAGCCAATTTTCCGGAAAATGGGGTTGAGAAGTCAATGAATACGGTGCAGGTACTGTTTGACCCCTATCGCAAGGTTGCGCTGAATAAAAAGATTGCCCCAAAAATCGAGGAGATCCGCTCGCTGATACGCGATGCCTATATCCCTAATGTGCGTGTAGTGTTGTGTAACAATGGTGCACGATGGAAGAGGCAGGCAGACCTCTGGATAGAGGCGGCGAAAAAAGACTATGCCGACAAGGTTGAGTTCATCCATTTTAACCATGACACCATTGTCAATATTCTACAAAAAACAGAAAAAGTGGATGAGCGGGTGACGCTGAGTGGCCAGGCGATTATTGAAGATATGAATTTTATGCGCGTTCTTGTCGGGCGTGTCGCAGTGCAGGAGATTCACCGGCTATTCAATGATCATGGTGATAAGTTATTGGAACGTAACATACGCCGTTATCTCGGTTTACACTCTAATCGAGTCAATACGGCTATTCATGAAACACTCTGCAACCCTGAAAAATCGGATAATTTTTACTTCTTTAATAACGGCATCACCATGGTCTGTGACAAGTTTGATTATAACGCCTTCCAGAAAGCTGATTATCAGATTCAGATGAAGAATATGCAGGTTATTAATGGTGGGCAGACATGCAAGACCATCCAGGAGACCCTGAATAGTGCAGATAACCGGCGGGTTGGTGAATCAGCTTATGTGATGGTGCGTATTTATCAGCTTGCAGAGACTCATAAGGATTTTGTGCAGGATATTACCTATGCTGCAAACAGCCAGAACCCGGTAGATTTGCGCGATCTGCGTTCAAATGATGTAATCCAGAAGCAGCTGGAGATTGCTGTGGGTGATCTTGGCTACAGTTATAAGCGGCAGCGAGAAGAGGGAGGAGGGGGTTCTAGTGTGATCACCAGCTCCATTGTTGCAGAGTCAGTGCTTGCAATGTGGAGGGAAAAACCGCACCAGGCAAAATTTCGTCGCAAGGAGCATTTTGGAAAGTTATATTCGGATATCTTTAAGGGGTTGAATGGAGCACAGGGATTACTTGCTGTATTGATTTTCCGGGCAGTAGAAAATGAACGGAAACGTCCCGCCTCAGAAAATCCGCCCGATTTTTTGCCATACGCCTCGCATTATCTGTCGATGCTGATTGGTCAGCGACTGCTGAAGGATATGGGCATGGCTCTGAGTGAACTGTCGCACAGGAACTTCAAGGCTATTCATCAGCGTTTCGAAGAGCAGAGGATGGAGTACCACAGGCATGCGGTAGATGCGATTAGAGATGCTCTGAGAGTCTGCTACGGTGAGCGGGAGATCTCATTACAGCAGTTGTCTGCTACCTTCCGGCGAGGTGACCTGCTTGAAATGTTAAGTCAGTGAAAATCCTCCACACCTCAGACTGGCACTTGGGTCGTTCCCTCTACGGGCGTAAGCGCTATGAGGAGTTTGCCCAATTCCTAGATTGGTTGATCGATACCATTGAGGAGGAGGGCATTGATTTGTTGCTGGTCGCGGGTGACGTGTTTGATACCAGTACCCCCAGCAATCGTGCTCAGGCGCTCTATTACCGTTTTCTAAATCGGGTGTCAGCCACCTGTTGTCAGCATGTCGTCGTTATTGCGGGTAACCACGACTCGCCCTCTTTTCTGAATGCCCCTAAAGAGCTTCTGCGAGCACTCAATGTCTATGTGGTTGGGGCTATGACAGAGAGCTGGGAAGATGAAGTGGTTGTGCTTCAAGATCATCAAGACAAGCCGCTGGCAGTTGTCTGCGCGGTGCCCTATCTGCGCGACAAGGATGTTCGTACCGTTGAGCCGGGTGAAACCATTGATGACAAAAATGCAAAGCTGGTTGAGGGGCTGAGGCACCACTATGCAGCGGTGTGCGCCATTGCAGAGTCGAAACAGTCGGCGTTCAGTGAGGCGGGTTATACAAGAGTCCCGATCATTGCTATGGGGCACCTCTTTACCGCAGGTGGCAAGACGGTTGACGATGATGGTGTGCGCGAGCTGTATGTCGGCTCGTTAGCGCATATTGGCAAGGACCTGTTTCCATCCTCGATTGACTATTTCGCGCTGGGACATCTACATGTGCCTCAGTCTGTAGGTGGTGCCGACCACATTCGGTACAGTGGCTCCCCTATACCGATGGGTTATGGTGAGGCGACTCAGAAGAAGGAGGTTATTGTCGTTAGCTTTGATGGTACCAATCCGACGGTTGAGGAGATTCAGTTACCCTGCTTCCAGCCACTGGAGCGTGTTGTGGGTACGCTTGATAATATCCATGCAAGAGTAGAGCAGTTGAAGCAGGCCGAAAGTCAGGCATGGCTTGAGATTGAGTACAGCGGTCATGACATCGTAAGCAACCTGCAAGAGCTCATTGATGAGGCTTTGGCGGGTTCATCAATGGAGGTTCTTCGGATTAAAAACAGGCGGGTCATTGATCGGGTGATCCGCACGATACAAGAGGAAGAGACTCTGGATGACCTGAATACGGGTGATGTCTTTGCCCGCTGCCTGGATAGGTTGGATGTTGCTGATGAAGATCGGGAGGCGTTGACTGTATCCTATAACGAGATCATTCAGCTTCTCGATGAAGAAGATGTGAATGCGGAGTAGAGTGGCTGACGGATGAAGATTCTTAAACTACGTTTCAAAAACCTGAATTCGTTGTACGGTGAGTGGGTGATTGATTTCTCCGATTCGGAATACAGTTCCAACGGTATTTTTGCGCTGACCGGACCTACTGGTGCAGGTAAGTCGACTATTCTCGATGCCATCTGTCTCGCGTTGTACGGAGCAACACCTCGGTTGGGGAGGATCACCAAAGGCGCTAATGAGATTATGTCTCGCCAAACCGGGGAGTGTTATGCCGAGGTGGTATTCGAATCTCAGGCGGGCCGGTTTCTCTGTCATTGGGAGCATCGACGTGCCCGTAAAAAGCCGGGGGGTGCGTTGCAATTTCCGGAGCATCAGATCGCAGATGCGGATACAGGCAAGCCCATAGAGACCAAAAAGAGTCGGGTCTCTGTTGTGATTGAAGAGAAGACCGGGATGGATTTTGATCGCTTTACCCGCTCTATTTTGTTGGCGCAAGGTGGCTTTGATACCTTCCTCAAGGCCGGTGTAGAGCAAAAATCCAAAATATTGGAGCAGATTACTGGAACGGGGATCTACTCGAAAATCTCCCAGCGTGTCCATGAGCGTCAGCGAGATGAACGGGAGCGGTTAAATGTTCTGCTGGCAGAGATCCATAGTGTGACCACTCTTGAGCCGGAACAGGAGGCAGAGATTCAGCAGGAGCTTGAGGCCAGACAAAAGCAGGAGCCAGAGCTTGCTGCCCAATGGGGTGAAAGGGGAGAGGCGATCCGCTGGCTAACGGGTATTGAAAGGCTGAAAAAAGAGCTGGGTGACTTGTCGGAAGAGGCTGAAAAGCTACAGGTCGAGGCTGAGGCATTCAAACCGCAACGTGAGCGACTCAGGCAGGCGCTCAAGGCTGCTGAGCTGGATGGGGGGTATGCCTCTCTTACAGAGCTGCGCAAGCAGCACTCAACCGATCAGACCTCCCTGCAAATAGAGGAGGAGAATCTCCCTGGGTTGGAGAGAGGCTTTCAACAGCAAGCTGAATCTTTAATGGCGGCTGAGCAACTGAGCGTGAAGAGTAAAGAGGAGCTGAAGCAGGTAGCGCCACTGATGCAGCAGATTCGAGTGCTTGATCAAAGCCTTTCACAGCAGCAGAGGGCGCTTGAGGCGGCTGAGTCAGACTGTAGAAAGGGGGCCGAAAAAATTGCTTCGGATGAAAAGCTCAAACAGATCGAACAGAGCAAGCGTGAGAAGCAGGGTCGCCAGTTAGCGCTTGTGGAACACTATCTCAATGAGCACTCTTGTGATGAGTGGCTGATCAGTGGCCTTGCCGGGGTTGAGGCGCAGCTCTCTAATCTGCGTGCGATGCAACAACAGGTGGCCCAAAAGATTGATACTGAAATGCAAGCCGCAACCAGCGTCAAGCAGGCGCTCAGAAAGCTAGAGGCTTGCACTGTACAGTGCGGGGTTAGCAAGCAGGAGCTGGAGGATGCCACGCAGGCTCGTAATAAGGGAGAGCTAGATTTGGCTATCCTGCTGGAGGGGCGGTTGCTGCGTGAATATCGTGCGGAAAAAGAGGCGCTGCTGCGTGAGATGGCGCTGCTCTCACAGATCGCAGCGCTGGAAGAGCAGCGTACCCAACTGAAAGATGGAAAACCATGTCCGCTCTGTGGGGCTGAGCACCATCCCTATGCAGAGGGGAATGTTCCGCTGCAAGATGAGGTAGAGAAGAGGGTTGAAAGGCTCTCCAAGTTGATACGGAGTGTTGAGGATCAGGAGGCGGCGATTAAGACGCTGGAAACTGCTGAGGGCGTAGCTCGCAATAATCTGGCAGAGGGTGATCGGCTGGAGGTCGCTGCAATCAATGACAAGAAGAGTGCTGAAAAAGATCACTCAACCGCAGTGCGCAGTTTGAGTGATGCACGGGTGGTCCTCTCTGAGCTGATGGCCGATGTGTTGGCAAAGCTGCAGCCGCTGGGTGTTGAGGCGATGAGTGATGCTGAACTCGCGGTATTGCCAGCATCTTTGCAGGAACGACTGAGAAGGTGGCAGGCTCAGATTGAGCAGAAGGTTGAGATAGAACGGTTGCTCTCTGAGTGCGACAGTGAGTTGGTGCGACTGGGAGCGATTATTGATACAGAACGTAGCGCCTTATCAGGCAAGCAGCAGGCGCTGGAGATCGCCCAAAAAGAGGTTGCCGAGGGGAGCGCCGAGCGTCAGCAGCGGTATGGAAACAGAGAGCCGGATGATGAAGAGTCCCGCCTCAATAGGGCGATCGCAGATGCAGAGTTTGCGGAGAGAGCGGTGAGGAGTCTGCATCAACAGGCAGGGCAGAAGCTGAATGCAGCCAAGACTAAAATCACCGCTCTGGAACAGCGAATGGAACAGAGAGGCCCTGAGTGGAGTCAACTGGAGTCTGTTTTTGTTGAGTCTCTTCAGTCCGTTGGCTTCACAGGTGAAAAACAGTTTATTGAACTCTCTCTTGCCGCACCAGAGCGGGAGGCGCTCAAGGCAACAGCTGGGGGGCTGGATCATCGACAAACAGATCTCAAGGCGAGACGAGATGACCGTGAGATACGCTTATCCGATGAGGTTTCCAGGAAGGTGTCGGATCAGCCCATTGAAGTGCTTGAGGTGCAATGTGAAGAATTTGAGCAGAGCTTGAGAGAACTCAGGGATGCGATTACCGGTGCAAGGCATCAGCTCAATGAGAACGCTGCGGCAAAGGCGCGCATAAAAGAGAAGCAGGCTACAACTGAGGCGCAACAGAGGGAGTGTAATCGATGGGAAAAACTCCACGGCCTGATTGGATCGGCCGATGGCAGGAAGTACCGCAATTTTGCTCAGGGCCTAACCTTTGAATTGATGGTGTCGCATGCCAACCGTCAGCTCAAAAAAATGAGTGATCGCTATCTACTGATCCGTGATGATGAGAATCCGCTGGAGCTGAATGTGGTTGACCATTATCAGGCGGGAGAGATCCGCTCCACCAAAAACCTCTCTGGTGGTGAGAGCTTTATTGTCAGCCTGACGCTTGCCTTGGGGCTTTCTAAAATGGCCAGCCGTAAAGTGCGTGTGGACTCACTGTTTCTGGACGAGGGTTTTGGTACCTTGGATGAGGATGCGCTGGAGATGGCTCTTGAGGCGCTCTCTGGTCTCCAGCAGGAGGGAAAGCTTATTGGTGTGATCTCTCATGTTTCAGCGCTTAAAGAGCGTATTGGTGTACAGATACAGGTCAGTCCGATGGCTGGGGGAAGAAGTCAGCTGGTTGGGGCTGGATGTAGCTTGGTTACTTGAGGTGTTTGAATAGCGCCTTGGTGTTGACGCTGACCTTGCAGGGGAGTCCATCAAATTCCATGGTCGCCTGTGTGAAGTCGTCTATCTTCATGTAGTGCTCCTCTTTCAGGCGAAATAGCCGTATCCTTCGATCATCTGGGTAGACAATGGCGTAGAAAGGGACTCGCTCAGAGGCGTAGAGGCGGAACTTGAGTTCTTCATCACGCTGGATGCTGCTTTTCGAGACCACTTCAAAGATGATCTCTGGCCTTCGGGTGAGGTGGGTCTCCCCAGTCTCATGGCAGGCGAGCACCACATCGGGGCGCACGGTGGTGAATTCATTGATCTTCCAGTCTTGCTCCATCAGTACCATGCACTCTTCGCACTCCTCCAGATTATGGTCTAGCAAGGCGGCAATTTTAGTGGCAACAGTTTGGTGGATGACCATCGGGCTGGGTGTCATGGCGTAGGGGATGCCATCAATCAACTCCCAGTCACCCTCCCATAGACAGTAATCCTCATAGCTGTAGTGGGGCAGGTCGCTGGCTTGTGCAATGGTCATGGTTGGCTTCTGCTTATGAGTGCTAAAAAGGGTAGTAAAACAGGTTATAAAATAGTAATTTAATCATAGCACAGATTTTTTCTATGGATAGATTCTGGTCTACTGTTGAACCCACCGCTCGACCTCGGCAAGTGGCACGGCTTCCAGTCTGCCAAACAGTGTGTGGCTACCCAGTCTGGCGCGACTGAATTGTGGTGAGCCAATCCCGCAGAGGAAGCGGGCGATGGTTCGTGGGCTGTCCAGAATGGCGCTCTTCTCTTTCAGGAGTGGTGCAAGCTGATCGGAAAGATTGGGTGGAATGGTGGCCAGCTGTCGCTCGGGTGTTTGATCAACCTCTCCAAGGCAGCTACTACAGTGACCACACGGGGCATCCAGTGGTTCACCGAAGTGGCTGCTCAATAGGTTGCTCCGACACTGTGTGGTCTCTGCAATCTCAACCACCTGTTGTAGCCGTCCCATCTCCGCCTCTTCCCGCTTGACCATTCTCTGTTGAAGTGCACTGGCAAGCTGGTTGATATTCTGTGGTATTTTCAGCCGCTGGTAACGGTGGCGAACCCCGGATACCCGAACCTCCAGCATCCGCTGTTCGCCCAGCCAGTCCATTGCGGTAACAATTCTCTCACGGCTGCAGTGGAGTCTCTTTGCCGTCGCATCCAGGTCAATACTGAACCAGACTCGCGCCTGTGTGGCAGAGCGAAACAGTGCGGTGACAAACTCTCTCCGCTCCCCCTGGAAGTGCTGCAAAATCTCTTGTGAACTCTGCTTTGGCTTGAACTTATACTCTGAATAGAAGGGGGTTCCTCCCGCCAGAAAGCCATCCAACTCTAGGTAGGTGAGTAGCGTTTTCAGTACCAGAGGGCGGATATTGTGGCGGCTGGAGAGTTGATAGAGGGCAAGGTCAAAGTTCTCATCATGGGTGAGCAGCTCATTGAGCAGCCCCTGTAGAGAGTGCAGCTCCGGGGTGTCGCCATAGATAAAGTTCTCCAGCGTGTTGAGGTCATCTGGGCAGAACAGCAGATGGCAGATTGATCTCTCTCCATCCCGTCCGGCGCGGCCAATCTCCTGCGCATAATTCTCCAGACTCTTGGGTGGGTTGTAGTGGTAGAGGTAACGGATGTCCGCCTTGTCGACCCCCATGCCGAAGGCGATGGTTGCAACCACGATGGCACTTGCTGATGCCATAAACCACTCCTGTACCTCACTGCGGATCTCATCCTTCATCCCCGCATGGTAGGGGCGGGCCGACAACCCTGCATCGGTAATCTGTTGCGCCACCTCTTCAGCAGTCTGTTGTTTGGTGACATAGATAATGGTGGCCGCTGGCGGATGCATTTTCAATGCATCCAGCAATACACGATCTCGTTCATTGGCTGCGACGGTTGTGGTCAACAGGTGGAGGTTGGGGCGATAGAAGCCGGTACGGATTGCACACTGCGGGGAGATCTTTAGGTTGCGGCAGATATCCTCCAGCACAGTGGGGGTTGCGGTTGCTGTCAGTGCGAGAATCCGTTCGGCACCGATCTCCTGTGCAAACCCGGCAAGCTTGAGGTAGTCCGGGCGAAAATTGTGCCCCCACTCCGAGATGCAGTGTGCCTCGTCCACCGCAAACAGGGAGATTCGCACACTACGAATGGCCTCACGAAAGCGCTCGTTATTAAACCGCTCCGGGGCGACAAACAGGAGCTTGAGCTCGCCAGATCTCAGTGACTGCATCACCTCACGATAGGCGACTCCGCTGAGGGTGGAGTCGAGTCTGCGGGCGGCAATGTCCTGCTCCAACAGACCATCAATCTGATCCTTCATCAGCGCAATCAGTGGTGAGACCACCAGGGTCACCCCCGGAAGCAGCAGCGCGGGAAGCTGATAACAGATCGATTTTCCGCCCCCCGTGGGGAATACTGCCGCTGCTGAGCGGCCAGCAAGGAGGTGCTCAATAACCGGCTTCTGACCGGGACGAAACTGGTCGTGACCAAACCTTTTCTGCAGGGTGACTTCGATCTCTTCTCTCATACGGTTTATCTGGCTGTTTGTGTGATGTATGCACGTACGCCGTATATCCAGAATCCTTGCTGTAGCTGCGGTTGATATTTGGTGTGGTGCAAAAAATAGTTATAGCACATTAATTAATGGATGAGGTGAAGTGTCAAATCTGAAGCAGATCCTGTTCAGATAAAATCTGATATCCCATCATCCGGTACCCTTTTTGCCTCCGCTCCCACATCTTCATCAATGGTGGAGAGGTTGAGTCTAGGTAGTCATAGATCAGCACATCATGCTTGTTGCTGTGATCCCGGTGGAGCCGCCCTGCATACTGTTGCAGTGTCCCCTTCCAAGAGACCGGCATTGCCAGAATGAGGGTGTCCAGTGGTGGGTGATCAAACCCCTCACCGATTAATCGGCCCGTTGCCAGTAGTATTCTGGGTTGATCCGGGGGGAGCTGTTTCAGTGCCTGCTTGACCAAGGTACGTTTTTTTCTGCTCAGGCGGCCATGCAGCAGAAATAGGTGGTCGACGGTTCCAGTCAGCAGTTGGTGCAGGGCTTTGAGATGATCGGTTCGCTCGGTCAGCAGCAGAACCTTCCGGCCTTGCTGATAGGCATGCTGTGCATCCTTGCGGATCTGTTGGTTGCGATTGTGGTTCTCAACAAGGTCACGGAAGATCTCCTGAATTTTATCCGTTGGATTCAGGGAGGGGGGCGTGTCTATTGTTCTGGGGAGCACTTGTAGGATGTGGGGTGCTGTGGCTGGCGACTGGGCACGGTGGCGAATCGGGCCGCACTGCATAAAGATGATGGGATGGTGACCATCTCTACGCTCCGGGGTTGCAGTTAGTCCCAGTACGTAGCGGGCTCGTGCCTGCTTTAACAGAGCCTCAAAGCTGATGGAGGAGAGGTGATGGCACTCATCTACAACCACCTGACCATACTGCTCTACAATCTCGTTGACCTCCCCCTTTCGCACCAGTGACTGCATTACGGCTACATCAATCTTGAGAGTGGGGTTTCGCCTGCCGCCGCCAAACTGTCCAATAGTTGTTGAATCCGGATCTGCTGAATCCAGCTCAAGAAAGAGGTGGAGTTGCGCCATCCACTGCTGCAACAGATCGGTGCGATTGACGATGATTAGAGTGTTGACTCTTCGTGCAGCAATGATGGCGGCGGCAGTGACGGTCTTGCCGAAGGCGGTTGGTGCGCAGAGTACCCCCGTCTCTTTTGCCAGCATGGCATCGACCGCCTGCTGTTGGTCATTGCGCAGTGTGCCATTGAAGTTGTAGTTGATTGGGGTGCCGCTAAACCGTTCGTCGGTCTGATGAGTTTGAACTCCATTCTCCTGTAACAGGCGGTTGACCTCATCCAGGCAGCCTCGTGGCAGGGCAATATATTTGGGGTAGTTCTCTGCGCAGCCGATAATGCGTGGTTTGTCCCAGACCGAGAAGCGCATCTGTTGTGCCTTGTAATATTCTGGATTCTGGAATGCAGCAAGCCGGATCAGCCGGTTGGTGAGTGGCTGGGTAAGCCCGCCCTTCTCGAAATAGATCTGATTGGCAAGGGTGATGATTACGGTTTTGGGGAGGGTGCCGGGTATTTTATGGGTGGGGGCTGTGGGTCGTTTCCATGGCGTACTCTGATTCTCCTCCTCAATAAAGGCGACATCCAGTACATGACCGCCACGACTCAGCTGCTGGATTGCGGTCGCCACCATGATGGCATCCATCTGCTGTAAGGCGTGTAGATACTCCCACTGATCGGGCCAGGGTTGGAGCTGGTCATTGACAAAGATCGAACGCCCCAGCTTTCTGGGGTCGCCCTGTAGTGGCAGCGCAATCAGGTTTCCGAATCCACCTTTTGGCATCCGTTCCTGGTTGGGAAACATCCGGTCATAAGAGGCCAACTCCAGCTGGCGTTGATGGGCGCAGGTGTGGCTGATCAGTGCGGCACCGAGCTGTCTCGCTTCAATGGCTGGAGTTGGGGCAGTGAAAAAGATCCAGAGGTGTCCACCATTGCCGGAACGGGAGATCTCAATAGCGGCAGGAATCTGAAATTGGCGACAGCTAGAGGCGACTGCCTGAATATCCTCACGCCACCCTCTCTTGTCAAAATCAATGGCGAGGAAGTGGCACTGTTCGGTGGGGAGCAGAGGGTAGATGCCGATGGTGATCTTGCCCTGGAGGTGATGACGAATGACTTTGTCGGTCAGTGGTAGAAAGGCGCGTTGCGTACACTCTCCACACTTGATTCTTGGTGCTGCCTTCTTGCCACAGATCCCTGGTTTCCAATCATTGCTGCATGCGGGGGTGTAGCCGCTAGCTCCGTCCCTCTTCTCCCAGCGTAGTGGATAGAGATCTTCCCGTCCTTGAAACAGATTGCGGAAGAGACTGATCTTCTTTTGGTCGGATAGTGTTGCTTGTTTGGTTATGTGATCTTGTGCATTGGTTACTTGGGATTGTGTGGTCTGTTGTTCCGGCTGTTGTAGATCGACAATGCCGTGCTGCTTCAGCAGTGTTCGTAGGCGTTGGTTCTCTTGTTGCAGTTGTTCAAGTTCAGATGGGGAAGAATTCATAATCAACTGCTCTGGTAGTGTCCATATCGAGAGTTTGAGCAGAAGTTGAGTGGTGAAGCAGTCTACTACTCCTCTCTGCCGCTCTGTAGGTTAATTGAGTGTTTCGAGATCCTTCAAATCTTGAACCCTCTTGTGTTACACGCTCCTGATCTCTCTTTTCTATCTCAGCGCTACCCAGACAACAGCATCGCCTGTAAGCGCACTCCAATCTCATGGATCAGGGTATGGCTGTTTTTCAGCAGTGTACTGTCACACTCCTTCGGCTGGCGCTTGGTGAACAACTGCACAAAGGCGACCTGCTCTGGCGGCAGTCCGGTTTGAGTAATCTTCTTGCTCTCTTCTGCCTCAATCAGCAGGGCGGCCCCTGTTTTGATCGCCTCACATAATGGAGAAAGCGCCTCTTGTTGAAAACCGCCATCAAATAGCAGTTGTGCCATTTTCAGTGGGCGCTCCGCCTCGCTGAGTTGCTGCTGTGCCTTTTTGATGCGTGCTCGTGTTCTCTCCTGTTGTCGTTGTTGCTCCTCTTTATGGTCAGGGAGTAACTGCGCCATTGCACTGTTAAGGGTGATGGCCCCAGCATCAGCCAGCCGTTTCAGTAGTGCCAAGGTCTCTGGGTCAATCAGCTCTACGGGGTCACTGGAAGCTTGTAGCGCCTCCTCAACCGTCTTTTGTTGTGAGTCAGGGGCGACGGCAAGGATGTGCTTTTCACCGCGGGCATTCTCAATCTCGGTGATAGAGCCCCCCAAGCCGGGTGCGCGAGCCTCAACCTCCTGTTGTAGCTGCTGTAACGGGTTTATCTTCGGTTCTGGCTCTGGTTCTGGTTTTGGCTTGAGTACGGTGGTTGGACGCTCCTCCATCAACGCCTCCAGCCGCTCCAGCATTGCACCACGCCCGGAGGGGAGGTCCATCTCGGTTACCCCCTCTCCATCCAGTACCCCGTCAGCCAGCGCCTTTTTCTGGTCCAGAATATGGAGAATGCGGTGCTCAATCGAGTTCTCGCACACCAGGTTGATCACCTGCACTGCACGCTTCTGATGTTTGCGCCAGGCACGGGCAATGCGCTGCTCCAGCTTGGCGGGGTTCCACGGCAGGTCTACATTGATGACGATATTGGCGGCCTGCAAATTGAGGCCAGTGGCTCCGGCATCGGAGGTGAGGAAGAGGCGGCATGCTGGATCACTCTTGAAACGGTTGATCTCCAGTCGTCGTTTTTTCTGATGCACGGCTCCGGTATGCAGGGCGTACTCAATGCCTTGCTGTTCAGCTTCTGCTTGGATCAGCTCCAGCATCCGGGTCCATTCGGAGAAGAGGATCACCTTGTTGGGTTCGGTTCCAGGGTCTGGCTCCACAAACAGCTCGGCAAAGATCTTCTTTAGTTCCTCCAGCTTGGGGGAGATGCGGCACTCGGAATCAAGAATATAGGGGGTATCACAGAGCATACGCATACAGGCCAGTTTGCTCTGTAGATTTTTGAACTCCTCCGGGCGTAGCGGACGCTGTTTTGCGGCATGCATAATACGGGCAACCTGTGCGCTGTATTCGCCGTAGCGCTCCTCCTGTTCTGGCTCCATACCCACGAAGTAGGTGTTGATGGTACGGTCGGGTAGCTCTCCCTCTACCTCCTGTTTTCTGCGTCGCAGTAGAATCGGTTGTAATCGACGATAGAGGGCATCGAGGTTACGTACTCCCTGCGGACGGCCGCGTTCATCCAGTCGATAGAAGTCACGGTTAAAGCGGAATAGCGGACCAAACAGCTGTGGATCAATCGCCTGAGCGATGGAGTAGATCTCATCAATGCGGTTCTCCAGCGGGGTGCCAGTCAACACAAACAGGAATGGACTGTTCAGTGCCTTTACAGCATTGGCCGTTTTGGCCTGCCAATTTTTGATCCGTTGTGCCTCATCCAGAATGATTAGATCGGGGGCGAGGATGTTCTGGATCTCCTCTGCATCGTGCAGGGTCTGTTCATAGTTGGCGAGGTAGAAGAAGTGGTTCTGTCGATAGAGGCGCAGGCGGTCGGTGCGGTTACCCTGAATGATCAGGGTGGAGCGCTTGGTGAACTTCTCAATCTGCTCCTCCCACTCTGTCTTCAGCGAGACCGGAGAGAGCACCAGCACCCGTTCGATTTTGCGGGTCTGTGCCAGTAGCTCGGCTGCGGCAATGGCCTGAACCGTCTTTCCCAGCCCCATCTCATCGGCCAGAATGGCGCGTCCCTTAAAGGCGAGGTGGATGGCTCCATCCTGTTGGTAGTCGTAGAGGGGAAGGTTGACCAGGTCCAGACTGCGTTTGCCGCTCGCCACATCCTTGAGGAAGCCACTGCGTGCCAGTTTGCGCTGCTCCTCCTGGCGTAGTTGCTGGAGCCAAGGGGGAATCAGGCGAGAGATGCGGAGTCCGCTTCGACTACGGGCAGGTAGCGTATCGACCGCCTGTTGAATCGCGGCCATTCCGGTAAGTGGTGCGGCCAATAGCTCACCGTTCTCTGAGAAATAGGGGGAGAGTAGCTGGTACAGCTTACCGTTCTTGCGCAACTGATTCGGCCAGAGAATGCGAATTACGGGTTGGGGTTGCTTGTGGGGGGCATCAGTCTCGGCAATGCGCCGATCTAACCAGATCTCAGTGGGGGGTTGAGTGGGAGGGTGTTGTTGAGATAGCACAGCCTCAATATGTTTGCAGGTACCGAGGCCATTGCTCTCAAAGTCGCGGCAGTCACAGCTGTTGATGGTGTGATGTAGTGAGCGTAACTCAATCTGATAGCGGGTACCGCTCTCTGTAGTGAGTTGCCAAGCACCGTGTGCGGAATCAAGCGCCTCTAGTTGATGCGCCTCTTTGCGTGCTCGCTGTCGTCGCCGCTCAATCTCTTCGATATCAGTGGTAAGCCAGCCAATTCCGGTAGAGTTTTTGTCGGTTTTGGGGGTGTTTTTGGTTTTCTTCATGGTGACAGGCGATCAAGTTTGGGGTTTGAGTGGTGCTGTAGTATCCTACTTTTCTATTTTCGGTGGCAAGGAGCAGGGTGTAATGGTGAGTTTGGAGACCCCCGTCTGTGAATTTGATGCAGCAGTGCCTGACTTTGAGCTGGCGGATGTTGACGGAGTTCTGTGGACACCAGAGAGGCTCCGGGGGGAGAAGGGGCTGCTGGTGATGTTTATCTGTAACCACTGTCCTTATGTAAAGGCGATTCGTGAACGCTTGGTGCGTGATACAGTGGCGTTGAAGGCGATGGGGCTGAACAGTGTTGCAATCATGTCCAACGACTCTGCGCAGTATGAGGAAGACTCCCCTGAGAATATGCGCAAAATTGCGGCACAATTTAAGTTTCCATTCCCTTATTTGGTGGATGAGTCACAAGCAGTAGCCAAGGCCTTTGGTGCGGTCTGCACCCCCGATTTCTTTGGTTACAATGCGGATTTGGCGCTACAGTATCGTGGTCGCCTGGACGAGAGTCGTAAACAGACGGCAGCAGATGGCGTGCGTCGAGAGCTGTTTGAGGCGATGAGTCAAGTGGTGGAGACAGGGCGCGGGCCGGCACAACAGATCCCCAGTATGGGGTGTTCGATCAAATGGAAGGGTGAAGCGGCCTAGTCGCAACTATCATTAGCAGTTTATGACCCAATCTTCTCCCCAGCAGCAAGAGCAGCAATGGCGCATCCTCGCAGTCGATGATGAGGAGGCCGTGCACGAAACTTATCAAGCTATCTTTGAGGTAAAGATGGGTGATGAGTTGGATGAGATTGAGAAGTTGATGGGTATCGTGGTTGAGGAGGACGAGAGTCCCCCATCAGATGCCAGTCGCTTCCGACTGGACCATGCAATGAGCGGTCAGGAGGGGCTGCAAAAGCTGATTGAGGCCAGTGAGGCGGGCGACCCTTATGCGGTAATCTATCTTGATATGCGTATGCCAACGGGGTGGGATGGGTTGGAGACCGCAGAGCGTATTCGCGAAGTCGACACTGAAGTTCGCATTGTGTTGATCACCGCCTATATGGACTACAGTTTGACTGAGATCCGTCAGCGTATTGGTGTCAACTTTGACTTCCTTACCAAGCCGGTAGATGTGAACGAACTGTTACAGTTGACGCTCTCACTGGCGGCACAGTGGAGTCAGGGGCGAGACTTGGTATTGGCGCTGGAGCAGGCGCAGGCAGCCAGCAAAGCCAAGGATGACTTTCTTGCCTCAATGAGTCATGAGTTGCGCACTCCGCTCACCTCGATTATTGGTAATACCGAGTTGATGGAGGCGTCCGGGCTGAATCAAAATCAGGTAGAGTTGAT
Source organism: Gammaproteobacteria bacterium (assembly GCA_018648825.1). Taxonomy (GTDB): domain Bacteria; phylum Pseudomonadota; class Gammaproteobacteria; genus Thiopontia. The sequence continues at coordinate 15,596 of JABGQL010000096.1, forward strand.
GGGTTCCATCGGAGTCTCCAGTCGCGGTCTACTCTCCCTGATTAACGATATTCTGGACCTCTCCAAGATTGAGTCTGGAAAGTTTGAGGTGGACCACCTTGATTATGATCTGAATTTGCTAATCAATGAGCTGAATCAGTCCTTTAGTGGTCGTGCCAAGGAGTCGGGCCTGGCCTTGGATGTGGTACAGAAAGAGCCGTTCCCCATGCAGTTTGTGGGTGATGAGCGGCGCATTGGACAGATCCTGATTAACCTGATGGGTAATGCGATCAAATTTACTCAGGAGGGGGGAGTTACGCTGCAGGCATGGGTGGATGAAGAGCGGCTCCACTTTTCGATTACCGATACCGGTATTGGAATGTCGGATGAGGTGTTGGAGCGTCTGTTTAAGCCCTTTGAGCAGGCAGATCAATCTATCTCTCGGCGCTATGGCGGAACGGGCCTGGGGTTGCATATCTCCGCCACCTTGGCGGAATTGATGGGTGGATCGATTGACGTAAGCAGTGAAGAGGGGGTGGGGTCCTGTTTTCAGTTCAATTTGCCCTATCAATTAAGTGATCAAGCGGCACTGCCACTGGAGCCGAGGGCGAGCCAACAGCAGGTCAACTACTTCAGGGGGCATGTGTTAGTGGCTGAGGATACTCCTGAGCTACAGATGATGGAGCGCAAAATTCTTGAGGCTGCGGGTATTGAGGTAACCATTGCCAATAATGGAAAAGAGGCGGTAGAGCATGGCTTAGCTACCCCCTTTGATCTGATCTTAATGGATATGCAGATGCCAGAGATGGATGGCATTGAGGCTACCCAGCTGATGCGTTCTGTGGGTTGTGAGACCCCGATTGTGGCATTAACGGCGAATGTAATGCAGCAGCATCGAGAACAGTTTGAGACGGCAGGGTGTGATGGTTTTCTCTCTAAGCCGATTGATCAAGCTAGCTTGATGGGGGTGTTGAGACAGTATCTAGCGGAGGCTGAGCCAGAAAACAGTCTCTGTTTTACTGGGCAGGTTTTGGTGGCGGAAGATATTCCTGAGCTACAGGTACAGGAGCGTGAGCTATTGGAGTCTCTGGGGCTTGAAGTAACCATCGCTAGCCACGGTAATGAGGCTGTCGAGCACGGCCTGAGTCAACCGTTTGATCTGATCTTGATGAATGTCAAGCTGCCAGAGATGGACGGCCCTGATGCGATGCAATTAATGCGTTCGGTCGGCTGTGAAAGCCCGATTGTGGCTATGGCAGAGGATGTCGAGCAGTACCGTGAGCAGCTGGAGGTTATAGGCTGTAGTGATCTGCTCTCTAAACCGATTGAGCGAGCGGCGTTGATCGAGATATTGGAGCAGTATCTGCAGGCCGCAGAACCGGGTGGTGAGGTGAAACAGCAGGCTGAGGTGGGCAGTTTTGTTGATGAAGAGCTGATGCAGCTGTTTGTTGATCGCACCCATCTGCAGCGGGGGCTGATTGAGCAGGCGCTCTCTGAAGAAGATTGGGGAGAGGTGCGCGCCATCGCGCATACTGTGAAGGGAAGTGGCGCAACTTTCGGCTTCCCTGAAATCACCCGATTGGGTAAAGAGATCTGCGATGCGCTGGATAATGGCGAGCAAAACCCAGTTCCCGCGTTGGTTCAGGAGTTAATGCAGGCTATGGCAGAGATCTAGTTGTGGTTGTAACTATTTGATTTACTTACTGTATTACTTGTATTGTTGTGGTGATCTAAAATTCTAAATGCCCTTATCGTATTCCCCTGTTGCCCTTATGCCCCTTCTGAGTAAGAATGCTGCGTTCAATACACAGCTTTAAGTTTTTTAATACGCCCCTGATTACGATGTGCAGAATGTCTGATCAAGGTCTCAAATGAATTCCTGAACGGTAGGGAGAAATAGAATATGTCATCAAGAAGAGAACTGGCCAATGCGATTCGTGCATTGAGTATGGATGCAGTACAGAAGGCCAACTCTGGACATCCAGGTGCCCCAATGGGTATGGCAGACATCGCAGAGGTGTTGTGGAACGGCCACATGAAGTTTAACCCCACCAATGCCAAATGGTCGGATCGTGACCGTTTTGTACTCTCTAATGGACATGGCTCCATGTTGATGTACTCCCTGTTGCATCTGACAGGTTTCAACCTGACTATGGATGACATCAAGGATTTTCGTCAGCTTCACGCCAAAACTGCAGGTCACCCTGAGTATGGTTATGCCGATGGTATCGAAACCACTACCGGTCCTCTGGGTCAGGGCATCACCAATGCTGTCGGTATGGCGATTGCTGAGCGTACACTGGCCGCACAGTTCAACAAGCCAGGCCACGACATCGTAGACCACAACACTTACGTCTTTATGGGGGATGGCTGCTTGATGGAGGGGCTCTCTCACGAGTCATCTGCGATGGCGGGTACCTTGGGCCTAGGTAAACTGGTTGCCTTCTGGGATGACAATGATATCTCTATCGACGGACATATCTCCGACTGGATGGAGAAAGACGTTGCTGGCCGTTTCGAGTCTTACGGCTGGCATGTAGTCCGTGATGTAGACGGTCATGATGCGGATGCGATCAGCGCAGCTGTGGAAGCGGCTAAATCAGAGACAGGTAAGCCTTCTCTGATCTGTACCCGTACCACCATCGGTTTCGGTTCACCAAACCTCTGCGGTACGCATGATTGTCACGGTGCCCCTCTGGGTGACGAAGAGATCGCTGCAACGCGTAAGGAGCTGGGCTGGTCACACGATCCATTTGTAATTCCTGATGAGGTTTATGCGGGATGGGATCACAAAGAGCAAGGCGCAACAGACGAGGCTGCATGGCAGGCCCGATTTGACGCCTATAAGGCCGCTTATCCAACCGAGGCTGCAGAGTATGAGCGCCGCATGAGTGGTGATCTGCCTGCTAACTTCGAAGTAGAGATGGACAAGTTTATCGCCAAGACACAGGAAGAGATGCCTAACATTGCTTCCCGCAAGGCTTCACAGAACGCTATCGAGGCGATGGGTCCTGTGGTGCCTGAGCTGTTTGGTGGATCTGCGGATCTGACCGGCTCTAACCTGACCAACTGGTCTGGTACGGTTAAAGTGACTCCAGCGAACGCCAACGGTAACTACATCTCTTGGGGTGTGCGTGAATTTGGTATGGCACACATGATGAACGGTATGGTGCTGCACGGCGGATTCAAGGTCTACGGCGCAACCTTCTTTATGTTTATGGAGTTCATGCGTAATGCACTACGTATGTCTGCATTGATGAAGATCGGTACCATCTATGTCTACACTCATGACTCGATCGGTCTGGGTGAGGATGGTCCTACGCATCAGCCCGTTGAGCAGTTGGCGACTATGCGTGCGATCCCTAACTTCCACACTTGGAGAGGATGTGACGCGATTGAGTCTGCGGTCTCTTGGAAGATGGCGATGCTGCGTGGCGATGCCCCAACCGCACTGGTCTTCTCTCGCCAGAACCTGACCCCAATGGAGCGCACAGCGGAGCAGCTGCAAAACATTGAGAAGGGTGGTTATGTACTGAAGGATTGTGAGGGTGATGCAGAGGTAATCCTCATCGCTACCGGTTCTGAGGTGGGCTTGGCGGTAGATGCCGCAGCAGCGATGACGGGCCGTAAGGTACGTGTTGTCTCTATGCCATCCACGGACAAGTATGATGATCAGGATCAGGCATATAAAGATTCTGTACTCACTCCGGGTGTTAAGCGTGTTGCAGTTGAAGCTGGTGTTGATAATGGCTGGCACAAGTATGTTGGTCTGGAAGGCGCAGTGGTCTGTATGGACTCCTTCGGCGAGTCTGCACCTGCAGGTGAACTCTTCAAGCAGTT
>JABGQL010000096.1:19514-53638 GCA_018648825.1 Gammaproteobacteria bacterium
GGTTTTGGTCGTATCGGTCGTATGGTTTTCCGTGCGGTTTATAAAGAGGCAGAGTTCAGCGACATCGAAGTCGTTGGTGTAAATGACCTGCTTGACGCAGAGTACCTCGCTTACATGCTGAAGTATGACTCAGTACATGGCCGTTTCGGTGGTGAAGTCGGTTCTAAAGAGGGCGCACTGATTGTAGACGGTAAGGATATCCGTCTGACTGCAGAGCGTAACCCGGCGGACCTGAAGTGGGGCGATGTTGATGCAGATATCGTTATCGACTGCACCGGCTTCTTCCTTACAGAAGATAGCTGTCAGGCACATATCGATGCGGGCGCGAAGAAGGTTGTACAGTCTGCTCCATCCAAGGATGGCACGCCAATGTTTGTATATGGTGTTAACCATGAGACCTACGCAGGTCAGGCTATTGTCTCTGCTGCCTCTTGTACCACCAACTGCTTGGCACCGGTTGCCAAGGTACTGAATGACAAGTGGGGGCTGAAGCGTGGTCTGATGACTACCGTTCACGCTGCAACAGCTACTCAGAAGACCGTTGACGGTCCTTCCATGAAGGATTGGCGCGGTGGTCGTGGAATCTTGGAGAACATGATTCCTTCATCAACAGGCGCTGCGAAGGCTGTAGGTGTGGTTCTTCCTGAGCTCAATGGCAAGCTGACCGGTATGGCATTCCGCGTACCAACTTCAGACGTCTCTGTTGTTGACCTGACTGTTGAGTTGGATAAGGAAGCGAGCTACGACGAGATCTGTGCTGCGATGAAGGAAGCTTCTGAAGGCGCAATGAAGGGTACGTTGGGTTACACCGATGAGAAGGTTGTCTCTACGGACTTCCGTGGCATTGGCCAGTCCTCTATCTTTGATGCGACTGCCGGTATCGCACTGGACGGCACCTTTGTGAAGGTCGTCTCTTGGTACGATAACGAGTACGGTTACACCTGTAACATGATGCGTTTTGTGAAGCACGTTGCTAACAACTAAACGTTGACCAAAATTCAGCCCTCATTTTCGAGGGCTGAGTTTTTTGCAAAGCAGTTTCTAGCTCTATTCTGTTTTGCAAAGAACCCTTTTTAAGCTTTAATTACACACCTATTTTTTAAGATTTTCAGGAGTAGTGAAATGTCAGTAATCAAGATGACCGATCTCGATCTCGCCGGTAAACGTGTACTGATCCGTCAGGATCTCAATGTGCCGATCAAGGATGGAAAAGTGAGCAGCGATAAGCGTATTCGTGCCTCTATGCCAACGATTGAGCACTGCATCAAGGCAGGAGCACAGGTGATGCTGATGTCTCATTTGGGTCGTCCAACAGAGGGCGAGCCTGCGAGTGAGTTCTCTATGCAGCCTGTTGCGGACTATCTCAGTGATGCACTGGGTAAAGAGGTGCCACTGATGGTCAACTATCTGGCTGATGGCCCGGTTTTGAATAATGGTGATGTGGTGCTGCTGGAGAATGTCCGTTTCAATGTTGGAGAGAAGAAGAGTGCTGACGACCTCTCTGCCAAATATGCCGCACTGTGTGATATCTATGTGATGGATGCCTTTGGTACTGCGCATCGTGCACAGGCCTCCACCCATGGCGTGGCTAAGACTGCACCTGTTGCTTGTGCCGGTCCACTGCTCGCGGGTGAGTTGGATGCATTGGGCAAGGCGCTGGATAACCCTGCGCGCCCAATGGCTGCCATTGTTGGTGGCTCTAAGGTGTCAACCAAGCTGACCGTGCTAGAGTCTCTTTCCGGTGTGGTCGACCAGTTGATCCCTGGTGGTGGTATCGCGAATACCTTTATTGCAGCCGCTGGCCATAATGTGGGTAAATCTCTGGTTGAAACAGACCTGATCCCTGAGGCGCAGCGCCTGATGGAGGCTGCTAAGGCCAAGGGACGTGAGATCCCTGTACCTACCGACGTGGTTGTGGGTAAAGAGTTCTCTGAGAGTGCTGTTGCCACAGTGAAGAGGGTTGAAGATGTAGAAGATGACGATATGATCTTCGATATCGGCCCAGATACCGCTGCCCGCTTTGCAGAGATGATGAAGGTTGCTGGAACCGTAGTCTGGAACGGCCCAGTCGGTGTCTTTGAGTTTGACCAGTTTGGTGAAGGCACCAAGGCACTGGGTGAGGCGATTGCGGACTCTGATGCCTTCTCTATCGCAGGCGGTGGCGATACCTTGGCAGCCGTAGACAAGTACAATATCTCTGATCGCGTCTCTTATATCTCTACCGGTGGTGGTGCCTTCCTCGAGTTCCTCGAAGGTAAGAAGTTGCCTGCAGTAGCGATGCTGGAAGAGCGTGCAAACGGGTAAGTTGGAAGAAATTTCATCGAGACCACAGATAGGAAACCTATGCTGAGACGCACAAAAATTGTTGCAACCCTCGGACCGGCAACGGATTCGCCGGAGGCGCTGGATAAGCTGATTGAGGCGGGCATTGATGTAGTACGCCTCAACTTCTCTCACGGCTCTGAAGAGGAGCACCTCAACCGTGCAGAGACGGTGCGTAATCGTGCCCGTGCTCATGGTCGCCAAGTTGGTGTCATGGCCGATCTGCAAGGGCCGAAGATCCGTATTGGTAAATTTGTTGGTGGAAAAATCCAGCTGGCGGAAGGTGATGCCTTCTGTATCGATATGGGAATGGAGATCGATGCGGGCACCCAAGAGGCGGTTGGAACCACCTACAAAGAGTTGCACAACGACCTCTCGCGTGGTGATTCACTGCTGCTGGATGATGGACGTATTGTACTCTGGGTACGAGATGTTGACGGAAACAAGGTCAACTGCCGAGTCACTGTGGGTGGTGCGCTCTCCAACAACAAGGGGATCAACCTACAGGGTGGAGGGCTCTCCGCTGCAGCACTCACCGATAAGGATCGTGCCGATATTCTGATTGCCGCCAAGATGCAGGCCGACTATGTTGCCGTCTCTTTCGTGCGTAGTGCAGAGGATGTACGCGAAGCGCGTAAATTGTTGATAGACGCAGGCTGGGGAGAGTGCGGCATAGTCTCCAAGATGGAGCGTGCTGAAGCCATCCCGGTAGCTGATGAGATTATTGCGGAGTCCGATGGCATTATGGTCGCGCGTGGTGATCTGGGTGTAGAGATTGGCGATGCCTCCTTGCCTCCCGTGCAGAAGCGGCTGATTAAACTGGCCCGTTCGATGGACCGTTTTGCGATCACCGCAACCCAGATGATGGAGAGCATGATCGAGAATCCCATCCCGACCCGTGCCGAGGTGTTTGATGTCGCCAATGCAGTACTGGATGGTACCGATGCGGTGATGCTCTCGGGTGAGACTGCTGTAGGAAAATATCCGGAAAAAGTGGTCGAGGCGATGTCCAATATCTGTATCGAGGCAGAGCAGCAACGCGCTGCCAAGGTATCTGGTCACCGCATGAATGAGCACTTCCGCCGCCGTGATGAGGCTATTGCGATGGCCGCGATGTATACGGCCAACCACTTGGGTGTAAAGGCGATCGCCTCACTCACCGAGTCGGGGCATACCGCGTTGTGGATGTCGCGCATCAGCTCTGGAATCCCTATCTTTGCAATGACCCGTAATTTGCAGACGCGGCGCAAGGTGACGATGTATCGCGGGGTCTACCCAGTCAGCTTTGATCTGACGGACAAGAGCAAAGGCGAAATCAATCAAGAGATGATTGATGAGTTGGTTCGTCGTGGTGTGGTGCGTACCAAAGATACCGTGATTCTTACCAAGGGAGACCTGGTGGGTGAGGGGGGCGGAACCAACACCATGAAGATCTGTCGCGTCGGTTCGATGAGTGCGGATGATCTGGATGCTGAATCGAGTTAGATAGATGTGCCGCTGAGCTGTTTGGGTTGAGTGGTGTTTATGGTTTTATTTTTATTTTTGTAGAATAGTTAAGGAGAAAGTCGATGCTGATTTCAATGCGTCAATTGCTGGACCATGCAGCTGAGAATAGTTATGGAATGCCTGCGTTTAATGTGAATAACATGGAGCAGGTTCACGCCATTATGCAGGCTGCGGATGAGACCAACAGCCCCGTCATTATGCAGGGCTCTGCTGGTGCACGCTCTTATGCGGGTGAACCATTCCTGCGTCACTTGATCTCTGCTGCGGTTGAGATGTACCCACACATTCCTGTGGTAATGCATCAGGACCACGGCTCTGAGCCAGCGATCTGCCTGCGCTCTATCCAGTCTGGTTTTACCTCAGTGATGATGGACGGCTCTCTGATGGCAGACTGCAAAACACCATCCAGCTTTGAATACAATGTCGATGTAACCAAAACGGTAGTTGACATGGCCCATGCGGGCGGTGCCTCTGTAGAGGGTGAGCTGGGTTGTCTGGGTTCGCTGGAGACTGGCGAGATGGGTGAGGAGGATGGTCATGGTGCTGAGGGTAAGCTCGACCTGGACATGCTGCTGACCGATCCAGAAGAGGCTGCACAGTTTGTGAAGGCCACTGGTGTTGATGCTCTGGCAATTGCTATTGGTACCTCTCATGGCGCCTACAAGTTCACTCAGGAGCCTACCGGTGAGATCCTGCGTATTGATCGCATTAAAGAGATCAACGCACGCATTCCAAACACCCACCTGGTAATGCACGGTTCCTCTTCTGTACCTCAGGAGTGGCTGAAGATCATCAACGACTTCGGTGGTGATATGGGTCAGACCTACGGTGTTCCTGTCGGTGAGATTGTTGAAGGTATCAAGAATGGTGTGCGTAAGGTCAATATCGATACAGACCTACGTATGGCTTCTACTGGTTCGGTTCGCCGTCACCTGCAGGAGAATCCAGCTAACTTCGATCCACGTAAGTTCCTTAAAGAGGCTACGCAGGGTATGAAGGAGATCTGTAAGAACCGTTACCAGGCCTTCGGTTGTGAAGGGATGGCGGACAAGATTAAGCCAGTCTCTCTGGAGACCATGTTTGGTCGTTACGCGACTGGCGAGTTGGACCCTAAGGTCAACTAAACCAGCTGCTTTGTAGTTAAAGACCCGCAGTCATCGAAAGGTGGCTGCGGGTTTTTTGTGGATCAACGGTTTTTAGTGGTTTCGCAGTTGAGTAGTGATCTGGTAGATCTTGCGTAGATGATAGTCATTGAAGGGGCCATAGTCGCTGTTCAGTAGGGGATAGGTTGCTTCGTCCTTGCTGTCTCGCACGGCCAACTCACTACGTAACAGTATTGCTGTAGTTATGGTGTGAACCTGCTCCCAGTTGCTGACCTCATGGGCCTCTAGATAGTGGTCAATGGCTCCATCGCTATCCAGATCAGCCCCAAAGCGAAACTGGAGACCATCCACATGGCTGGCTAGGCTCTGTGGTGTGGGGCTGGCGCTGCCATTGCCATCACAGCGCAGATCACCTGAATCCAGATAGTAACGGATGGTGGCGGCTGAAGATCCCGCGCAATCTTTTCCATCTTGATAGCTCAGAGTGAGGGTGTCACTCTGGTTCTCGCCACTGTTGTTGGTGGCAGAGAGCGGGTTACCGCTAAAACCTGTTTTAGGGTAACCAACCTTTTTTAACTCAGCGTTGAAGAACTGCATCAGATACCGCCCCTGCTCATGCAGCGAGCGCCACTCGGACTGATACTGAAAGCTCCCTCTCCCCTCTATAAAGAGCTGAGTGGTTGCCAGTAATATAGAGACCCCCAGTGCGATGGAGACCAGCAGTTCAACCAGTGTAAAGCCACCGCTACGGCTTGGTGTGCTGATCATAATGGGGTGATCTGGAGGGTATGCTCAACAGAGGCTACACCCTCTTGCCACTGGATGGTGATCTCAATATGGTCTCCACGGTTATCGATCACCCCCACGCCTGAGGGGAGTAGTGAGGTGTTGCGTTGGTTCCACTCTCGTAGATCAAATTTTGCCATCATGGTTGGGTCGCAGCTTGTTGCGCTACAGTCACTGCCTGTTGGGGTGCCAGAGAGGTCAAAGTAGCTGCTTGAATGCACCGCAAGCGGATTAGAGCGCATGCGTTCAGCCATGTCGATGGCCTGTAGTGTAGCCAAATCGTGGTGAATGGCTCCGCGTGTTGCCTGTAGTGCCTGAGTAGAGAGTGCAGCAAATCCAAGCAGTGCAGTGGTAAGAATGAATAGAGAGATCAGGGTCTCAAGCAGGGTAAATCCTCTCTCAGGATAGAGATTGAGATTTCTCATATCAGTAACCATTCCTGTTATTATGCGCTGCCATGAACGAATCGCTCTCCGGATTTATACATACACTATTAGGCAGTCTACGCGACTTGGCCCCGATCATCTTGGTGATTGGTTTTTTTCAGTTGGTGATTCTACAACAGCCGATCAACAATCTGCCGGAGATCGCCTTTGGCCTGTTTCTGGTGGTGCTGGGGCTCACCTTCTTTATCTATGGGCTAGAGATGGGGCTATTCCCGATTGGAGAGGGGATGGCTGAAGCGCTGGCCAAAAAAGGTAGCCTGCCATGGCTGATGACCTTCTCCTTCCTGCTCGGTTTTGGTACCACGGTCGCTGAACCTGCGCTGATTCTGGTCTCCAGTGAAGCGGCTGAGGTCGCCGCAGCGGGGGGGATGATCGGTAACAGTGAGGAGGAGAAGCAGGGTTATGCCAATGGCCTACGTTTTACCGTGGCGTTTTCCGTAGGGCTGGCGATTCTGGTTGGCGTGATCCGGATCCTCAAAGGGTGGCCGATTCAGTATCTGATTATTGGTGGCTATCTAGGCGTGGTGGTGATGACCCTATTTGCTCCAGATGAAATTATTGGGCTCGCCTATGATGCAGGTGGTGTCACCACCTCGACCGTCACCGTGCCGCTGGTAACCGCGCTTGGGGTTGGCTTAGCCAGCAGTATTCGTGGGCGTAACCCGATGACCGATGGTTTTGGTCTGATCGCCTTCGCCTCCCTCACCCCAATGATCTTCGTGATGGGATATGGGATGTTTATCTGATGGGGTTTCTGGCCGAATTTCAGCACTCACTGATTGCTACTGCGGGGGATATGTTACCGATTGTAGGGATTATCTTCGGTTTCCAGCTGGCGGTTATTCGTCGCCGCATTCCCAACCTGAAACGGGTGCTGATCGGTTTCTTCTATGTACTACTGGGGCTCTCCCTGTTCTTGATGGGCCTGGAGCAGGCGATCTTCCCGTTGGGAGAGCAGATGGCGACCCAGCTCTCTGACCCCAAATTTATTCTGGATGGACTGGGGCGCAGCATCGATCAACTGCGCTGGTCGGACTACTACTGGGTCTACCTGTTCGCCTTTTTGATTGGCTTCTCTACCACCATTGCAGAACCCTCACTGCTGGCGGTTGCGTTGAAGGCAGAGGGGGTTTCCGGTGGTACTGTGGCCGCCAATGGGCTGCGTATTGCGGTGGCATTGGGGGTGGCAGTCGGGATCACCCTAGGGGCATTTCGTATTGTTAGCGGGATACCTCTCTACTACTTTATCGTGACAGGCTACCTCATCGTGATGATTCAGACCTACTTTGCCCCCAAATTTATTATCGCCCTAGCCTACGACTCGGGTGGAGTGACCACCTCAACGGTAACGGTTCCACTGGTAGCAGCCTTAGGGTTAGGGTTAGCGACCTCGGTGCCGGGGCGTAGTGCCATGCTGGATGGGTTTGGATTGATTGCGTTTGCCAGCCTGCTGCCTATTATTGCGGTGCTGGGATATGTACAGTTGTCAGAGTGGATGGCGCAGCGTTCTGCTGCAGCGGATGAACTATGAATTATGGTGTAATAGGAGAGCATAATGCATTTTAAATTGCTGATCGCATTGGTGGACGAGGATAAGACCGACACGGTCATGGCTGCAGCCCGTGAGGCGGGTGCTACCGGCGCCACGGTCATCAACCATGCGCGTGGTGAGGGGTTGAAGGTGGCCAAAACCTTCTTTGGATTGGCGCTGGAGACCAACCGCGATATGCTGCTGTTTATTGTTGAAGAGCACCTCAGTCGCCATATTCTGGAGACGATTGGTGAGGTGGGTGAATTCAGCGAGCCGGGAACTGGAATGGTGTTTCAGCTGGATGTTGAGGATGCACTGGGGCTATCCAGCCAGATTGAACAGTTAAGTGACGTGGTAGAGGAGCAGATCTAATGGGCGGCAAGAGTGTGGTTCGTGTGCGGGATGTGATGAAAAAGAACTTTGATATGGTGGATGGGTTAGCGACCATCTCTGATGCGTTGGCAGAGATGCGTCATGTTGAGAATAAATCACTGATCGTTGATAAGCGCAACGATGATGATGAGGTTGGGATGTTGTTGATCTCCGATATTGCCCGTCATGTACTGGCCAAAGATCGTGCTCCAGAACGGGTCAATGTCTATGAGGTGATGACAAAGCCGGTGATGACAGTGGATGCGGAGATGGATATTCGTTACTGTGCCCGCCTGTTCGAGCGCTTTAAACTCTCCCGCGCACCGGTGGTAGAGAATCAAAAGGTGATTGGTATTGTCAGCTTTACCGATATGGTGCTAAAAGGGATGTGTGATATCCGTGGAGAGTGCGGCAGCGACTCAGACTGAGATGCAGCGTGTTTCGGCAGAGGGTTGGCTGAGTGGGGTGGAGCAGATCCACTCCCCCAACTTTGATAACCGCCCGCAGGGAGAGGAGATCAGCCTGCTGGTGTTGCACGGGATCAGTCTTCCCGAGGGTGTGTTTGGTACCCCTTTTATCGATCAACTTTTCACTAATCAGCTGCAGGGGGATGAGTCCCCCAGTTTTGAACCGCTGAAGGGGCTTAGGGTCTCTACCCACCTGTTGATTCGTCGTGGTGGAGAGCTGGTACAATATGTTTCATTGAATGAGCGGGCATGGCATGCGGGGGTCTCCAGCTTTGAGGGGCGAACGCGCTGTAATGACTTCTCCATCGGTATCGAGCTGGAGGGGAGTGATGAGACCCCCTATAGTGAGGCACAGTACCAGCAGCTCCGGGGGGTGATTCCACTGCTACATAAGCACTATCCGGCGATTACCCAGCAACGTATTGTGGCTCATAGCGATATCGCACCCGGCAGAAAAACCGATCCCGGCCCCGCCTTTGAGTGGCAACGGATCGCCCAACTTGTATAGGTAACCATTTATGTCTCTACTGGCCATCATTATCACCCTCGGCATTGAACGCTTCTATGCGGTGCTGGATGAGTACCGTAATCTGGGGTGGTTTGCCCGCTGGGGCAACTGGGTCGAAGAGCACCGCACCGTGGATAGCAAACGAGGCAGCTTCTTTACGCTACTGTTAACCCTGCTTATCCCCGTGTTGCTCGCACAGCAGTTGGGAGAGTGGATGGGGGATGGCGGCTGGTTACCAGAGTTACTCTTCAGTGTGTTGGTGCTGATCATCTCTCTGGGGCCAAAAGATCTGCGTAGCCAGGTCGAATCTGTGCTGGAGAGCTGGAGTAAAGAGGATATTGAGGGGGGGATACTGCATGCCGAAGGGTTGCTTGAGGGGGAGATTCCACAGCAACCACACGGAGTTGTGCGTAAATTGACCGAGGCAGTATTAACCGAGGCCAACCCCCGCATCTTTGCGGTGCTCTTCTGGTTTATTCTGCTGGGGCCTGCTGCTGCACTGATGGTACGTCTAAGCTTGATCTTGGCGGAGTTACAACAGGGAGAGGAGGGGGAGGCTGCACCACACTGGTTAACCCAATTTAACCACTTCTTGGGTTGGCCTTCGGCGCATCTTGTTGCACTCAGCTATGCGTTGGTGGGGGACTTCTCCAAAGCCTTTAAGCAGATGATGAAACAGGCGGGAGACTGGAAACATAACCATGCGGTAATGCGTCATGCGGGGACTGGGGCGATACAGCTTGAGCCTGTAGACGAGGAGGAGTCACTGATTGAGACGGACCTGCAAGAGGTGTGGGATGCGCTGGAGATGGTGCGTCGTGCAGAGATGGCCTGGATGGTACTGTTGGCATTGATGGTGATCAGTGACCTGTTCTAAAGGACTCTCTAAATAATGAGTGAGATAGCCACCACCACTATAGATCTATTACGCCATGGCGAGCCTGAGGGGGGGCGGCGTTATCGTGGGCAGATCGATGATCCACTGAGTGATAAAGGGTGGGGGCAGATGCGTGATGCAGTGGGAGAGCACTGCCCTTGGGATCGTATTCTCAGCTCCTCTCTCAGTCGCTGTAGTGCCTTTGCCCAAGAGTTGGCAGCGCGTCACCAACTGCCGCTAGAGCTGAGTGATGCCTTTACTGAGATTGGCTTTGGTGTATGGGAGGGGAAAACTGCGCAGGAGCTTATAGAGCAAGACCCGCAACGCCTCTACCGCTTTTGGGATGATCCGCTCAACAACACCCCGCCAGAGGCAGAGGCGCTGAGCGACTTTCATCAGCGTATTACGGGCCAGTGGGAGCAGACTCTTAAGCAATACACAGGGTCACACCTACTGATCGTGGGACATGCAGGAATGATGCGGATGATTCTGAGCCATATACTGGGGATGCCGATGGATAAGATGTTTCGGCTACAGATCCCGAATGCGGGTATCAGTCGTATTCAGGTTGACCATTTTGAAGGCGGGAGTCTGCCAAGGCTGCTGTTTCATGCTGGGGTGTTGTCGTAAGCAGCTGTAGCACCAGAGAGAGATCAATGCTATGGTCAAAAGCATCAGTCGAGTTTAGTTAGCGAGGTCATCATGAGAGTTGTTTTGGGGATGATTGAGGTCCGTAAACCCATCAATTTTGATATCTACAGTGAGCACGGTGACCGCCTACTCTCTAAAGGTATTATTCTATATGATCAGAGCAAAGTGGATAAGGTTCTGAATCTAAAGTGCTATACGACACAGTATGGTGAGGAGTACCAAGAGTATATTGAGAACCACCCGGCAAGCTCTCCAGCGATCTATATCGAAAAGCTGATTGTACGGTTGGAGGTCGCCTATACCAACTTCATTACCAATGGCTACAATCTGGTCGGTGAAGTGGTGGATATCTCCAAAGAGCTTGTTGAATCATTAGACTGCAATCCAGATATGCTTATCGGCATGATTCACTTACGTTCTAACCTGAATCATGCCATTTTTCGTACCTTCCAGAATAGTGTGCTTGCAGTCCTTACCGCAAAGAAACTGAAGTGGGGTGGAAACATGCTAGAGTCGATAGCCTGTGCAAGCCTGACCCAGAATTTAGGGATGTACCTGCTGCAGCTGGACCTAGAGAAACATGAGGGGGAGTTGAATAGCTTCCAACGCGCACAGATTCGCCAGCACCCAAAGCAGAGCAGCAAGATGTTGATGACACTTGGTGTGCAAGATCGCAGCTGGATTCAGACCGTTGCCTATCATCATGAGAGAATGGATGGCAGTGGATATCCCTACGCCCACTTTGGGAAAGATATTCCTCACGAATCAAGGCTGCTAGCCGTTGTCGATCGCTATGGTTCGATGATTACGCCGCGGGAGTATCGGGACCCTGGTTGTGTGAAAGAGATCATGCGCTACTTTTTGAGTAAGACACAGAGCAAATATGATCGTCACTTAAGCCAAGCCATGATCTCCGCAATTGGTCTTTTCCCTCCGGGAATTACAGTTCTGCTGGAGTCTGGGGAGATCGCAATTGTAACCAAGCGCACCAGTGATCGGCTGTATCCTGAGGTTCATGCCGTGTGGGGTGTGGATAAAAAACCGTATACACGGCCCGTACTGCGCACAACCAGTGATCCTAAATATCATATTGTTTCAGTCACGGAGCATAAAGATGTCGCTCGATTGAATGTCGACCTGCTATGGGGAGATGCCAATAATGATCGAAGTGAGCAGCCACTCTTCAGAGGTGAGGTTGTGCAGGTGGCTGCTGCACAAGATAAGGGAGAAGATGAGATTACGCTCTTCTAAGCTGCTCCTTTCAAGCTAAGGGGTTGAGCCTAAAACAGTGTAAGATATCGCCCACTAAAGAGTGATAACTGATCATCAGGAATAAAAAAGGTAATCTATGGGCTGGGCAGGAAAGTTGTTAGGTGGGGCATTTGGGTTTCTATTAGGCGGGCCACTGGGTGCGTTGATGGGGGCCGCTTTTGGACACAACTTTGATAGAGGAATGGAGCGGGTCGCCTCCTCCATAGGGTGGGAGCCGGGCAACCAGCAGAGGGTTCAAACCGCCTTCTTTACCGCCACCTTCTCAGTGATGGGGCATGTCGCCAAGGCCGATGGGCATGTAACCGCAGAAGAGATCCGCATGGCGCGGGCGGTGATGGATCACCTGCAACTCAACGCCAGCCTACGCAAAGCGGCAGAAAAGCTTTTCAATGAAGGAAAAAATCCAGAATTCCCACTGGATGACCTGCTCAAACAGTTTCGTAAAGAGGTGGGTCGTCGTACCACCCTGACCCAGATGTTTATGGAGATTCAGCTGCAAGCGGCCTATGCCGATGGCACGCTGCACCCTGCAGAGCATAAAATCCTGCAACATATTGCCAATGAGCTGGGGATTACTCCCGCCCTCTATGAACAGCTGGAGTCGATGGTCAAGGCCTCCGCAGGTCAGCGCCCCGGCAGCCACTCACAGCGCCCCACTCTGGAGAGCGCCTATGAGACTCTGGGTATTCAATCCAGCGCCACCGATGCAGAGGTCAAGCGCGCCTATCGTCGTCTGACAAGCCAGCACCATCCCGATAAACTGGTGGCAAAAGGGCTGCCGGAGGAGATGATGAAGATCGCCACGGAGAAGACCCACCAAATCCGCTCTGCCTATGAGGCGATTCAAGAGGCCAGGAAGTGAATCATAAAAAGTGAATACGTGGGGATGGAGTTTTAAGGAGATGGTTTGTGCACATTGAATCGATTCAATTAGAAAACTTTAAAAGCTTCCGTAAGGCACAGATGTTGGATATTCCAAAATTCTGCGTCATTGTGGGGGCCAATGGTAGCGGAAAGTCCACGCTATTTAGTGTGTTTGAGTTTCTTCGTGAAGCCTTAGATAGCAATGTACATACCGCCTTAGTCAAACTGGGTGGCAGTCGGGGATTTCAAGAGGTTCGTAGCCGGGGTGCGACGGGAAATATTGAGATTGAAATCAAATTCCGTGAAACGGAAAATGCGCCTTTGGTAACCTATTATCTTGAAGTGGGGGAGGCCAATGGTCGTCCTATCGTCGCGCGAGAAATTTTGAAGTACCGACGAGGCAGTGGAGGCAAACCATGGCATTTCCTAGATTTTTCTAATGGAGAGGGTGAAGCGGTCACCAATGAAATTGAAAACGTGACCGATGTCTCCGAGCTGCAACGTGAAAGTCAAAAGTTAAAATCACCTGAGATTTTGGCGGTTAAAGGGCTGGCACAGTTTGAACGTTTCCCAGCTGTGGTGGCTTTAGGGAACCTGATTGAGAACTGGCATATTTCCGACTTCCATATCAGTCGTGCCAGACCAGAACAGGAGGCGGGCTATGCAGAACACCTATCAAGAGAGGGAGAGAATCTGTCCCTAGTTACAGAATATCTCCATACGCGCCACCCAGAATCTTTTCAGACGATTTTGCAAAAGTTAACGGAGCGAGTGCCGGGCATTACTTCGGTGAATGCGAAGACGACTGAAGAGGGGCGAGTGCTATTACGCTTTCAGGATGGAGCCTTTGAAGACCCGTTCCTTGCGCGTTATGTTTCTGATGGAACCATTAAGATGTTTGCTTATCTGGTGCTGTTATACGATACAGAGCCACACCCTCTGCTCTGTGTTGAGGAGCCAGAGAACCAACTCTACCCAGAGCTACTGTGGGAGCTTGCTGAAGAGTTTCGTTCCTATGCCGAAAGAGGAGGACAAGTTTTTGTCTCCAGCCATTCGCCAGACTTTCTCAATGCTGTACGGATCGATGAAGTGTATTGGATGGTTAAGGAGCAGGGTTGCACAACGATCAAACGTGCCCTGGATGACAAACAAATTGCTGCCTTTATGGCTGAAGGAGATCAGATGGGTTATCTCTGGAAAGAGGGCTTTTTCCAGGGTGCAGGCCTCAGATAATGCAATTGGTCTTCTTTCTCGAAGAGCCTTCGGCAAAAGCGATGCTACAAGGAGTATTGCCTAAAATTTTACCAGCGGGTGTTCAGACTCAGTTTGTAGTGTTTGACGGTAAGCAAGATTTGGAAAAGCGTCTGCCTCTTCGTTTGAGAGCTTGGCAGCGACCAGATGCGAAATTCATAGTCATGCGGGACCAAGATAGCGGTAACTGCAAAGAGATTAAAGCGGGATTGGTTCAGAAGTGTCTTAATGCTGGCAAAGAGGAACACCTTGTTCGTATTGCTTGTCATGAGTTAGAGAGCTTTTATCTGGGAGATCTGGCTGCTGTGGCTGAGGCAATTGGCCCAAACAGTCTCGCAAGGCAGCAAAATAGAGCAAAATACCGGGACCCGGATCGATTAGCAAACCCGTCTCAGGAACTTAAAAAAATGGCCCCTTCGTACCAGAAAATGTCTGGGTCTCGGGCTATTGGTTTGGTAATGGATGTTGAGGGCAATCGCTCTTACAGCTTTAATATGTTGCTGAGTGGTGTAAAGAGGTTAGCGGGTGTAGAGCAATGAGCTTGAAATGTTGGTATGAGTTGAGTGAGCGCTAACTTCTTGCCGGATATGCTATGAGCATCAGACTATGGATTGATTCTTGCTGTATCAAGGTGGTATGATTTAAAATAATTTGTATTACAGTATGTTACAAGATAACACCCCCCACGCATTCCGTTAGATCTGCGCACCTTGGGGGGTCACTTTTTCTGGGGATTGAACGGTGCCGATACTGGATTGGTTGAATAAAGAGGAGGCGGTAAAAGAGAGCGTCCGTGTCCCTTATCGTCTGCTTAAGTCGATAAAAAAGTATAGCTATGGTGATGCCAATAGCGAAAATATGCTGATTCAAGGGGATAACTTAGAGGCACTCAAGGCGTTGCTGCCACTCTATGCTGGGCAGGTGAAATGTATCTATATTGACCCCCCTTACAACACCAAATCTGCCTTTGAACACTACGATGACAATCTGGAACACAGTCAGTGGCTGACAATGATGTACCCTCGGCTGGAACTGTTGAGGGAGTTGTTGGCTGAGGATGGGAGTATTTGGGTTTCGATTGATGATTCTGAAGCGGCTTATCTTAAGGTAATGATGGATGAGATTTTTGGGAGAGACCGTTTTGTTGCATCAAATGTTTGGCAGAAAAGATATTCGAGAGAGAATAGGGAAGCGATAGGTGATGTTCATGAGTATGTATACGTATATGCTATGAATAAAAAAGTGTTTAAGAAAAATCGTAATAAAGTTCCACTGAATGAAGAGCAGGGAAAGGTTTATCGCAACCCAAATGACGATCCTAAGGGGAGGTGGAGAACGATTCCTATAACTGCTCAAGCAGGCCATGCAACACCAGACCAATTTTATGAAATTGTGAGTCCAAGTGGAAAAGTGCATAAGCCATCCAAAGGGAGGTGCTGGGGGTTTGCACAAGGAACTTTTGAAAGGCTTAGAAAAGAAGGGCGTATATATTTTGGGAAAGGAGGGAACTCTCAGCCAAACTTAATTAGGTATTTGTCTGAAGTTGAAGGCATGGTTCCATGGACTTGGTGGCCTAGTATTGAGGTCGGTCACACGGATGAGTCAAAGAAGGAAATATTGGCGCTGTTTCATGATCAAAGTGAGTTTGATACGCCGAAGCCCGAAAGGTTGATGGAAAGAATTTTTCATATTGCAACTAATCCAGATGATTTGATTTTGGATTCTTTCCTTGGTTCAGGAACTTCTGCAGCAGTAGCCCAAAAAATGAATCGCCGCTATATCGGTATCGAGATGGGTGAACATGCCACCACCCACTGTCAGCCCCGTCTAAAAAAGGTGGTTGATGGAGAACAGGGGGGCATTTCTAAGGCAGTTGAGTGGCAAGGTGGTGGTGGTTTTAACTTTTATCGATTGGGTGAAACGGTATTTGATGAGGAAGGGCGGATTAACCCCGCTGTCCGTTTTATAACCCTCGCCTCCCACCTCTGGTTTACCGAAACGGGCCACCCATTACGCTCTGATGGCAAACAGCCATTTTTAGGGCTTCATCAAGGGGTGGCTTATGCTCTGCTCTATAACGGCATCTTGGGAGATAAAAGCGCCAGTGGTGGAAATGTGCTGACCCGTTCTCTATTCAAGTTGTTGCGTGAGCAGGCGGGTGGTTTTGAGGGGCCTTGGGTGGTCTATGGGGAGTCGAGCCGCATTACCCTGCCCGGTCTCAAGCGTGAACAGGTCACCTTTAAACAGACCCCCTACGATATCAAGGTACGTTAATAATGGAATTAAAACCGTATCAACAGAAGGCATTGGAGGCGTTAGGCCAGTTTCTGGAGCTGTGTCGTGAGGGGACTTCACCTGATGTTAGCTTTAATCTGGTGACCCAGTCGCTGGAGCTGGGGCAATATCAGAGCCGGTACAAAGTGCTAAAGGGGATGGAGTCAGTCCCTTACTGCTGTGTGCGGATTCCAACGGGAGGCGGAAAAACCATTCTCGGAGCACATGCAGTCAAGCTTGCTTCAGATAATTACTTGGAGTGTGATTTTCCTGTGGTGCTCTGGCTGGTTCCCTCCAATACCATTCGCTTGCAGACAGTGGATGCCCTGAAGAATTTGCAGCACCCTTATCGACAGGTGTTGGATGATGCCTTTGAGGGGCGGGTACGGGTGGTTGATATTGCTGATTTCGAGTTGCTCCGCCCAGCAGATATTGCGCAATCTGCCTGTGTTATTGTGGGTACCATTCAGACCTTGCGTGTGACCAATACCGATGGGCGCAAGGTGTATGCACATAATGAGAATTTGGAGCCTCACTTCATACGGATGAGTAGTGCTGAACAGATGGGAATGGAAGAGGCTGAGACTGGTCAGGTTAAATTCTCTTTGGCAAACCTACTTCACTACCACCAGCCTCTGTTAATTGTGGATGAGGCTCACAATGCGGTGACGGGGTTGAGCGTAGAGATGCAGCAGCGCATTAATCCGGCAGCGATTGTTGAATTTACTGCTACACCAAAGGCGCGTAATAATGTCCTCTTCAGTGTCTCCGCTACCGAGTTGAAAGAGGCAGAGATGATCAAACTGCCTGTGGTGTTAACGGCGCATAGTAGTTGGCAGGCAGCAGTGTCCGGTGCGTTGGCAGAGCGTACTTATCTCGTAGAGAGGGCGAGTAATGAGCCTGAATATATTCGGCCATTGGTGCTGTTTCAGGCGCAAAACAAGGATCAGGAGGTTCATGCAGAGGTGCTGCGAAAACATCTGATTGAGAATGAGCAGATTGATAAAACACGGGTTGCGGTGGTTACCGGAGATCAACGTGAGTTAGATGGGCTGAATCTATTTGACCCCAAATGCCCAGTTGAGGTTGTCATTACCGTACAGGCGTTGAAGGAGGGGTGGGACTGCTCCTTTGCGTATGTGTTCTGTTCCTTGGCTAATATTCAGTCAAAGACCGATGTGGAGCAGTTGTTGGGGCGTGTACTGCGTATGCCCTATGCACGAAAACGACAGCAGCCGGATCTTAATCGTGCCTATGCACACTTGTGTGAGCCTAATTTTATCAGTGCGGCAGATAACCTGAGAGATCGGTTGATTGATATGGGGTTTGCCAATGAGGAGGCAGAGGATAATATTGAGATCAACTCGCTACCGCTGGAAGGTGGAGGAGATACTGCTGAGGATGAGCTGCTATTGGTATCGATTACATTAGAGGAAGAGGGTGTAATTTCTGTTTTGCCGAACTCGTTGAGTGATGTGGTGACCATTGAACATAAGGGAGAGGGTGCAGCGGTTATTGAGGTAGCAACCCCTCTGGATGAAGGGCAGCAGAAGACATTGGTTGCACTACTTCCGAAGGCAGAACAGGAGCGTGCGAACCACCAGCTGAATTTACAGCGCTACCAGTTAGAGAAGCGGAAATCACCAGCGATGCGGGGGCTATCTTTTGCTGTTCCCCAGCTTTGCCTTTCTGTACAGGGAGAGTTGGAGCTGGCAGAACCGGAGCTGTTCAGTTATCTCGGAGGGTGGAGTCTAAATGACTACCCTGCGATATTAAATGCCGCTGAATTCAGTGCGGATGAACGTAGTGAGCGTTTTGCGCTGGATGTGGATGATGGTGCGGTCACCAGTAGGTATATTGCGGAAACAAAACAGCAGTATCAACTGCGGGGGCTGGATACCGCTTGGGATGAGAAGGTATTGGCCCGTTTTCTGGATAGACAGTGTCGCCAACCCGATATCGGTCAGCCTCAATTGTTGGAGTTCTTACGTCAGATTATTGAGCAGCAGCGCAGTAGTGGCCTCTCTCTGGAAAGGTTGGTGTTGGGCAAATACCGCCTCGCCAAGGCGGTTAAGCGGAAAATTGCCAGCTATCGGTTGCAGGCAGAGAGTGAGAACTATCAGCACTACCTATTTGAGCAGGATGATGGAGTTAATGTAGAGGTGGAGTTTGACTATGGTTTCCAATTTTTGGCAAACCACTATCCAGCCAATAGCTACTATCGCGGCACACACCAGTTTAATAAGCACTATTATGGCACGCAGCGAGTGGGTGACTTGAAGAGCAAGGGGGAGGAGTTCGAGTGCGCACGAGCTATTGATATGCATGGCGAGGTGGCGTATTGGGTGCGTAATCTGGAGCGCAAGGGAGAGGCCTCCTTTCGATTGCCGTTGGCACATGGCTGGTTTTATCCTGATTTTGTGGTGCAGCTGCAAGATGGCAGAGTCGCTGTAATTGAGTATAAAGGGAAGCATCTGGAGGCGTTGGACGATACCAAAGAGAAGGAGCAGATTGGTCAGTTGTGGGGCGCGAAGAGCCAGGGTAGAGGACTTTTTTTGATGGCATTGAAGCTGGATGAGGTGGGAAGAACGTTGTATCAACAGTTGGATGAGCTGTTTAGTACAGCGCTTAGTACAGAAACTGAAGATGCCTTGGAAGATTATGAGTTAGGTTTGATTGTGAAGCGGCGTCAGAGCCAGAAAGCGGATGCAATAGAAGTCAATATTGATGACCTATAAACTGAAGTTTCTACCAGCAGCTCTCAAGGAGTGGAAGAAGCTGGATGCATCTATTCGTAATCAGTTTCAGAAGAAGCTGAAAGAGCGGTTAAAATCTCCCAAGGTGTTGTCAGCACAGTTGAGTGGTTTTGAAAGTGCTTATAAAATTAAGTTACGTTCATCGGGTTATCGCTTGGCTTATGAGGTGATTGATAATGACGTTGTAGTGATGGTGCTAGCTGTGGGTAAACGTGATCGCCTTGAGGTATACGAAAATGCTAAGTCACGGAAGTAAACCAAGGGCTGAAAAATCCCCTCTCATCCTGTAAAGTTCCCCCTTTGAAACGAAACCATTCCCAGATAAAAAGGAAGTGTTATGAAAGATAATCTGATTGCCCCCTCCATCCTCTCTGCCGATTTTGCCAAGTTGGGCGCGGAGGTCGACAACGTACTGGCGGCGGGTGCCGATATCGTCCACTTCGACGTGATGGATAACCACTATGTACCGAACCTGACCATTGGTCCGTTGGTGTGTGATGCGCTACGCAGCCACGGCGTTACCGCTGATATTGATGTACACATGATGGTGAAGCCTGTAGATCGCTTCATTCCTGATTTTGCCAAGGCGGGTGCCTCCTACATCACCTTCCACCCAGAGGCTTCAGAGCATATCGATCGCTCACTGGCGCTGATCAAAGAGCATGACTGTAAATCAGGTCTGGTATTCAACCCTGCGACACCACTCTCTTATCTTGATTACGTAATGGACAAGATTGATATGGTACTGCTGATGTCGGTTAACCCCGGTTTTGGTGGACAGAGCTTTATCCCTGCAACCATGGATAAGCTGCGTCAGGCACGTAAGATGATTGATGAGAGCGGCTACGACATCCGTCTGCAGATCGACGGTGGGGTTAAGGTTAATAATATTCGCGAAATTCGCGAGGCGGGTGCTGATACTTTTGTTGCAGGTTCTGCAATCTTTGGTGCGGCTCAAGAGTCTGATGCCCACGACTATGACTCGGTGATCGGCGAGATGCGTGCAGAGCTGGCTAAAGCCAACAACGCTTAGCTGTTATGAGTTTAAAACTTCCAAAAATGGTGCTGATCGATGTTGATGGCACTCTGGTCGATAGCGTCCCAGACCTGGCTTGGTGTGTGGATGAGATGATGAAGCAGCTTGACCTGCCAACGCGTGGGGAGGCGCGGGTGCGTCAATGGGTGGGTAATGGTGTAGAGCGTCTGGTTCGGCGCGGGCTGACCGACTCGCTGGATGGCGAGCCGGAGGATGCACTGTTCGACAAGGCGTTCCCCATCTTCTCTGCACTCTATGCTGAGAACACCAGCAAGCGCAGCGTGCTCTACCCCGGTGTGGAGGAGGGGTTGGCATGGCTCAGAAGTCAGCCACTGCGCATCGGTTGTGTCACCAATAAGGCCGAGTGTTACACCCTGCCGATTCTCAATGATCTGGGAATTATGGACAACTTCGAGATTGTGGTCAGTGGTGATACCCTGCCAGTGAAGAAGCCTGACCCGGGTCCGTTGTTGCATGTCTCCAAGCACTTTGGGCTAGAGCCCAGCGAAGCAACCATGATTGGTGATTCGATGAGTGATGTGAAGGCAGCACGCGCTGCGGGCTTCTCCATCGTCTGTATGAGCTATGGCTACAACCATGGTGAGGATATTCGAGACTCTAACCCAGATGCTGTGATCGACTCCATGGCTGAATTCCCTCAGGTCTTCAATGCATGAATGCTCTTACCTGAATATAAACCATGGAACAGTCTCGCTTTGATCAACTGGCCGCTCAAGGTCACAACCGAATCCCGTTAACCCGTGAGATTCTAGCGGATATGGATACCCCACTCTCAGCCTATCGCAAGGTGGCAGAGGGGGCGTGGAGCTATCTGTTTGAGTCTGTGCAGGGGGGGGAGAAGTGGGGGCGTTACTCCATTATCGGTCTACCTGCGAAGACTATTCTGCGGGTGCGTGGCCAACAGATCACCATAGAGACCGATGGGGTTGAGGTGGAGTCGATTCACTCGGATGACCCGCTAAGCTGGATAGAGGCATATCGTCAGCAGTTTGATGTGGCGCAGTGCGAAGGCTTCCCGCGCTTTACGGGGGGATTGGTGGGCTGCTTCGGTTACGACACGGTGCGCTTGATTGAAGAGAAGCTGACAGAAATTCCCGAAGCGGACCCGCTCAACAATCCCGATATCATATTGATGGTCTCGGAAGAGGTGCTGGTGTTTGACAACCTCAGTGGTAAGCTCCATATTGTGATCCATATGAACCCTGCGGATGAGGGTGCACTGGCACAGGGACAGCAGCGTCTGGATGAGATCACTGCGCAGCTCAACCGACCCGTGACACCGTTAGCGAGTACCCCGAACCGCGCCATCAGTGAGTCTGATTTTGTCTCTGGTTTTACCCAGGACAAATTTGAGTCAGCGGTAGAGCGGATTAAAGAGTACATTGTTGAAGGTGATGTGATGCAGGTGGTGATCTCACAGCGCCTCTCTATCCCCTTCCAGGCACCACCGCTGAACCTCTATCGTGCACTGCGTACCCTCAATCCGTCGCCCTATATGTTCTATCTCAATTTAGAGGATTTCCATGTGGTTGGCTCCTCTCCAGAGATTCTGACCCGCGTGGAGGATGGTGAGGTAACGGTACGCCCCATTGCGGGGACCCGCCGCCGTGGTCATACCGAAGCGGAGGATCTGGCTCTAGAAGAGGAGCTGCTGGCGGACCCTAAAGAGCTGGCAGAACACCTGATGCTGATCGATCTGGGGCGCAATGATGTGGGTCGTGTTGCGGTAACCGGTAGCGTCGAGCTGACCGAGAAGATGAAGATTGAGCGCTACTCCCATGTGATGCACATCGTCTCCAACGTCACTGGAAAGCTGAAGTCAGAGATGAGTGCGATGGATGCACTGCGCGCTACCTTCCCCGCAGGTACGGTGAGTGGTGCGCCAAAGATTCGGGCGATGGAGATCATCGATGAGTTGGAGCCGGTCAAGCGTGGCATCTACGCCGGAGCGGTGGGCTATATCGGCTGGAATGGCAATATGGACACCGCCATCGCTATTCGTACTGCTGTGATTAAAAACGGTGAACTGCATATTCAGGCGGGGGCTGGGGTGGTGCATGACTCCATTCCCAAGCTGGAGTGGAAAGAGACTATGAACAAGGGGCGTGCTGTATTTCGTGCGGTAGAGATGGCTGAGGCTGGCCTTGACCACTGACTCCAGCTTTATCCAGTTTCGAGATGGTATGGGCGGTCGCTTGATCGAGCGTGCTTGGAACCTGCAGATCTACTCGCTCAACAGTTGGCGTGAGTTTCGTTCACAGATCATCAATGAGAATCTGGATAGTGATGGCGCTTTTTTTCAGCAAGCGCGTGAGGCTGAAGGGTGGTTAAGTTGTGGTGAACGCGCGGTGATGTTGGCGACACTTTATGCGGTTGGGTTTGATGGTTTTGCAGAAGAGCTGAACGGTGGCTGTTCGATTCAGATGGAAGAGGACATCAGCCATAACCACCGTGAGGCATTTCGACTGGCGATGTCCGTCGCTACGGTTTGAGCCAGAGAAGGTGCTTTTCGAAGGTGATCTCTGAGGATGCTCTCTTAAGTGTTTTTGGTAGCCTCTATAGAAGCAGCCCACTGCTTCATCACTCCATAATTACGCTTCCCACTACCGAGTAATGGAATCTCCTCTATCGGCTCCAGCCGTGCGGGGACCATCAATGGCGAGAGGTTAGAGCTACGAATCTGTTGTGCCAGTGCGGTTTTCTCAATCTCGCTACAGTAGAACAGGGTGATCTGTTCCCCCTTACGCAGGTCGGGGCTGGCTACAGCCGCGACCTCTATCTCACTCTCCAGCAGAGCGCGGATCTGCTCCTCTACCGCAGTCAGACTCACCATCTCCCCCCCCACCTTGGCAAAGCGGGCGTAACGGTCAACAATGGTGAGAAAGCCCTCGGCATCGACGTGCCCTTTATCACCACTGCTGTACCAGCTGACCCCATCTTGTTTAATCAATGGCTGTGAGCAGGGCTGTTGTGGGCAGAGGTAGCCGCTCATTTGCTGCACCCCAGCCATAAGAATTAACCCATCCTCCCCCTCTGGTAGTGGTTGCAGACTCTCTCTATCCACAATGCGCAGTAGGGTGCCGGGGAGTGGACGACCAACGCTGCCGATACGGTTTCCCTGTTGGCTCATTGGGCTCATACCACAATCGGCAAGTGGTTCGTCGGGGATGTTGACGCTGACTGCGGGACTCATTTCGGTAGCCCCATACCCCTCGTAGATGATCTTTCCAAACTTTGACTCAAAGGCTTCGCGTACCGCTAACTTGAGCGGTTCTGCACCAGAGACCACGATGCGCATCGAATCCAGTTGATGAGGTTGAACCTTGTGGTTGCGGCTCATCCACTGCAGAAAAGTGGGGGTTCCAACGTAGAGTGTTGCCTGGTGCTTTTCAATCGCATTGACCACGCTCATGGTGTCGGTGGGGTCGGGGGCGGTGACCAGGGGGATGCCCTCCAGCAGAGGCATTAGGGTGGTGGCGGTCAGGCCGAAGGAGTGAAACAGTGGTAGGCTGCCGAGCATGATGTCGTGTGCCTTGGGGTGCAGTCGTGGCTGCAACATCTGCATAATCTGTTGGATGTTTCCCATCAGATTGCGATGTGAGAGGGGGATCCCTTTGGGGTTCCCTTCACTGCCGCTGGAGAAGAGAATAGCCGCCTCCTGCTCCAGCGTAGAGGGGTGTGTGGTCAAGCGGGAGAGCAGTGGGGTAGGGAGCAGGGCCACCATCAATGCGGTGTAGATACGCTCCAGAGTAGAGATCTCCTCTTTGATCGACTCTAGGTTCACCACCTTCACGGCTGCCAGAGCGGGCTCCATCGACTTGCCCTTCTCTTTGAGCTTTTGTAAAAAGCGGGCTGAGGTGTAGACGGTATCGATCTCAGAGAGTGCAATGGCATCAGCAATCGCCTCTGTAGAGGCGCTGTAGTTGAGGTTGACCACACAGCGCCCACGCATCAAGATCGCAAGATTGGTGATGACACCCGCCGCCGTGGTCGGGAGTAGCAGACCAATACGGGCATTGTCGCTCTGCCTTTCAATGCGACGTGCAATCAGGGTGGTGGCGATCAGTAGCTTGATCCCGCTGAAACGGTCTCCCGTCACCAGATCAGTCAGTGCGTTGCGCAGCCCCATCTGCTTAGCCTGTGTGACCCACGCCTGCTGTAGACAAGGGTAGTGAACGCTCTCCTGCTGCCATGCGCGTAGTGAGAGCTGCTCCACCCGCTGTTGTGCCTCTCTCGCCGTGAGGGTCTCTGGCTGTGGTGCGTCAAAGGCAATATGTACCAATCGTTTAGGGAGGCGATAGAGAGAGAGGGGGCGCCTGCTGGGTACCGCACGTGAGAAGCGGCTGCCCCAGAGGCCATGGATATAGAAGGGGATGATGGGGGCTCCAGTACCGGAAACCGCCTTCTCAAAACCGCGGCGGAAGGGGCGCAGTTGCCCATTATGGCTGATGGCCCCTTCAGGAAAGAGGCAGACCAGCTCCCCTGCATTGAGCTGTTGTCGCACCCGCTGTAGTGCACTGCGGCTGTGTCGATTAGAGATCGGAATGACCCCCACCAGATCAAGAAAGGGGCGCAGCCAGCGCTGCTGGTAGAGTGCCTGCTCCATTACAAAACGGATCGGGCGTGGTGAGACAATTTGCAGCATTGCCCAGTCGATCCAGCTGATGTGGTTACCCAGCAGTAGAGCGCCGCCCTCGGTGGGTACCTGCTCCAGTCCATCCACATGGATCTGATAACGGCGGCGAAACAGTAGACGAACCAACAGCCGAATCAGCGACTGTGGCATCTTCCACAACGCAACCACGGTTGAGACTCCTGCGATCAGCGCAATGGTATAGAACAGCAGTGTTGGGTCGATGGGTGTTGTACGCTCTAGCAGGGCGACTCCCATGGTGGCAGCGAGGAAGCTGAGCATGGTGACGTTCTGCATCCAGTTATTTCCCGCAAGTACACGCCCCAGCTGTTGTGGTGGTGCGTGGTACTGAATCAGTGCGTTGAGAGGGGCCAACAGTAGACCACCGAAGAGGCCTGACAGCAGGAATAGCAGAGAGAGGGTGGTTACAGAGTGAGCAGAGGGGATCAACAGCAGTGCTATGGTGAGACCAATAGCACCGAGTGGAATTAATCCCGTCTCGATCCACCCTCGGGAGATACGTGCAACCAGTAGTGAGCCCAGCAGAATGCCGGCCCCTGCAGCTGCCAGTATCCCCTGAATCACCACGGTGTTGGTCACCCCCAGCTCAGCCTTGGCGAAGGCGGGAAAGGCGGCGATCGAGACTTGAGAGATGCCCCAGAAGAGAGAGAGCCCAAGGATTGAGTAGGGGATTGTTGGGTGGCTACGCAACAGCTCCCAAGTGGAGCGTCGGGGCTCGCTGGGAGTGGGAAGTGGTGCCTGAGCGGGCTCCCCCTGTTCCGGTGTGTCGGGCAGATAACCGGCCAACCACCACTCGGCTACAGCAAGCAGGGTCAGCAGCCAGCCCAACGGCGCAACCAGCTGAATGACCGCCTCGGGAGTTTCGGGTGTGCCACCTGCGTAGAGCCACTCAAATAGCAGTGAGAAGAGAAACATACCCGATAGAATGGCGATGATGGTGACAGCCTGTACCCAGCCGTTGGCGCGGGTCAGTTGAGAGAGGTTCACCTGCTCGCGTAGATACCCGTACTTGGCGGGGGAGAAGAAGGCACTCTGAATGGCCAACAGCAGTGTGAGTGCAAAGGCGATCTCAAACCACCCTTGGTAGTAGCTTAGGGTGACCAATAGTGCGACAGCAACGGCAACCGCTGCGGAGTGGCGCATGACCATGCGTTTGGCGAAGCGGTCTGAGATTTTTCCTGCTGGGACCACCAGCAGAATAAAGGGGATTAAGATCAGCGCATTGACCAGAGCGGTCAGTAGGATCTGTGTCTCGCCGCTCTCCATTTTGAATACGCTATTCTGAATGGTGATTTTGTGGCCGAGATCGACAAAGGCGTTGAGAAACAGCACCAGTAGATAGATGCTTAGCCCGCGTAATTTTCCTTCGTGCTGTTCCATGATCCGTTACGATACCGACTTTTCCACTAGGTTACACCTATGATCCTAGAATCCTCAGTTGACCGCTATTAAAATCTGTAAGCCAATGCAACTACAGGAAAAACCGATGATTATTATATTCACTCAATGGGTGAAGGTCGCTACGCACCAAATTGCACGCACAGGCGCACGCATTACTGCGTTACAACTCCTTACAATAACTGGTTATTCCGCGTCGTTGTGCCTTGTTCTGCGCACGCCTGTACGCACACTCTGGTCCGTCCAATTGAGGCATCTAGGATGATTGAGATGCTCACCACCACAGAGCTACTATTTTGTGCCTTAACACTGTTGGCCGCCTACTTTGTGCGTGGCATTACCGGCTTTGGCTCAGCGCTGGTGGCGGTGCCGCTGCTGTCGCTGTTGTTGCCCGTCACAGTGGTGGTGCCGGTGGTGATTCTGCTCGACTACTTGAGCTCATTGTCGCACGGTGTGCACCACCGTAAGCAGGTGTTGTGGCGAGAGATCTTTCCTCTGACTCCATTTACCCTGATGGGTATTGTGACTG
The DNA here is from genome assembly GCA_018648825.1 of Gammaproteobacteria bacterium. Classification (GTDB taxonomy): domain Bacteria; phylum Pseudomonadota; class Gammaproteobacteria; genus Thiopontia. The sequence continues at coordinate 46,139 of JABGQL010000096.1, forward strand.
CGCTCTATCTGATGAAGACGGTTGAACCGGGTGCTCTGACACTGGCGCTAGGGATTTTTGTGATGCTCTATGCGCTCTATTCGCTGTTGCAGATTAAGCCGCAGCAGGGCTCCCGCCTATGGGCGGTCCCACTCGGTTTTCTTGCAGGGTTGGTGGGTACCACGTTTGGTACCGGCGGCCCCTTTGTTGTGATCTATCTCACCCTGCGGCAGCTCGATAAACTCACTTTTCGGGGTACGATCGCGGTGATCTTTCTAATTGATGGGGGGATGCGCTTGGTAGGGTACACCCTCTCCGGTTTCTTCAACCAAGACTTACTGTTGTGGACGCTGCTCTCAATCCCGCTGGCTGTGGTCGGTATGTGGGGCGGGGGGCAGATCCATATTGGGCTGAGTCAGCAACGTTTTGTACAGATTGTCAGCGTAGTTTTGCTGGCGAGCGGGAGTGCTCTACTGCTGAAGTCGTGGGGGTAGTCCTTGAGTAGGCCTTGATAAGTTACGAATTGTTGCGTGATGGGAGTAGACAGTGGGGTGTAGCTAAGGTACTTTGTGTTGTTCTGAACTTGGGGACTATTGAGGCTACTTTGAATGAAAATCTTGTTGGTTGATGATTCACCAGCAATTATCGATATCTATGGAGAGCTACTGCGCAGTGACGGCTATGAGGTTGTCACCGCAGGGTCTGCCATTGATGCGTTGAAGCTCGCACTTGCTGAGCAGCCAGATATTGGCATCATTGACTATTTTCTGCCGGATGGAAATGGTGCGGCGTTAACGCATAGTCTGTTGGGGGCTCCAGAAACGGCCCATATGCTGATCTCACTATTCTCTGAAGTGGACCATCTGCGCGATGCACTGGATGCAGGTGCGATCGATATGATCAGTAAAAATGATCCAGATGACCTCATCCTGCTGCGTGTACGTGCCTTGGCTCGACAGGTAGAGCAGTGGCACTATCAACAAAGTATGCGCCAGATTGAGCAGGAGAGAGATCCAGATGATCCCATTCGGATCCTCTTGGCCGATGACTCGCTGGCGATCCGCTTTATGTATGCAGAGCTGTTACGTGAGTCAGGCTTTCAGGTGGAGGCGGTTGGTAGTGTAAAAGAGGCGCTTGAGGTTGCCGTGGTGTTTATGCCGGAACTGGCGATTATTGATTACTATATGCCGGACGGGAATGGAGATCAGTTAATCAGCAGCCTGCTCTCTGATCGCAGAACACAAGATGTGATGCCATTTATTCTAACGGATAACGAGGAGGTGATCGAGAAGTCCATCTCCGCAGGCGCGATTGATGTGCTACATAAAAGCGACTCCCAAATGGTGTTTCTCAACCGTATCCAGTCGATGGAGCGTTATATCCGTTCACAGCGGTATAAGGTGAAGCTGGTAGAGCAGCTGTTTCAGCATGTTCCTGTGGCGATGGTGGAGATTGCGGGGCAATTTGTGATGCAGACTAATCCGGGTTTCAACGCCATTTTTGGTTTCTCTCCCTACCCAGGGATGGAACATGTCGTGCTACTCTCTCGTATGGGTATGAGTGAAGAGAGCGTCCATGAGATTGAGAGGTTGCTCGCTGTTGAGGTGCCTCAGTCTAATAAAGTGCTCAAAAGCTGGGGCTATATCGGGAGAGATGGCGCATCAAAACAGCTAGAGTTGACCTTGACTATGCTGCCAGAGGATAAAAGTAAGCGTGTCAGACGCCAGTTGCTCTCAATCTCTGATGTGACTGCACTGATGGATCTGAACAAGGCAGAAGAGCAAGCGCGGGAGTCGGAACTGAGGCAGAGCTGGCTCTGTTCGATTCTATCCAGTATTCCGGATGGAATTCTGGTGGTAGGTGACGAAGGTGAGATCCAGCAGACCAACCCAGCGGCACTGGAGATGCTGGGGTATAGTGAAGAGGAGTTGATTGGCACAGAGATGGAGATGCTGTTCTCTGACGTAGAGCAGGAGGAGGTGGACCGCTACCTGAAACGTAAGGATGGCTCTGTTGTGCCGGTTTCGCTGACCACAGCCTCTTTGGATAGTGGAGATGGGGAGGGCATGGGGGGGCATGTGGTGGTGCTGCATGACCTAGAGGCGCTGTTAAGCGCAGAGAGTGCAGAACGTGCCAGTAAGGCGAAGGATGAGTTTCTCGCCTCCATGAGCCATGAGTTGCGTACCCCGTTGACCACCATCATTGGTAGCAGTGAAATACTCCTTGAAAGTGACCTGAATCAGGATCAGCAGGGGCTGTTGCGTGTGATTGAGATCTCCAGCCGTCGCCAACTGTCGCTGGTCAATGATATTCTAGATCTCTCCAAGATTGAGTCTGGTAAGTTTGAGATTAACCACATTGAGTTTGATCTGGATACACTGATTGATGAGATTGAGCACCTCTTTATTGCCCAGGCGCAGGGTTCCAAAATTACCTTCCGTACTGAGAAAGAGGTGGATTTTAAATACTGCCTGATCGGTGATGGGCAACGCATCGGACAGGTATTGATCAACCTGTTGAGTAACGCCTTCAAATTCACCTCAGAAGGGGAGGTTGTGCTGCGCGTCCGGCAACAGGATGAGAGGCTCTTGCTGGGCGTGATCGATCAGGGGATCGGTATTCCAGAAGATGTGCTGAGTCGCCTGTTTCGCCCTTTTGAGCAGGCCGATGGCAGCATCTCGCGTCGCTTTGGGGGGACCGGGCTTGGGCTACATATCTCTAAAGTGCTGGCCGAGCTGATGGGGGGAGAGATTGAGGTGAGCAGTGTGGCGGGGGAGGGGGCCTGTTTTCAGTTGAGTATTCCTCTGCTGATCAGCGAGCAGGCAGTAGTGCCCCAAGAGAAGAAGCGAGCCTTGACCTCAGAGCAGTTCTTCGGGCGCGTGTTGTTGGCAGAAGATACGCCAGAGATTCAGGCGTTAATGCGCCGGATACTCGGCAATGTGGGTGTTGAGGTCGAGGTGGCCAATAATGGACAAGAGGCGATTGATATTGTGCTCTCACAAGTAGAGCCGTTTGATCTGATCTTGATGGATATGCAGATGCCAGAGCTCAACGGTATTGAAGCGACCGAGATGTTGCGCCAGCTGGGTTACGATGTACCCATTGTGGCACTGACCGCCAATGTGATGCAGAAGCATCGTGACCAGTTCGAGACCGCAGGCTGTAATGGCTTCCTCAGTAAGCCGATTGATCGGCAGGCACTGTTTCAGGTGTTAGGAGAGTATCTGCAGCATGGGGAGGGCGATATGACTGTGGCTACAGAGGAGAGCTGGGTTGACCCTGAATTGCATGAGGTGTTTATTAAACATGCAGTGCAGTTGAGAGAAGAGTTGAAAGGTCACTTCAATGAGGAGGCGTGGCAAGAGGCGAGAGAGGTATCCCACAGTTTGAAGGGGAGTGGGGCTACTTTTGGTTATCCTCTGTTGGGGGATATGGGGCATGCAGTCTGCCATGCGCTGGATCTGGGGCATCATGAGCAAGTTCCAAAACTGATAGAAAAACTACTTGAAGAGCTGGATCAAGTACTTAATAGCGACCTGTGATATTTACCAATGGCACATGATTATCTGCTGGACCTGACCCTATTGTTGTTTGCGGCAGTTATTGTGGTGCCTCTGTCGCAGTGGGTACGGTTGGGTGCGGTGCCTGGTTTCTTGATTGCAGGGGGTGTGGTTGGCCCCTCCGGTGTGGGTTGGATTACCAATAGCACAGAGATCGGCCACTTTGCCGAGATTGGGGTGGTGCTGCTGCTGTTTGTGATTGGTATTGAACTCAAGCCCGCGCTGCTGTGGAGAATTCGTCGCCTGGTCTTTGGGCTGGGTAGTGCGCAGGTTTTGGTTACGGGAGTGCTGCTGGTGGCGGTGAGCCATCTGTTGTTTGAGGTTCCTCTCAAGGCATCAATCTTGATTGGCTTGGCCTTGGCGCTCTCCTCAACCGCTTTTGTACTGCAGTTGCTGAAAGAGAACCGCTCTCTCACCTCGGTTTATGGGCGTAGCTCCTTTGCGATACTGTTGCTGCAAGATTTGGCGGTTGTGCCGCTGCTGGCACTGGTGCCACTATTGGCGATGCCCGAACTGAGTATTGGAGCGAATATCGGTCTCGCGGTGGCTGAGTCACTGTTGATTTTGGGGGGGGTGATTGTGGTCGGGCGTTACCTGCTGCATCCACTGCTGCACCGTATTGCACTCTCCCGGAGTTCAGAAATCTTTACTGCAACGGCGGTACTGATTGTGATCGGGACCGCGCTGGTGACCGAATATATCGGCCTGTCGATGGCGATGGGGGCCTTTATGGCGGGTCTACTGCTCTCCAGCTCTCCTTATAAACATCAGGTGATGGCTGAGATTCACCCACTACGCGGGCTTCTGTTGGGGCTCTTCTTTATGTCGATGGGGATGTCACTCAACCTGGGGCTGCTACTGGCACAGCCGCTCCTCACCTTGGGGCTGGTTGGCTTGCTGATTCTTATCAAGATCATCGCTCTCTACCCTATTGCGCGCCTCTATGGGGTCAAAGCCAACCACAGTGCTGCTATTGCACTGGTGTTGGCGCAGAGTGGGGAGTTTGCGCTGGTCCTCTTTTCGTTGGCATATCAGGCAGAACTGTTTGATAACATATTATTTGAACAGCTACTGCTGGTGGTTTTACTGAGTATGTTAGCGACCCCTCTGTTGGCCTATTGGGCACAGAAACAGGCTAAACGACAACAGAACTGTGTCGCCTGTACCGAGGAGGCTCCCGTTGAACCGCCGGTAGCAGCCCCCATCATTCTGATTGGTTTTGGTCGTGTGGGACAGCGTATCGGAGAGGTGCTGAAAATGGCGGGGCACGCCTTTGTTGCTCTCGACAGTAGTGCGGCTTCGGTCGAACGTGAGCGTAGTAAGGGGGCGCCCGTCTATTACGGAGATGCACACAACCCAGAGTTGTTGAAGGCGGCGGGTGTCAAAGAGGCGACAGCGATAATTGTGACCATCAACAGCCCTAAATCAACAGAGGAGCTGGTCGCTTACCTGCGTAGTGAATATCCTCAAACCAAACTTTACGCCCGTGGGCACAGTATTGAGCAGTGCATCACCCTGCGTAAGATGGGGGTCACCGATGCCGTCTCTGAGAATATTGAGGCGAGCCTAGAGCTGGCAAGAATGGCGCTGGAGGATACTGATTTAGAGGAGAAGGAGAGCAAGATGGTGGTTGAGGCGTACCGCCGTAGATACCATAGTGAAATGAGGGGAGAAGTGGTTACAGAGAATCCCTAGAGTTTTTGATATTGATGAGCAGCTACAGTGTGATGGCCATTTTTGTAAGGCGCCGACTATTGTAGTTTGGTAGCATGAGCCGCTTTATGGCATCAACCTGTGTGAGCTATGTGTGATTAGCATAATGAAAAGTGAACACAAATCAGTCATGTACAGTAAAAATATCAATGGGATGATCTTGTTATGCTGCTGATGATCGACAATTACGACTCCTTTACCTATAACCTGGTTCAATATTTTGGCGAACTGGGTGCTGAAGTGGAGGTGCATCGAAATGATCAAATTACCCTAGAGCAGGTTCGGGCGCTCAATCCTGAACGTATCGTGCTCTCCCCGGGGCCTTGTACGCCAAATCAGGCCGGTATCTCGCTGGATGTGGTTCATCAAATGGCAGGTGAGCTGCCGATCTTGGGAGTCTGTCTGGGGCACCAAACCATTGGTCAGGCCTTTGGTGGAAAGATTGTCCATGCCGGTGAGATCATGCACGGCAAAACTTCGATGATCTATCACAAGGATGGCGGGGTATTCAAAGGACTCTCCAATCCGATGGAGGCGACCCGTTACCACTCACTGGTGATTGAAAAAGAGAGCCTGCCTGAGGTATTTGAGATAACCGCTTGGACGGAGAATCAGGCGGGGGAGCTGGATGAGATTATGGGTGTGCGTCACAAAGAGTTGGATATCGAGGGGGTACAGTTTCATCCTGAGTCCATTTTGACCGCAGAGGGGCATGCACTGTTGAAGAACTTTCTGCAGCGATAACGATTAAGAGAACAAGAGTAAGGGAGAGTACGGCGATGGAGATTCAGGCGGCGATACAAGCGGTAATTGAGCAGAGAGATCTGAGTAGAGAGGAGATGCAGTCGGTGATGCGCAGCATCATGACCGGTGAAGCGACACAGGCTCAGATTGGAGGGTTCCTGATCGGGTTGCGGATGAAGGGCGAGACGGTGGATGAGATCACCGCAGCTGCCTCTGTAATGCGTGAGCTGGCAACGCCAGTAGCGGTCTCTGGAGACCACATGGTGGACTGCTGTGGGACTGGAGGTGATGGCTCCAAGACCTTCAATATCTCAACCGCCTCCACCTTCGTCATTGCGGCAGCCGGTGGGCAGGTGGCAAAACATGGTAACCGCTCTATCTCTAGCAGCTCTGGCAGTGCCGATCTGTTGGAAGCGGCAGGAGTGAAACTTGATCTTTCACCAGAACAGGTGGCGAAATGTATCGAACAGGTCGGTGTTGGCTTTATGTTTGCACCAATGCATCACAGTGCGATGAAACATGCGATTGGCCCGCGCAAGGAGATGGCGGTGCGTACCGTCTTCAACCTGCTGGGACCACTGACCAACCCTGCAGGTGCCCCCAATCAGGTGATTGGTGTATTTGATGCGGCTTGGGTAGAGCCGTTGGCGCAGGTGCTGAAACAGCTTGGTAGCCATCATGTGATGGTGGTGCACGGCTCTGATGGACTGGATGAGATTACGGTGAGTGGAGATACTCATGTTGCTGAGTTGAAAGAGGGTGTCGTGACTACCTATACCATCAATCCTACACAGTTTGGCATCTCTATCGCGGGGCTGGAGAGCTTGGCGGTGGATGGTGCTACAGAGAGCCTTAAGGTGGTGAAGGGGGTGTTGGATGGTGAGACTGGTGCTGCAGGGGATATCGTGGCGCTGAACGCTGGAGCGGCGATCTATGTGGCGGGATTGGCGGACTCATTACGGGCGGGTGTGGAGCGTGCGCAGGCGCTGATTGTTAGTGGCGATGCGCGTGCGAAATTAGATGCACTTGTGGGCTGTTCGCAGCAGTAGGTGACCATTTATGAGTGATACCCCCGATATTTTAGTTAAAATCCTGCAGCGCAAGCAGCAGGAAATTGCCGCACGTCGTCTGAAAAGTGACCTCCAAGAGCAGCGTTCAATGGCACGAGATGCGATGCCTGTGCGTGGTTTTGTCGATGCGATGCGTCGGCGTATCGAGGTGGGTGACCCTGCGGTTATTGCCGAGATTAAAAAGGCCTCTCCCAGTAAGGGGTTGTTGCGCGAAAATTTTATTCCAGAGGAGATTGCTGAGAGCTATCAGCAGGGGGGGGCTGCTTGCCTCTCTATCCTTACGGACCGGGACTTTTTTCAGGGGGAAGAGGCCTACCTGATGGCCGCACGCGCGGCTTGTGAACTTCCGGTGATCCGCAAAGATTTCATTGTCGATCCGTACCAGGTGTACGAGGCGCGCGCGATCCATGCCGACTGTATTTTGTTGATTGTGG
>JABGQL010000073.1:0-2017 GCA_018648825.1 Gammaproteobacteria bacterium
CAGGGTAGTGGGTGGTGATATCAATGTGGTGTTCGGATATCTGGTTCTGGATAGCGCTGACAGAGGTCTCAATCAATTTGTCGAGGCTTACCCAAGAGAGCTCTAGCTCATCGGGACGGGAGTAGGCGAGCATCCCCTCGAGAATATTTTCCATATAGCGGATCTGCTCCAGACCAATCTGGTGTAGCTCCATCTCCTCTGGATCACCATCAGGCTTTCTGCTGAGGATCTGTAGCCCCATCTTGATCGATGAGAGGGGGTTGCGCAGGTCATGGGCTACCATGCTGGACATACGTCCGACCACCGCCAGGGTGCGGGCTTGATCCAGCTCCTCTTGGCGTTGCTTCACCTCCTCCTCTAGCGCTTTATGGGTGGTGATATCCTCTTTGACAGAGAGGAAGTGGGTAATCTTTCCATCTTCATTGCGGATCGGGGAGATCAGCGCGGACTCCCAATAAAGGTCTCCACTCTTTTTACGGTTATGTAAAATGCCACGCCACTCCTGACCGCTGCTAATGGTCTTCCAGAGATCGAGATACTCCTCCTTGGAGGTGGCACCCGATTTCAACATACGGGGGTTTTCCCCTAGCACCTCTTCCAGCTTATATCCGGTCAGTTCGGTAAATTTGGGGTTCACATACTCAATACCACCGGTTAAATCGGTGATCATAATGACCGCAGGGCTCTGCTCTGCAGCACGTGCTAACTTGGTGAGTGCTTCACGGGTCTCACTCTGCTCAGTGATATCCTGCCCGATATAGGTGATGCTCTCCAGTTGATCCTCTTCATCCAGGGTGATGGTTGAGGTCCAGGCGATCAGTCGCTTCTCCCCTCGGAAGTCGATAATGTGTGACTCATGATGATTGGAGCGTGGTTTATCCTCCCCACTGATTTGGCTGTCGAGGGAGAACTGTTGCCGGTGTTGTGGATCATCCGTGGGGGTGAAGTGGTTAAACCAGTCTCTTCCAATCACCTCTTTGCGGTGTTTGCGTAGCAAGTGGAGTAGGTAGTTGTTGCAGAACAGTGTGGTCCCATTTGGGGAGAGCGTCAGCGCAGCAAGATGGATCTCCTCTAATGTATCGCGGAAGCGCAGCTCATTTTCACGGTGCAGTTCAAACTCTTTTCTTCGTAGGCTGTTATGTGCGAGAAGCCAAGAGAGGGTCATGGCAAAGAGGAAGATTGCAATGTAGAGCGTGCGGTTCTGTTTGAGAAAACCAAGCGGTGTGCTCTCCAGCTCGAGTACGGGGAGGTGGGCGATGATATGCCAAGAGTAGCGTAGCAGGGTAGCTGGGTTGATACGGTGTGGAGCGATACCAGCATGGCTCTGTGCAACCCAAAGTGGATCGATGGTGAGATAAGAGAAGAGCCCATTCTGGGTGATAAATTGGCCTCTTGATTGCTGGCGCATCTGCGCCCACTCCTTGGGGTACTGGTTCTGGAAGGTGATATTGTTACCAAACATAAAGCCCCACTCTTGAATGGTGTTGGTGTGACTCATCCAGTAGCCATCACTGTTAACCAGGTGAACACGATCAGAGATCGATGTGACGGCATGCCGGAAATCATCAATTAGCCCCTTTCCTAGGTAGTTGAGGACAATGATGCCATTTGGGTAGCCGCTGGTGGAGCGAACTGGGGTGACAAAGCGGATCACTGGTTGATGTGGAACCTCAATTTTTCCCGCCTCAATATTGAGATCCATTGGAGAGAGATAGACCTCGCCGGGGTGTAGTTTAAGCCCCTGCTGTACGTAGTAGCGTTCAGACTTGTCCTGAAGTGCTTCATTGGTGACCGTAGAGATGGTCCCGTTGTGGTAGTTGATACGGATCTGCTCTTGCCCTTGGTGGTCGATATAGCGCAGCTGTCCATAGATGCGTTTATTGGTGGCAAAGGTACGGAATAGGCGGGTGATAGTTTGCTTTCTCTGGCTGCTCTCCTGCCCAAGAGATTCGCTAGAGTACTCCATGTGTTCGGCAAGAAATAGCAGGTCTGAGACGATTCTGGAGATGTCACCGAC
>JABGQL010000073.1:2117-53164 GCA_018648825.1 Gammaproteobacteria bacterium
GTCGGTGATGGGGTACTGTTGCAGAATACAGTCTGCCACGGTGCGACCCTGACTGATGCGATCACGCACTGAGACTCCGCCCAGATAGTTGGCGCAGAGGTGTAGCCCGGGGTGGGCCGCAAGGTGCTGCTGCAGCTGCCTCATACGGGCGGCGTAGGGGCCATGGTAGAGCGGTAGTGCCTGTTGGTGGCGGTGTAGTTGAACCATCTCAGGATCACCGTGAATGCCTAGAATAGGGGAGAGTGCGTGCAGGCTCTGCTCAATAATCTGCGGGTTGTCCCAGTCACGTACCTCAGGGTGGCGTGCGCCGCCGAGATAGCTGGTGAGCAGCGTGCTCCCCTCTGGTGCGCGCCCACGGAACAGGCTGCTCATCCATAGGTTGCCATTGAATGGGGTCTGTTCACTACGTGGGGTGAGGAATCCGGTGCCATCCAGAGGGTGGTGGATCTGGCTGCGTTGGAAGCCGGTGTGGAGTACAGCCAATGAGGCGTACTCAATCTGTTGCAGTAGCTGGCTGGCCTCTGTGTCAATCGGCTTGAGTAGTGCTGCGGTGGCTGGGGCTGGGGTGCTGAAGATCACTTGATCTACATGACGCTGGATCTCTTGACCCGTTGTGAGGTTGGTCCCAGACACTTGCCAGCGCTCACCCGCCAAAGGTTCTACGCTGTTGGCCTGATGTGCCCGCAGAAAGGTAATCCCAGGCTGTTGAGCAAGCTGCTCCACCAGTGTGGACATGCCGCCATCAAAAGAGAAGGTCTCCGTGACACAAGCACTCTTCTTACGCAAAATCTTGTGGGCGATGGCCCCTAGGGTGAGACTGCCAAACTTCTGCTCTAGTGCGGTCAGTCGTCCCAGAGTGGCGCTTGCGTTGGCTAGGTCTGGGTCAGAGGCAAGGGTCCCGGAGACAAAGGGGTCCATCGCCTTGTCCAACAGTTCGCGACCAAAACGACGGGTGATAAAGTCGCTAACGGTCTCATTGTCACTGCCGCCACGGGGGATAAACGGCTCCATCATCATCCGCAACTTACCCTGTAGGCTCCAGTTATTGGAGAGGATGAAGTTGCTAATGCCCATGGTGAGGGCGTTTAGTTGTCCTCCGTTTAGCAGATAACGGTTCTGCTCCGCCAGCGGGGTGCGGCTGCACTTGTGTGGCTCCAGCCCACTGCGCTCTACAAATTCGGCCACCTCGGGACGGAAGTTGAGCAGTAGTGCGGCGGCCTGTTCCATCTGATAGCCCTGCTGTTGTGAGGTCTCGATCTTTCCGCCAGGACGGTTGTCTCGCTCCCACACCTCAACGGGAATGCCAGACTGACTCAGCCACCATGCGGTGGAGAGGCCAGAGATGCCACCACCCATTACCAGCACCTTAGGGGGGCGGTTCATCAACTTTTGTTCCTGTTGGTGTGTGGCTTTTTCAGTTCGGCCCTCATCTGATCCAGCAGTTCTCGGTCCAGAACACCGAGTCCTTCGCCCTCTTCCCCTTGATGCTGCTCTACATGGCTGCGGATTTCGCTGAAGCGTTTCTCCGCCTGTGGGTTATCTTTGAGGCGGGGCACCTTCTGTTTGGCAACCTCATAGGCATCGAAATTCAGCTCATCCATACCAAATCCGCGTAGGCGGCGTACCGCTTTCATCATTGCGCGATTACGAAAGCGGGTGAGATCTTCTGAGGTGATGCGTGCCAGCCCTTCGCGGCGGGCATTGAACTCAGCAGCCTTTTTGATGCCTGCGCGGTTAAACTCGGGGGAGCCCTCTACCCGCTGTAGGGCATCGGCATCCCACTCGACCCCTGCCAGTTGAGTATCGATGATGGATTGCATGTCCACCGCCTCAACGGTGATGGCACTGCGTCGTTTGGCCTCACGCTCTGCCGCTGACTCCAGCGTTGGTTTTACAAACAGCACCACCTGCGGTTGGCGCTCGGCGAGAAAGGCCTCCAGCAGCTGTTCGGCCTCTGTGGACCAGTTGAGCTTACGCCCAGACTCATCTTCATTCTCTAGACGGTCGAGTAGCTGGATATTAACTTCCAGCCGCCCTTCGGTATGGGCGACATCCTCGGCTACCGCACGTACCCCTTCACGTAGAAAGTGGGGGGTATCCTCTAGGCGCTGTTGCGCCTCGGTAGTCCAGACAAGGTGAATCTCCTTAGCAGGGGGAGAGTGGGGGCGCTTGGGCATGTTAGAGCCAAAGCGTTTGCTGGATAACTCGGTCAGCACTTCAGAGGTTACGGTTGTCTGCTTCTGTTCTGCGACATGCTTCTCTGCGCGCTTCTTCACCATCTTTCGCAGGAAGCCGGGTACACGGGTGAGGCGCTGTTGCGCCTCGGGGGTCCAGTGAATCTCTCCCTGTGGGGTATCAGCCAGTGGTTGGATGACGGCATTGCCTTGGGGATGGTAAGAGCACCAAGGGTCGGTATCCATCAAATCATCACCCAATGCCTTGGGGCGGGCGCGACAGCCACCACAAAGAATTTGGTATTCACACTGCCCGCACTTTCCCCCCAGTGTGGGGTTGCGCAGCTGCTCAAAGGTGGGGGCGTGGTCCCAAATCTCAAGGAATGGCTGCTGACGAATGCTCCCCTCCTCATCAGGGATATAGGGGCAGGCGGTGACCGCTCCTTCTGGGGTGATACGGCAGTAGTGGGTACCTGCAATGCAACCGCCCCCCTCATACCCCTCTGCACGGGTAACAGAGCTGTTGGGATCATTCTGATAGGCGATGCGTTTGTAATGAGGCGCACAGCGGGCGCGGATCATCAGCTCAGGGTGCTTCTGTTGCGCTTCGATAATCCGTGTCAGTGCGATTTCATACTGCTCTGGGGTAATGTCTGACATCTTCTCACCGCGTCCGGTGCAGATCAGGAAGAAGATGTTGAGTAGGTGAGCACCAACCGATAGGGTGAAGTCGATCATCCCCTCCAGCTCAGCGGCATTGCCTTTGGTGATGGAAAAATGTACCTGAAATGGCAGCTCATGTTTACGGCAGGCATCCATCCCTGCCAGTGTCTTCTCCCAGCTGCCGGAGCAGCCCCGGAACTGGTCATGAATAGTGGGGTCAAGAGAGTCCACGCTGATACCGGCCCCCATCGCTCCGGCGGCCTTCAGTGATAGCACGCGCTTTTCGGTCAGCAGTACACCGTTGGTACCGATGACAATGGAGAGCCCCCGTTGTGTGCCGTGCTGCACCAGCTGCTCCAGATCTTTGCGGATCAGTGGCTCACCTCCGGTTAGCACCACCATGGTGTCTGTGCTACGCCCAGCCACCTCATCCAGTAGCTGCTTTACCTCTTGTGTGGTGAGCTCGTCCTCTGTGCCGTGCTGTAGGGTTTCAGCGTCGAGATAACAGTGGCTGCAGTTGAGGTTGCAGCGACGGGTTAGGTTGATGGCAAGAAGGAAGAGATCGTTCATGGCTGTGGTTTACTTGTACTGATCAGGATTAGATTCCGAATGAAATCCACTGCCCATCTCCCACGCCTTACTAGACTTGTCCACTGCAGCATGAGTGACCTGCTCCAGTCCCAGCTCACGTGCACAGCGCTCTACCTCTAGCACCACCATCCCTTTGACAAAGTCGGGGATCTTCTCCATCCGTGCCTTGGCCTCTGGCTCCCACTCCATCTGTGACTCTTTCTGGCTGGAACCAGCTGCCCAGTCACTGTATTTCTCTTCAACCAGTGCCTCTGTGATCTCCGTGGTTCCCTGCTTCTTTGCAAACTGCTCTACCCGTTGGCGGGTTAGGTTGCGCATAAATCCTTCGGGGATGCGTTCCATTCGTGCCTCGGCATCTGCGCTCCACTGAAGTGTGCTCTTCTGTTGTGCTGCTTTCTCTTTACCCGCTTGGGCTAGGTTGGCGAAGGGACAGAGGCTTGCCTTCTTCTCTTCTGGTTCTGAGGTAAATTCTGGGGCTGCTGCTTCCGCTTTCATTGCAACCTCCATCGCCTTGCGTGCCTGCTCCAATCCCGATTCAGCCACCTCTAGAGTGACTTCATGGTGGCCGTGCTCTCGTGCATACGACTCAATACGCTGCTTGCTGGAGTCTCGCATAAACCCTTCAGGAACCCGTGTCAGGCGTGCCAGTGCAGCAGCCCCCCAGCTCAGCTCACTCTGCTGATCATTGGCTGGACTAATGCTGGGGGAATCAATAAAGGGCTGAATATGAGAAAGGGTTACACGGTTAGAGCGCTCCCCGCGAGCCCGTTTCTCTGCACGCATACTCAAGTTACCGCGCAGAGCGAGGTCTTCAACGCCCATCAACAGCTGTGTCGCATCCCTATCCCAGCGCATTACTGCTTCGGTGACCCGTTTGGCATCTTCTTCGGGGGTACGTTTCAGCTCTCCCGCCTCATAGGCATCGACAATCTCACCCATCGCCTCTTCGGCGTGGCCGGGCATCAACTGCGCTGTCGCCTCTTCTACAATACGCTCGGTGATCACGGTGTGGCCGCGCTCTTGTGCATAACGCAAGATCGCCATCTTCGCCATGTTGCGAACAAAGGAGGGGACCCGCTCCATGCGCTGTTCGGCTTCATGGGTCCAAGAGGTGGTGCTCTCTGCCACCACGTCAATACGGGGCTGGTGGGTGCGTTGGCTCAATAGTACGGCACACTCTACATTACGCAGTAGTAGCTCACTGTTACCGCCGATATCCAACTCATCATCGGCGTGGATGCCGAGCTTGCCAATCACCAACAGGGAGGGTCGTGCATTAGCAACATAGCGCTCCACCGCATCATGCGCCTTGCCGTCGAGTAGTTTGCTCTCAATTTCGACACCATACTCCTTGGCTATGGACTCGGCCACATCCAGATGTCCTTGGTAGATCTTTGCCAGTCCAGAGTCGATAATCTCTTCGTGGAGCTTCTCCTGCTCTTTGAACTTGAATACCTTGCCCGCCTCTTCAGAGAGTACTCCTGCAATGCGGTTGAAGGCGACGTAGTGGTAGTAGGGGTCAAAGGCGGAGATCACCTCAACCTTACAGTCCCACTGCTGTGCTAGGGAGAATGCGCTGAGTAGGCCGCCATAGGCCCGCTCAGATCCGTCGATTGCGACCACAATGGGGCCTCGGTTGAGCGGTTTCTCTGGCTCTTTGATCACCAGTAGATCAATATCGGTACGACGTGCCACGCGGTCGGTAACGGTGCCGAGGCGGCTACCCCGTATCGCCCCCAATCCCAGTGCGCCCATCACCAGTAGATCGTATTTCCCGCTATTGGTCTCTCGGGTCAGCTCTCGGTAGTTCTTACCCTCTAGGCTGCGGCGCTGGAAGGGGATCTCATTCTCATCGGCGATGCGTTCTGCCTGATCGAGATAAGAGTCGGTGATGATCGATAACCCCTTGGTGATGAGGTCATCATGTACGTCACGCTGCCGCTCCAGCTCCTGCTCTTCACGGAACTGCTCTGGCAGCCCCCCCTCCATTTGGCGGAAGCGGATATCATGCAACTTGGCGGCGTAGACGTGAGTTCCGCTGACCGTAGCAGCATAGTGGGCAGCGATACGAAATGCTTCGGTGGTGCCACGGTTGGCATGGTCCGAGGAGTCTACTGCAAGAAGAATGTTCTGGTAGACGGGTAGGGGAGCAGGTTGATCTGCCTCTATGCGTACGACGTTCTCTTTCTGCATGGTGTTGGGGTTCTATATAGAAGTATGTAAATGCGTAGTATTGGTATGGTTTTCTCTTTCCCTGAAACAACCATCCCCCGAATTTCGGGGGATGGTTCAGTTTAAGTGGAAAGAGGTTTCATCGAGGCTAGTTCAGCAGAAACCAGCTCACAATAGAGACAACCACCACCATATTGATGGCTCCCCCTGCAAGGATCATGTAGTCAAACAGGGTGAATTTTTCCGGGAGCCAGTTCATCATCTCAACACCCTTATTTCATTACGATGTTGACGGCAACGTTATCCCCACCCTTTACGGTGGCCTTGCCTTTTCCTGGCTTTAGGAAGCCATTAAAGGCACGTACTTTGTACTTGCCTGGAGGTACGTTATTGATGCTGTAGTTTCCATCTCCATCCACCATAGCGTAGTAGGGGTTTTTGGCAACAAAGACAAAGCCGTGCATAAAGTCATGGGCATCACACTCCACCTTCATCGCATCGCCCTTCTTCAGCTTGACCTTCTTGGCGACTTTGCTGCCTTGATCGGGCTGGCTGACGTTGGCGACGGTCTTCTTCGGTCCCTTCATGGTGCCAGTCAACAGCTCATAGGTGTGGATGTTGTGCAGTACCGGATCAGAGTTGAGTGCGGTCAGCTTACCGCCATTCTGTAGTATGGAGAGGAAGGGGGTGAACTCACACCCCTGCTGATCGATGGTAGCCTCAGTTGGGGTTTCACCCCACGCTTTACCCTCTTTGACTTTGATTAGGTAGACCACGGTATTGAGCAGCGCCTTGCCATTGGTCTGCACATAGTCGACCACACGTTCGCCACTGCCGCAGACTTTGTTGTCTTTTTTGATGTTATAGACTTTATGAGCGGATTTTGGCGCCGCTTTCTTTAGAGTCACTGAGCCACTGATGGTGCCGCCGTTGGCCACATCGACCACTTTATAGCCCGCTTCAACAGCGAGTGGAGCAGCCAGTGTAGCGGTTGCGATTGCCGCAGCACTCAAGGTGCGACTGAGGTGTTGAATGGTTTTCATCGTTTTTGTTCTCCTGAGAGGGCGTAAAGTTGAATGAATAGTAAATCAATAGTAATTGGCAAGAACAGAGTTATGCAGCGTGCCGAGAGAGTAGCCGCTGTTCTGGGGCCTGTAGATTTTCATTGGGCTGGTAGATCTCCTCCAGCATCTCGATCACAAAGCGGCGTTCAGCACTGCTCTCCATGCTCTCCAGCAGTGGAATTAGGTGTTCACTGCTGACTTCGCTGTCGAGTAGTCGTAGTGCCTGCCCCATGTGGCGGGCCTGTTCTCCTGCGCCTGCAAAACCGGCATCGAGGATTTTCTGAATCATCGCTGGGCGTTTTTCTGGATCGGTAGAGCCGTGTTGAAGTAGTGTGGTCACCGCATCGGCAGCATATTTTCGTACTGAGGGCTGTGGATCAGTCAGTGCCTGACTGATCTCTTCCAGTATCTCATTATTGGTAATAGAGTGTGTCACCATATGGCCTTCACTGTCAGCATCCAGAGTGCTGGTGGCGACTGAAGCCAGTGCGCGTATTGATTCCATGCGCACAATGGTGTCTTCATCTTCCAGAGTGTCACGCAGTGCGGGTAGTGCAGCACGGTTCTCCATCTGCCCCAGTGCGCGGATACAGGCCATACGAATATCAGGGTCACCAAAGATCGTTTGTGAGATCAAGGTGCCTTGCGCCTGTAGTAGTGCTGGATTGGCGGGGTTGTTACTGGCGGCCTCAGTCAATGCATCGGCAGCGAGCCTGCGAACCTCATGATCATCGTCATGTAGCGCTTGGTTGAGCGCATCAATGGCAGCATCACTACCGTTACGTCCCAGCATGGTGGTGGCCATGCGGCGTACATCGGTATAGATATCAGCCTTCTTATAGCGGCGTTCGCGGCGCTGCTGCACCTCCTCATTCTGCTCTAGGATACCGAGGTACTCTTGAGCCTCTTCATCAAGGTCTAGAGTGCTCTCCTCTTCGGGTTCATCATCCATTAGCATCACCTCGACATTATCCATGGCGATGCTGTCGAGGGTGGAGAAGCTCTCTTTGGGTGTTTCGCTCACCACTGGAGAGGTGGGGAAGTCTGGCACTGGAATCTCTTTAGCAGGGGTCGCAGTTTCACTGTTGTCACGTGCACTACTGAACTGGACCTCCTGAGCGCCAGCGGGGGGTGCGTCTGCACCCTCTTCGGTTTCATTTGGCTCATCGCTGTCGGAACTTGTTTTTTCCTGCTTCTCGGCTTCTGTTAGCTCTATTTCGCAATGCAGGGCTGCGAGGATGACCTCAATCGGGCGCAGTGGCTTTGGCTCCTCTTCGCTGTTGTCATTGGATGCCTCACTCTCTGCACTCTCAGCGACATAACGCTCTTCACTGTCGAGCAGGGCACTCAGTGCGGCCAGGCGAACCGATTTTTCACCATCACTGAGGGTCTCTGTCAATGCAATGACTGTGGATGGACCGACCTGTTCCATCTTGCCCAGACTCAATGCTGCCTGACGGCGGATTGCAGGCTCCAGCTCCAGATTCTGAATGAGTTGAACCAACTTCTCCTCTCCATCACGGGTGTTGAGCTTCGAGAAGAGGCGGGTGGCAGCGGTAGAGGTCTCAATATCAGTATCGCCGATCAGGTTGATGACACGTTCAACTGCATCGTTGTTGTTGGCAATCTTCTCTAGTATTACATCGTTGTTAAGGTTAGCCAGTGTGTTGAGTGAAGTGGCACGTACCAGCGCACTCTTATCTTCTAACAGTCCAGTAAAGAGATCGACACTCTCTTGTGTGGGGCGCTCCATCTCACCCAGTGTAGTGGCGGCATGGGTGGCGGCACGTCGAACCTGATCACTGGGGTCTTTGATCAGTAGCATGATGGCAGGTAGATAGCGCTTGGCATCCTGTTTCTCTAACGCCTCAACCACATGGGTGCGTACATCGGCATGAGGGGATTGCAAGGCACGCCCTAGAATACGGATGGCATCTGCAGAGTGGGCGCTGCCGAGTGCAGTGGCAGCGCGACGCTGTTTGCGTGGATCGTCAGATTTGAGGATCTGCTCCAGTGCCTCAATGCTCTCTTTACTGTCAATCTCTGCGAGTGCACGCAGAATGTCAGACTCAATATCTTCACCCTCATCACTGTGTAGGGTCTTAACCAGATTGGGGACAGCGGCTGTGGCCTTGAGTTGCCCCAGCGACTTAACTGCAGCGAGCTGAACATCCCACCATAGGTCCCAACCATCTTCGATCACATCGATACCTTCGTCTCGATTCTCCAGTACCCGAATCAGTCCAGGTACGGCATTTAGGTCACCAAGCTCTCCCAAGGCGCGTGCAATGGCGGTTTTTATCTCCCCATCGGGGTCCTTCTCAAGCGACTCCAATAGTGAGTCAGTAACCTTATCGCCCCCCAGCTTCCCCAGTGTGGCAGCGGCATCGACACAGACATCAATATCCTTGTCTCGCAGATAAGGGAGTAGTTTGCTAGAGAGTAGGGTATTTTCTGTCTGATCGGCCAATTTCCCCAGTGCTTGTGAGACATAGCAGCGGTCAGCTTCATCGCCAGTCTCTAGCAGGTGGGTCAGTGCGTTCAGGGTTTGGGTTCGACTCATAAGGTTTGGTCTGCTCTGTGAATATTGAGTTTCAAGGGAGGGGTTCCCCAGTTCTATAGCGGGGCAGTATGCAGAAGGTGTGCCATGTATGTAACTTATTGAAAAGTACTTGATTTATTGGTGGATGCTGTGGGGGCTAATAGGCTGTTTTGGATGAACTGTTCAATAGATGGATCTGTTCCATCCGCCGTTGAATGAATCGTTCATTTTATGAATAAAACAGATCGGAATGGTGTTTTTTACAGGTGAATGATTCGTTCACTACTTTATTGTAACGGATGTTTTATCAATGTGTTGTCAGTTATTTCTCTCTGCTGGCATAGAAAATGCTCTGCCTGTAAAACCAAGAAAATCAATTGAGGTGCGGATTGTGAGTAAACCATCGGAGTATAGCGAGGATCGTGGCGTAGCAGAGGCGCCGAATAAGCCTCCTCAGAGTGAGCCGCAGAGAGAATCGCATAGAGAGCAAGAGGTCAGTTGGGGCCCTAAGGTTTTCTTCGCCACGTCGGCTGGTCTGATGCTTTTTTTCTGGTGGTTTTTGATCTATTCAGGTGGCGTAGTACTGCACCACTGAGTGGTTCTATTTACAGTCTCGATATTGCATGAGCAGGAGTTGGAATGAAGACGGGAATGATATTTGTGGGTGCACTGCTGGTTGCCTTTTTGATGTTCTACACCATGGATCATCTGGTGATGGGAATGCAGGGGCTGCCCCTTAATCTTGATTTGACGCCAGCACAGTAGGGAGCGCGCAATGAAACCACTGACATACCGTACTTTGCTCCTCTGGGTTGTAGCCGTTGCCATCTTCTCGGTAGGCTATTTAGGGGGCGATCTTGGTGGTGACTCGATCTGGAATAGTGCCTCCGCCATGGAGCGACTGGTCGAGGGTGAAGAGATTGCACTGAAGCCCGCACCGCAGCCTACCCGTGGTGACTACCCTAATATTGGTGTCAGTAGTCGTGCTGTCGTCTGGGTGGTTGCGCAGATGCACCTCTTTTTTGGTGCGCTGGTGCTGGCTGTGCCGATGTTTGTGGTCGGTATCGAGATCATGGGGCTGAAGACAGGTGATGATCGCTATGACGACATGGCTCATGAGTTTATGAAGATCAGCCTCACCGCCTACTCCATTACCGCCCTGTTTGGCGGCACACTGGCGATCGCACTGTTCTTGCTGTATCCCACCTTTATGGATTACATGATGGGGGTGTTCGGGGCGCAGATGCTGGTCTATGCGGTGCTCTTCTTTCTGGAGACCTTCTTCCTCTACACCTACTACTACGGTTGGGATGCGCTGCGTTACGGCAACAAAAAGTGGCTCCATCTCTCATTGGGGTTGATGCTGAATGGCGCGGGTCTGACGCTGATGTTTGTCTCTAACTCCTGGGCCACCTTTATGATGGCCCCCTCTGGGATCACCGATGTGGGTGCGGTCGTGGGGAATATCTGGGAGATCATGAAGGGGCCGCTCTGGAATCCGGTCAACCTACACCGTTTTATCGCCAATATCGCCTTTGGTGGTGCGGTGGTCGGCGCTTATGCGGGGTTCAAGTTTCTGGCAGCGCGTACCCCTGCAGAGAAGGCGCACTATGACTGGATGGGGTACACCTCCAACTTTATCGCCATCTTCGCCTTCCTGCCGTTGCCCTTTGCGGGCTATTGGTTGATGGCTGAGGTCTACGCCTACTCTCAACAGATGGGGATTACCGCCATGGGAGGTATCCTCGCTTGGCTCTTTATCGTACAGGCGGTGTTGATCGGCACCATTTTACTGGCAGCAAACTACTACCTCTGGTCGGGGATGTCGCGTACCGAGGGCTCCAAACGCTATCAAGGCTTTATCAAGTGGATTGCATTGACCATAGTGCTCTGCTTCCTGATCTGGATGACCCCACATACTCTGCTGTTGAGCGCGAGTGAGATTGCGGCTCTGGGTGGAAGCCATCACCATATTTTGGGGCCACTGGGGATCATGCCGGCCAAAAATATCGCCGTGAACCTGATGTTGATCATGACCTTCCTTTCGTTTCAGCTCTACCGCCGCTCGGATAAAGAGGCGACGGTCTCCTGGGCCTCGATGGGTAACGCACTGTTGGTTGCCATCTATATCGCGGCCATTGTCAATATCATCTTTGCTGGGGTCTACTACGGCTACTTCACCAACACCGTCTACAAAGTGGGTTCCAGTGTGACTCAGGTGGTCTCAACCCTGATTGTGATTATCTCTGGGGTGATCATTGACGGCATGATGTATAAGAATGCCAAGGTCAAATACCCTGCGGTCTGGGGGCGGGTTACCAACCGCTCGCAGTATGCACTGTTTGCCTTGCCGGTCGCCTTCACTTGGCTGATGGGGTTGATGGGGTATGTGCGCTCCTCGGTGAAGACCCACTGGCATATCTATACGGTGATGAAAGATAACTCCCCAGATAACTATATTCCGGCGATTGGCTATGCGGGCAATATGGTAACGCTGGTTACGGTGCTGTTCTTGATCTTCGTGCTGTTTGTCTTCTGGGTTGCCAACCTCAGCCAGCAGAAGCAGGTCAAACCGCAGGAGGCAGAGGCATGATGGAGCGCAATCGACAACGCGGCAATGTGCTGCTCTCTACGCTGGGGTTTAGCTTGGGGTTGATTCTACTCTTTACCATGGTCGCCAATATCCTGCCTCAGGTTGAGGGTGAGGCCCCAGTAGATAGTGAGGTCGATTTGGGGGCGCTTACCATGGATAGTTTTGTCTCCTTGGGGGAGGAGCTGTTCAGAGGGAAGGGGACCTGCACCCTCTGTCATAACAATTTGGGGCGCGCCCCTGACATCTTAGTGATGAATATGGTGGATACCTCCAGTGAGCGCTTGAGTGATACGCGCTATCAGGGGGGAGCGGCCGATGTAGAGGCGTATCTGCGTGAATCGATGATCGATCCGAGTGGTTATGTGGTGGCCTCTTTTGGTAAGAAGGGAAGTGACGATACAGAGTCCCCGATGCCAACGGTCAACAAGGCACCACTGAACCTTTCGGATATCGAGATAGATGCCATTATCGCCTTTATGCAGTCGAAGGATGGCGGTGAGGTGACAGTAGCGTTGCCAACGGAGGCACCAGCCGTAGCAGAAGAGAGTGCAGCAGGTGGCGGTGCAGCTCCAGCCGAGAGTGGTGAGGCGGCTATTGCCAAGTATGGTTGCAGTGCTTGTCATCTGATCAGTGGATCGGGTGGTGATCTGGGGCCTGACTTGAGTGGCATCGCTGCTCGACTGGATGCACAACAGCTGCAGCAGGCGATTACAGAGCCCAATGCGGTGATTGCCGAAGGCTTTGCTGTAGGGCTGATGCCCACCGATTTTGCAAATAAGATGACC
The DNA here is from genome assembly GCA_018648825.1 of Gammaproteobacteria bacterium. Taxonomy (GTDB): domain Bacteria; phylum Pseudomonadota; class Gammaproteobacteria; genus Thiopontia. Next base: position 14,702 of record JABGQL010000073.1, read on the forward strand.
GTCAGCGAGTTGAAGATGGTGGTCGATCTACTGTTGAAGCAGTAGTCCACGGAATTATGGGATTGGGAGTAGTGTTGCGATGAGACGATTGGGCATAGCGCCGTTTTGGCAGGCTGTTCTGGTAGTGGTTGCGGCCTACCTGTTTTTTACCAACGCCTTTCCCCCATTGATGCCGCTCTCACTGGTGATTCAATTTATGTTGATCACCGTGGTTGGGGTGCTGCTCTACTACTCTTTTGATGATGAGCGCTGGGCTGAATTTCTCTCACCGATACAAAATGTACTGCGTGGCGGTGGTTTCCGCTTGACCTTGACCCGCTGGTTTTTCCTGCTGGCTATCCCCGCTTTGGTTGGGCAGACCACCTTCAACTTAGTGAAGCCGTCACTCGACTCTCCGGTTGAGTTGCGTCAAGTCCACCCAGCGCCCCCCTCCAGTGTGAAGCTTTGGGGCAAGAGTTTTGATCTCAATAGCCTAGAGAGCCCTGTTCGAAACGAGGTGCTGAAGCAGTGGAAGGCGGGTGAGAAAGAGTCTGCAATGGCGCTCTATAGTGAGGCGGTCGACAGTGGGCGTGATGTCTACTATGGCAACTGTTTCTTCTGCCATGGAGATCTGCTGGATGGCAAAGGGCACTACGCCGAGGGGTTTAATCCGCAGCCGATCAACTTCCAAGACCCCACCGTAATCCCGCAGCAGCAAGAGGCATTTCTCTTCTGGCGTGCAGCTACGGGCGGCCCCGGTCTGCCCAAAGAGGGTACGCCGTGGAACTCTGCAATGCCGGTTTGGCATGAGATGTTGGATGAGGATGAGATCTGGAATGTATTGATGTTTATCTTTGACTACAACGGTCAGGTCCCCAGAATCTGGAATCTACAGGATTCTGAAGCAGCAACAGCGATGCGTGATCTGATTCAGCGTGAGCGTAAAGGGGTAAAAGGGGATGCGCTCTATCAGCACCGTTGCGCCGTCTGTCATGGTGAAGAGGGGGCGGGGGATGGTGTCGCCGCTGAGCTGATGTACCCCAAACCCCGTGACTTCACACTGGCCCTGTTCAAGTACAAGAGCTCTCCCGGTATGGTATTGCCGCGTGATGAGGATCTATTCCGTACCATTGAGCAGGGGTTGGATGGTACCGGTATGCCGGGTTGGGGGACTTTGCTGAGTGATGAGCAGATCAGCAGCCTGATTCCGGTGATTAAATCCTTCGATGTGGCAGCATCTTGGCCGCCAGAAGAGGCTGAGGAGGAGGACTATGACGAGGATAGCGGACGTTATCTGAAGCAGGACTTCCAAGTGATCACCGAGCGTGAGCCGGAGCAGGGGCAGCAGCCCTATACACCGGAATCTATTGCCCAAGGTAAGGTCGCCTTTGATAAGTCCTGTACCGAATGTCATGGTGATACTGGGCGAGGCAACATCCTCTCGGGCAAGCAGTTGGCGGATGACTGGGGTAACCGTATCTGGCCGCGTGATCTGACCAAGCCCTGGACCTGGCGTGCCACCAATGTCACTACAGGAGAGACCCCTGAAGTGAGTCGTCAGCAGACGGTACGTAATATCTATACCCGCCTCTCTATCGGTATTCCCGGCACCCCAATGCCGGCTCACCGTGCGACAGAGGAGGGGAACAAAGATCCGGTCCCACTGGAAGATCGTTGGCATATTGCCAACTACGTCTACAGTCTGCGTGAGACCACCCCCCCAATCGGTGACAGCAATATGATTCGAGCCACTAAGCTGGCTGGGGTGTTGCCCGATTCGGTGGAAGATGAGCAGTGGGGTAATGCGGAGGCTACCTCCTTGATGTTGGTCCCTAACATCATCAAGGAGGAGCGTCTCTTTACTCCGCTCAATGATGCCATCACAGTGCGTGCACTCTACAACAGCAAAGAGATTGCACTACTGCTGGAGATTGATGACCGTACCGACAGCCGTCCGGGGGAGGAGGTCTCAGTAGGCATTCAGGATGAGAATCTGGAGCTCTTCTCTGATGCGGTTGCGGTACAGTTCCCCAAAGAGAAAGCCTACGAGAGTAAGCCGGTGGTGGTGAAACCGCTTTACCGTCATGGAGATAAAGCTCACCACACCACCATGTGGTACTGGAATGCAGGGAGTGTAGAGCCTGCACGGCCGGGTCAGGCAATGCTCTTGGATGCCTCAGGCCCCGATAAGAAGATTGAGCCACGTAGGGGCGATGATTCACTGCAGGCCAAGGGGATATGGAAAAATGGTCGCTGGCAGATCCTGATGAAGCGCCCCCGTAATGGTGGGGGCAGGGATGGAAAAACGGGTGACCTCAACTTTATTGAGGGGCAGTTCCTGCCTATTTCATTCGCCAACTGGGATGGTAGCAATGGTGAAAAGGGGGCGAAGCATACATTGACCAGCTGGGGCTGGTTGGTACTACCACCAGAGGTTGATGAGCAGCGCCTTTATGCTGTCCCGGGTGGTGTCGCGCTGTTTGTCTTCCTTATGGGCTTGTTGCTGGTGAGAAAGCAGCGCATGTATCGAAAACAGTATTAGAAACCACAATTTCTTTGAGTTTTTGCCGTTTATCTCTGCTGAGAGGGCATGGCCTGCTGAATAAAAGATATTGATACTCTATGGGTACGGTTCACGTATGATAGATAAAATACTTTTACAGTAGATATGGTTATGGATAGCAAAAAATACGTTCTTATTGCCGATGATGACAATACGGTTTTAAATCTTTATGAGTCTATTCTAGGCACGCTTACCGACGAACACCCCAATGATTTGGTATCCGATGAGTTGGATGACCTCAGTGCATTGATTGGTGTTTCGGTTGAAGAGAGTAAACCCGATGTCTATGAGGGAGACCTTGACTTCTATCTCGCGAATGATGGCCTTAGTGCAGTGGATATGCAGGACCAGTGTATAGAGGCGGGAATTGTTGTGACCCATGCGTTGCTAGATATCCGCATGCCTCCAGGCATCGACGGGATCAAGACGGCGAAACTGCTTCTGGAAAAAAACCCCAGCCTTGATATTACCTTTATCAGTGCCTATTCGGAGTACTCCGAAGAGATGATTGCAGAAGAGCTGGGTAGGCCGTGCCGAGTTTTGAAAAAGCCCTTTAGCAAAGAGGAAATTATTGAAATTTTGTCTGAGTCGTAATGTTATCCCAGCACTCTTAAACAAGTTTTTGGGGTGGTGGAAGGTGTCAGGTAAGAGAGAAACTTAAAATGGAACGTCTGAATTATATTGTAGAGTGGTTAGACCGAGAGTGGTTTCGTTTTCTCGTCTGGTTTCTGGTGGGGCTGTTTGTGATTCCTATGGGGATTACCTTACTGACTGGGGCGGTCAAGCTGGATCGATTCTATGATGGGTTAATGCCGGGGCAGCTCAATATTGGGGTGTTACTGTTAGCGATGGCCCCCTATCTGCTCTATTTGGGGTACCGCATTGTGCGTCATATGCGTGGTGGAGAAGGGGAAATTGAGGTTTTTTAGGGTATATTCAATTCGCACAGCTTGGTCAGATGTTCCCTAAGAGGCTGTAGATAGAACCAAAGAGAGTGAAGTCAGTTTTGGTTTTCTAGAGCTTTCCTATATGGCTGAAAGTGGAGCTTGTTGCTATTTAATAGTGATCATAAAATTAACAATTGCTAATATAGTTATTGGGTGGTACTGTTCGCGGCTTTTCCGCCCTCTACACAGCTTAAGGCTTATAGCACATGCCCTCTTCGATTGCCTCCCACAAAAAGCCATTACTATCAAAAAAACAACTACTTGCGGCTGGCCTATTTGCCCTTCTGGCACTCTATCTAGCACTTATTGTCCCCACCATTGAGGTTGCATGGGTTAGCACTATTCTGGTGCTGACCATCTACCTGTTTGCGTTTGAAGTGGTCTCTGTGGATGTGGCTGCGATTACGGTGATGGTGCTGTTGGGGCTCACCACGCTGCTCGCTCCAATGATGGGGCTGGAGGCTGGGCTGGTTGATAACCGTCAGTTATTCAATGGCTTCTCCTCCAATGCGGTGATCTCCATTATTGCCGTGATGATCATTGGCGCGGGACTAGACCGTACCGGTATGATGAGTCGAGTGGCGACACTGATTCTCAACGTGGGAGGCACCACAGAGAAACGTATCATCCCCATCATCTCCTCTACCGTTGGTTTTATCTCCTCCTTTATGCAGAACGTGGGCGCAGCTGCGCTGTTTTTGCCCGTGGTATCCCGTATCTCTGCCCGTTCAGGATTGCCGATGTCGCGGCTGTTGATGCCGATGGGCTTTACCGCGATTTTAGGCGGGACCATGACCATGGTCGGGTCCAGCCCCTTGATTCTGTTGAATGATCTGATTCTGGCCTCCAATCAGGCGCTTCCAGAGACACAGCAGATGGAGACTTGGGGGCTGTTCTCCGTTACTCCGGTGGGTGTTGCGCTGGTATTGACCGGAATCGCCTACTTCATGGTTGCGGGTCGTTTTGTATTGCCAACCCATAGTGGAGAGGATGCCACGGTGAAGGGCGTTGATTCAATGCACTACTTTCATGAGGTCTATGGCGTTGACTATGGTATTCATGAGCTGGTGGTGGTTGATCAGAGCACCTTGGTTGGTAAACAGTTTGATGAAGTAGAGAATCGCTATAGTGTGCGTATTATTGCAACCAAGTTGCCTGGAGAGGCACCTCGTGTAGGGCCGGGTGCATTGGCGCGTGATGTCGATATTCAGGCCGGTATGGTGCTGGGAGTGGTGGCAGAGCCTGCTCATCTGGAGCAATTTGTCTCCACCTTCCAGCTCAAGCAGCGCGATATGATGCGCACCTTCACCGAAGACCTCTCTCCGAATAAATCGGGTATTGCAGAGGTGGTGATTCCTCCTCGTTCTGCGTTGATTGGTAAGAGTGCACGTGATCTCTGGATGCGTAAAATCTATGGTTTGGCGATGGTGGGGCTGCACCGTAATGGTGAAACTTTGCGAGAAGGGGATGATGTACGTAACCAGCCACTGATGGCAGGGGATACGTTGATGGTTCACACCTCATGGCGAGATCTTGAGCGTATCGAGAAGGATCGTGACTTTGTGGTGGTGACTACGGAGTTTCCACGTGAAGAGGAGATGCGTCCCCATAAAATTCTGCCAGCGGCCATTTTCTTCGGCATTGCACTGTTTATGGTGCTGTTTACCGATATTCGCCTCTCGGTAGCGTTGTTAACTGGAGCCATGGGGATGGTGCTGAGTGGGGTCTTGAGTATTGATGAGGCCTATGAGGCCGTGAGCTGGAAAACGGTCTTTCTGCTCGCCTCATTGATTCCTCTGGGGCTGGCGGTGGAGACCAGTGGTACCGCACGCTGGATTGCAGAGCAGGTGCTGGAGGTGGTTGGTGCTCAGCCGCTTTGGGTGATTCAGACTGCGATTGCGATATTGGCTACCTTCTTTACACTGGTGATGTCGAATGTGGGGGCAACGGTACTGCTGGTCCCCTTGGCGGTCAATATCGCAATTGGTGCGGGGGGTGACCCTGCTGTTTTTGCACTGACAGTGGCGATCGCAACCTCCAACTCCTTCCTGATTCCGACGCATCAGGTGAATGCGCTGATTATGGGGCCTGCAGGATATCGCGTGGCTGACTTTATCCGCGCAGGCGGGGTGATGACGGTGCTGTTTATTGTGGTGCAGATTACTGCAATGAGCCTCTTCTTTTGATCTTTGGCTGGCGGGGGAGAGTGGTGAGAACGAATTGTTCAATCGTTCTCAAGTAATCCTAAGGGGGTATAGGAGAAAGTGAACAAAATGTTCATTGCTCATCAATGCTGAACTCTGTTTATAGGTTTTATTTGTTTGTAATTAATTGTTGTTAAAGTAAAAAAAGTTTCTCTTCTGCTCTGGCATAGAAGCTGCAGTCAATACCTGCGGTTTTTTCTATCAGATGACATTCATGCCATCTGGTAGGCCAATTGAATGATTTGTCCAACCATACAATGGAGAAACAATATGGGAGAACGACGAACAATAGTTCGAGGAGCAGTTGCAACTGCAGTTGCACTGGGCTTGAGTGTCGGTGTGTCTACATCGGTAACTGCGGGGTCACACGGCCCGGTAGCGAAGATTGATGTGAATGCTGCGAAAGCAGAGCTTGGAAAACGACTTTTCTTTGATCGCCGCCTGTCAGGTGATGCTGGTATTTCCTGTTCAGACTGTCACAGTCCAGATCATGGCTACGGCAGTAAGGAGGCCCTCTCTCCGGGATATCCAGGTAATGGACATTTCCGTAATGCGCCATCGCTGTTGAACACCGCGCACAAGAAGACTTGGATGCATGATGGTCGTCTCGGAACCAATTTGAATGATGTGACTCGTGAGATGCTCACTGAGGACTACATCATGAATATGGATATGCGGATGATGCAGGAGCGCGTTAAGCAGGACTCTGAGTATCTGGCGCTCTATAAGGCTGCAGGGATGAATGAGCCTTCCAATGGCAATATTCGCAAGTTGTTGCCAGAGTATATGAAGACCCTAACCACCCGCAATGCGCCAGTAGACAGTGGCACCATGAGTGCTGCAGCACAGCGTGGCGAAGCGATTTTTGATGGTAAAGGCAACTGTAATAGCTGCCATACCGGAGCGCTCTACTCTGATGGCAAGCGCCACAACACGGGTGTTCCTGAGAATCTGGATGTGTTCATGGACCCTATGAACCATCAGGCCTATCTCGCCTATGGTATCGGTATGGGGGTAGAGAATATCTTCAACACCAAACGTGATATCGGTGCAGCGGTTCAGAGCCATGAAGCTGATGGTTCAGATATCGGCACCTTTATGACTCCACAGCTACGTGGCCTCAAGTATAGCGCCCCTTACATGCATAACGGCATGATGGCGACACTGGCTGATGTGGTTGATTTCTACAATCAGGGCGGTGGGGCAGATAGCCACAAGAGTGCAATGCTGAAGCCACTGCGTTTGACCGATGGTGAGAAGGGCGATCTGGTTGCATACCTAGAGGCACTTTCTGGTGATGCACTAACCGGTTCTGAGTTTGTCTGGAGTAAGCCATACCCTGCTGAGTATGAGGTGATTCCAAACTGGACTCAGGTGGATAACCGCACCCGTGCGCCAATCAAGAAATAAGCGATCAGGAGATTGAATATGTTTGAAAAGAGAAAGACAAACCCAATCGCCGTTGCGGTCGCATTGGGCGCCACATTGATGGCAGGTTGCACCTCAGCAACCACATCCGTCTCTACCACTCCGGCCGCTACTGCGGCACCGGTGCAGGTGGCGATGAATGGAACCCCGACGATGGCTTCAGGAGTTGTTGCTGCGGGTGGTGAAAATAATCCGCCTCTGGCAGCGTTGGGTCCTGTGCCGGTACCTCCAGATAACCCCCAGAGTGCAGCCAAGGTTGAGTTGGGCAAGATGTTGTTCTTCGAGCCAGCGGTCGGTGGTGATACCTCCACGCCTTGTTCTGCCTGTCATGACCCAGATCAGGGTTGGGGCTGGGCAGAGGATATCTCTCGTGGATATCCAGGCACCGTTCACTGGCGTAACAGCCAGACTGTGGTGAACTCTGCCTACTATCCTCGTCTGTTCTGGGCCTCCTCGGTCTCTTCACTAGAGGCGCAGGCCAAGTCTGCTGCAGGTGGTGCGGTTGCAGGTAATGCCGAGTTTGATATCGTTGAGGCGCGTCTGGCACTGATGCCAGAGTATCGTCAGCGTTTCAACGAAGTATTTGGTGATGAGTTCCCGCTCTACCGCAACGCCTTCCGTGCGATTGCGGCCTTTGAGCGTGCCGAGCTGGTACAGCGTGATGCACCGATTGATAACTACTTCAATGGTGACAAGAGCGCGTTGAGCGAAGAGCAGCTGCGCGGTATGGCGCTGTTTAACGGCAAGGCCAACTGTATTGAGTGTCACAACGGCCCAATGGCAACCGACTTCAGCTACTACAACATTGGTGTACCTACGCTGGAACGCTGGAAGGAGGATGGTCTGGCACAGATCACCTATCGCTATGAGATGTATGCGAAGGGTTCAAACGAAGAGATGTACAAGAACTACAAGGATGATCCAGGTTTCTACTTCCGTGACAAAAACAGCTGGAACAAGGGTAAATTCCGTACGCCGTCTCTGCGTTACACCGCATATTCTGCGCCCTATATGCATAACGGCACCCTCAATTCGCTGGAAGAGGTCATTGACTTCTACAATGCGGGTGGTGGACACAATATGTTCTCCAAGAACAAGTCCAAGCTGATTAAACCGCTGGGTCTGAATGATGCCGAGAAGGAAGATCTGTTGGCATTCCTCGAGGCCTTCTCGGGTGAAGAGATCGCAATTGATCGTCCTAAGATGCCTGACTATGCACCTCTGTTTACCAAGGCAGAGCTGATGATGGAGAAGAAATAATGAGTGAATCAGTAACTATCGGTAAAAAGAGCCGAGAGGACCAGACCGCAGGAGAGCACGGCAAGTGCATGCTCAACCGTCGTCAGTTCTTGATGTACAGTGGTGCAACGGCAGCAACGGCCAGCACCGTATCTCTTACTCTGTTCCCAGGTACTGCCAAGGCAGCACAGGCCAAGGCACGTGTGGTTGGTTATCCACGTAAGCTGGTGGGCAAGTTGAGTGAGATGAAGGATAACGTCCCTGCGGTCATCAACTACCCAGATGATGGCAAGAACTCCATGGCGACCATGGTCAAGACTGGTGTCAAGTGTGGCGGCGGTGTCGGAGCGCAGCGTGATCTGGTTGCCTTCAGTGCGCTTTGTACACATCAGGGCGGCCCGCTATTGGGTCGTTACAGAGTGGTGGATGAGCACCGGATCATGGGCTCTTGCCCACTCCACCTCTCCACCTACGACGTAACCCGTCATGGAATCATCATCTCTGGTCAGGCTTATGAGAGTCTGCCGCAGGTCCTGTTGGAGCTGGATGGAGACGATATCTATGCAGTAGGGATGATGGGATTGATCTACGGCCGTAACCAGAACCTCATGTCTGATACGACGGAATCTTAAGGAGAATTAAAGAATGGCTACTAATTATTATCTTCCAGAAGACTCCGCACCATTGCCACCCAAGCATGCGGATGTCCTGACTACAGCCTGCGACTACTGTATTGTCGCCTGTGGCTACAAGGTCTATCGCTGGCCTGTCGGTTCCGGTGACGGGGGGCCAATGGCATCTGAAAATGCCTTTAACCAGGACTTCCCAGCCAGCGCACTGCAAAACTGGGTTGCTCCGGCACAGCACAATGTGGTGATCCATAACGGTCGTCCACACAATGTGATCGTGGTTCCGGATAAAGATACGGAAGCAGTAAACAAGAATGGTGACTCCTCCATGCGTGGTGGTCTGTTGGCAGCCAAGTGCTACAACCCCAAGACTCCAACGCGTGATCGTCTCACCAACCCACTGGTGCGTATCAACGGTACACTACAGCCAGTGAGCTGGGACTTCGCACTGGATATCGCTGCGGAGGTGGGTCGCTATGTGATCAAGAATCACGGCGCCAACGCCTACTCCGTGAAGACCTTCTCCTACCAGTATCTGGAGAACACCTACGCGATCAAGAAGTATGCACGTCGTAATGTAAATACTGCATCCTTCACCTTCCACGACACCCCATCGGATGTAACCTCGACTCCAGGCTTCCGTGATGCTGGGTTTGATAACTTCGGTCCATCGTATGATGACTGGGGTGATGCCGATGTACTGCAGATTCATGGTACGGACCCTTACGAGACCAAGACCATCATCTATACGCAGTTCATCAAGCCTGCGATTGAACGTGGCATGAAGACCATCTGGTTGAATCCTCGTGAGACGGCCGGTATCGCCTATGCCAATAGTAAGGGGCCGGATCAGACCATCCACTTCCAGCTGACACTCGGCACCGATACGGTACTGATGGGGGCAATTGCCCGTGTTATCTGTGAGAACGGCTGGGAAGACTCCGACTGGGTTAAGAACTGGGTCAACAGCAAGTGGGAGACCTCTTCAGGCTTCGGTCAGGGTACCCGTAATACCCCTTGGCAGTGGCGTACCACTTGGGGCATGTTCCAGGTTAAGGGCGGCTTCAAGGGCTACAGCAAATGGGTACAGTCCAAGGATGAGTATAAGGTAGAGAACGCCGCGAAGATCTGTGATGTTCCTGCTGCAGATATCATCAAGGCGGCGGAATGGCTTACCAATAAGGGTAAGGGCACCAAGGCCTCCTTCGGTATTGAGAAGGGGTACTACTGGTCGAACAACACCGGTAACACCAATGCGGTCTCTTCACTGGCAACCATCTGTGGTGCTGGCGGACGTCCGGGTCAAGTTGTGGGTCGCTTCGGTGGTCACCAACGTGGTGGTGCAGGTGGCGGTAGCTATCCGCGCAACAAGTCTCCAGAAAAGCGTCCAGGTCGTCGTCGTCGTTCACTCGATACCGATCGTTACCTGATCTCTGGTCATACCCGTTTTGCTCACGTAATCGGTACCACCTGGATTCAGGCGATGACCGGTTCACAGAGCTTGTACAGTAAATTCCATGAGCTGGTGCTGGCCAATCCAAATCAGGTCAACTCCTACGATAAGCAGGAGATCATCGAGACCCTGAAGCGTCGTGCAGATTCAGGCGGTATGGTGGTGATCAATCAGGATATCTATCTGCGTGATCCGATCGGTGCCCGTTTTGCCGATGTGATCTTCCCAGCAGCAACCTGGGGTGAGACTGACTTTACCCGTTCCAACGGTGAGCGTCGTCTGCGTATCTACAACCAGTTCTACGATGCACCAGGACAGGCGAAACCAGATTGGTGGATCATCGCTGGAATGGCGAGCCGAATGGGTTATGAAGGCTTTGACTGGAAAAATGCCAATGAGGTTGCAGAGGAGTCATCACGCTCCAGCCGTGGTAACCGTAAGGCGTACCATATGGTCAAGGTTGCGGCACACCGTGAGGGTAAAACCTTCCATGAGAAGATGCGTGAATTCGGTACCACCGGTATCCAGGGGCCAACGGTCTATAACTACAAGACCGGTGAGCTGACAGGAACCAAGCGTCTGCACGACACCACCATTACCGAGGAGATGTGTGAGAAGCGTGGTGTCTACCAGGGTGCCAATATGACCAACAAGAAGATGACACACTTCAACTCGCAGACGGGTAAGGTCAATATCCAGAAGCATCCATGGAAACTGTTCTCAGACTTCCACGAGTGGTTGTCACCTAAGGGTGATGAGCTCTGGTTCTCCAATGGTCGAATCAATGAGATTTGGCAGTCGGGCTTCGATGATGTTGAGCGTCGTCCATATGTCACCCAACGCTGGCCTGAGAACTGGGTCGAGATTCACCCTGATGATGCCAAGGCTCGCGGTATTGAGTCTGGTGATCAGGTGATGCTCTACTCTGATCGTGTGGTCGAGTCGAAGGATACCATTCTGGGTGTACATGGGGATGACTTCCAGTTCTCCACATTGATGAAGAATGGCCACCTCAAGTTCACCAAAGCTGCGGTAACGGCAGTTGCAGTGATTGCACCTCACCTGAAGAAGGGGATGATGTACGGCAATATGCTGGATATGCGTCAGCCCAATAACTCGTTGCAGAACCGCGTGGTCGATCAGATCAGTGGTAACTACAACTACAAGATGGGTGTGGCTAAAGTGAAGAAGATCGGCGAATCGCAGTACAAGAAGGAGTTCCGCTCCATGTCTTGGGCGCCTCGTAATGTGATCTAGCCTAGGATTGTTGTAATCCTGATGCCCCTGACGGAGTTCTCTGTCAGGGGTTTTTTACGTAAAGATGTAACAGTTATGCAATATTCTGTAATGTTGATTACAATCAAACAATCCTTAACTTTCTATCTATAGAATTAGTGACACTATGAATATTCTCTCAGCGCTACGCCTCAAGACCAAGCTTATACTCATGATTGCCACGCCGTTGCTGGCGATGCTCTATTTTTCTACGGATCTGTTAATAGATAAGCGTCATCAACAGCAAGAGATGGTGCAGCTGAGCAGCCTTTCACAGCTGGCCTCTACCCTGAGTGCTCTGATCCACGAGACTCAGAAAGAGCGTGCTGCAAGTGCCGGATTTACCGGAAGTAAAGGGAAGAAGTTCGTCGATATTTTGCCTAAACAGCGTAAGTTGACGGATCAACGGAGGGAGACCTTAAAGGCAGGGTTGGTAGGCTTTGATGCAACTCAGTATGGCGCTGGGTTTGAGAAAAAACTGGCGGCACTGTTGGCTGATCTGAAACAGTTGGATCAGATGCGTGCGCAAATCAGTCGCTTGGAGCTTCCACTGCCCAAGGTGGTGGGGTGGTATACAGCAATGAATGCCAAGTTGTTGCAAGTGGTAGAGCAGATGCCGCATGTGGTGACGGATGCTGCACTGGTAGCGCGGATTACCGCCTATGTGAACTATCTTCAGAGTAAAGAGCGTGCAGGTATTGAGCGTGCGGTGTTGAGTGCAACCTTTGGGGCCGACCAATTTGCACCGGGGATGTATAAGAAATTTATTGAGTTGGTAACGGCACAGAAAGATTTTCTACATGTGTTTAACGCCATGGGTTCCGAGTCTGATAGACAGTTCTATCGTGAAACCATGCAGCATGAGTCGGTGGCTCAAGTAGAGCAGATGCGTGAAACAGCATTCAGTAAATTCGCCAGTGGCGGGTTTGGTATCGATGCAGAACACTGGTTTAAAACTATCACCCAGAAGATCAATCAGCTGAAGAGGGTGGATGACCACTTGGCTGCTGGCATCCTGCAGCAGGCTGACAGACTGCAGTCGACGGCAACCACACTATTCCGTTTTTATATGGGGCTGATTCTGGTTTTGGTACTGTTTACGCTCTGGATGGCGCTGCGAATTGGTGGGTCGATCCGTCACTCTGTAACCCATATGCGAGATGTGATTCGCACAGTAGTGGAGGAGGGGGACTTCTCGGTACGTGCCGATATTGATGCCCAAGATGCGGTGGGTGAGATGGCACGTACACTGGACTCTCTGTTGGAGAGCCTGCAAGACTCCATTCGTGAGACCAACCAAGTCGTCAATGATATTGCACATGGCACCTTCAATAGCCGTGTTGAGGCCGATTTCAAAGGGGAGTTATTGTTGTTAAAACAGGGGGTTAATCAGTCAGCAGAGAGTGTAGAACGCACCATGCTGGGGTTGACCGAGGTGATGAAGGCAATTACAGGGGGGGATTTCCGCTTCCGCCTGGATGGTATTGAGATGGAGGGTGAGTTCCGTCAAGTGTTGGAGCAGGCGATGGAGTCGATGGACGCCATTGTGACGGATATCAACCATGTAATGGATGCAGTTGCCAAAGGTAAGTTTGATGTTCGGGTGACTACGGTTGCTCAAGGCGATCTGGATCTATTGAAAAATAACTTGAACCGCTCATTGAATACTTTAGGAGAGGGGCTGAAAGAAGCCATTCGGGTCTCTAACCAGATGGGTGAGGGTGACCTGACTCAGTCTGTTACAGGAGATTATCGCGGCTCTTTGGCGGTGCTTAAAGACTCCATTAATGCAACACAGGCTAACTTTACCCAAATTGTCAGTAAAGTACGCTCTGCCTCTGAGCGTGTGCGTAAAGGTTCAGAAGAGATTTCACGCGGTAGTATGGATCTCTCCTCCCGTACCTCAGAGCAGGCGGCCAGCCTAGAAGAGACCGGTGCCAGCATGGAGGAGATGGCCAGTACCGTGAATATGAATGCAGACAGCGCCTCTCAGGCGAGTCAGTTAGCGGCAGAGTCACTGTTGCGTGCCGAGGAGGGGAGTCGGGTGGTTGCCGAGACGGTCAGCGCGATGCTGGGGATCAACTCATCCAGTAGTGAGATCTCTGAAATTATCTCCTTGATTGATGGTATCGCCTTCCAGACCAATCTGCTGGCACTGAATGCAGCGGTAGAGGCGGCACGTGCAGGTGATCATGGCCGTGGGTTTGCAGTGGTTGCTGGTGAGGTACGTACATTGGCACAGCGTTCGGCGGATGCGGCTAAAGATATTAAAGGACTGATTGAGGAGAGTGGCAGCCGAATTCAACAAGGCAGTGACTTAGTAAGCAGCAGCGGTGTAGCGCTCGACTCAATTGAAGAGTCGGTGAAGAAGATGAACGACATCTCCAGCGAGATTGAGGCAGCGACCAAAGAGCAGACACAGGGGATTAACCAAGTGAATACTGCGGTAGCGCAGCTGGACACGGTGACCCAAGAGAATGCAGCACTGGTGGAAGAGACCGCTGCAGCCAGTTCACAGTTGAGTCAACAGGCGGATGAATTGGCGAGCATGGTCTCTCTCTTTAAATTGAGTCAAGAGGCGCAACGGCCGACATCAAGCAACCCATACACGGATGTTTTGACAAGGGCGCGATCGGCACACATTGCATGGAAGGGAAAAATTCGTGGTTTCCTAGATGGTGTGATTGAGATGGAGATGAGTCAGGCAGTTTCTCACCATGACTGTATGTTAGGGCAGTGGTTGGATAAAGAGGGGCGCAAACAATTCGCCTCATTGCCAGAGATGAAGACACTGGATACAGTGCATGAAAAGATGCACTCCTTGATTCAGGATATTGTGAAGATGAAGAAGGCAGGGGATGGTGCAGGGGCTGAGGCACGGTTTGATGAGATTGAGCCGCTCTCGAAAGAGGTGGTTGTGCTGTTGGACAGGATCGAATCTGCGGCGGGTATGGCTTCAGCATCTCCGGTGCAGAGCAAGTCCGCAGCCTTACAGTCAGCGCCTCGACAGAGTAGGCCGACAGCTCAGCGAACTGCAGCTACCCCCCCACCTGTTTCGCATGCTGGTGATTCCGACTGGGCATCATTCTAGTTTTTTGTAACAGAACCGGAACGGAGTAGTGGCACGTTCAACGTTATCACGCAGTAGCTTAATTACAGCGACTGCGTTTACCGGCATCTTGCTGTTCTTGGCGGTTGCGGTCTACTACTCTGCCCAAGGGGTCTCTCCAGTGATTAATCAGCTGGAGCGTGCGACCGACATCCGGCTGAAAAAAAGTCTACTGGTGAACCGTATGGTTATGGCGGGTAACCGTCGTGCGCTACTGCTCTCTAAGATCTCTCACGTTCAAGACCCGTTTGAACGTGACCAGTTGTTGATGCAGGTCTTTGAGCATGGTGCAGACTTTCTTGAGGCGCGTAGTGAATTGGTGAAGTTACCGCTGGACCAGTCAGAGCAGCAGTTACTGAGTGACCAAGCTGTGGTGATGAGTAAGTTGACTGCCAAGGTGAATCAAGTGATTGCACTGATTGAAGAGGAGCGGCTGGTTGAGGCGCAATCCTTGTTAATGGAACAGGTGGTTCAGCGGCAGGGGGTAATGCTGGGCTCTCTCTCCCAGTTGGGGCGCTATCAGCAGGTGATGCAGTACCGAGATATCTCTGAGATCCGTAACAGTGCCGAGCTACACAAAGAGAAAATTACCGATTCTGGGTTAGCGGTGATGCTGGTGGTGGTATTGATTGCTGCGGGGGTGTTAAGGGCGCTCTCACTGGGGGAGCGGGAGAGACGCTTGGCACATCAGCGGCTGGAGGAGAGTCATAAAAAATTGAGTCAGTCTCTGCTTGAGTTGGGGGAGAGCAACCAAATTAATAGTGATCGACAATACGCACTGGATCAGTCTGCGCTGGTGTTGATGACCGGTGTTGACGGGAAAATCTCCTATGTGAATGATAAGTATTGTGAGGTGAGTGGTTACCCAAGGGGTGAGTTATTAGGCTGGACACCACGTATCTTTAACTCAGGGCAGCACCCAGACTCCTTCTGGGAGCAGTTCTGGAAGCAAATTATGAGCGGTGAAGTGGTGCAGCGGGAGATCTGCAACCGTAACCACGAGGGTGAAGAGTTCTGGATCTCCAGTACCGTAACCCCATTGATGGAGGCAGGAACCCCCCGTGGGTTTCTGGTGATCGCATTTGATGTAACCGATCGCAAGTGGATGGAGGATGAGCTGCAACAGAGTCACGATGCTTGGCGTAGAGAGCTGGAGAAGCGCCACAGTGAGATCTCTCAGATGGCCTTTCTTGCGAGCCATGATACCTTGACGCAGTTACCCAATCAGGAGCTGTTATTGGATCGACTCTCCCATGCGATCAAACGCAGTGAGGATGATCCAGAACACGTTGGGTTTGCTCTCCATCAACTCGACCTGATGAACTTCAGGGTGGTTAATGAGGGGATGGGAACAGCGGTTGGTGATCAGCTGCTGATCCATGTGGCAGCACGGATCAAAAAAATGCTCCCCGCATCAGCCACTGTTGCGCGTATGAGTGGAAAGAAATTTGCGATCTTTAGAGAGGAGGGGGGCGAGAGCGCGGAAGAGAGTAGCGAGCTGATTCAGCAAATATTGACGCGCCTGCAGATGCCATTTCAAGTGGGGGGGCATACCATCCACTTGGAGATTGCGATGGGGATTGCGCTCTACCCTGATGATGGCGACCATGCCGACCTGTTGATGAGCCACGCCTCAGCAGCACTGCACCTCGCCAAAGAGCAGGAGCAGCGTTATGTTTACTACAAGCAGGAGCTGAATGAGCTCGCACAACGCCATGCGTTGTTGATGCATGATCTGCGCCGTGCGGTACAGCAAGGAGAGTTTGAACTCTATTATCAGCCTAAGATTTCACTACAGGATGACCGAATTCAAGGGGCAGAGGCGCTGATTCGTTGGCAGCATCCAGAGCGCGGTCTGCTTGCCCCCGTTGAGTTTGTCTCGTTGTTGGAGTCGAGTGGATTAATTCAAACACTGGGGCGTTGGATTCTACAGCAGGCTTGTATGCAGGCGAAGCAGTGGATGGATAGTGGTGTGAGTGCATCAGATTCATTCCATATAGCGGTTAATATCAGTGTAGATCAATTGCAGTCATATCAAATTGTAGAGACGGTGAAACAGGCGCTGGATCAATCTGGGTTGCCCCCACACTGTCTAGAGCTAGAGATTACTGAGTCACACTATATGGATCAGCTGGAACTATCTCTGCAGCATCTGGTCGCGTTGCGTGAGATCGGGGTACAGGTTGCGATTGATGACTTTGGAACCGGGCACTCTTCACTCGCCTACCTGTTGCATCTACCAATTGATATCTTGAAGATTGATAAATGTTTTATTGATCATATCCCCGATAATCCACAAGACCTGTTTCTTGCGGAGACCATTTTAAGTATCGGAGAGCGCTTGAAGTTAAAAGTGGTTGCGGAGGGCGTGGAGCACGAGAAACAGCTGCAGTGGCTCAAACAGGTTGGGTGTGATCAAGTACAAGGGTACCTCTTCAGTCGCCCTCTTTCGGTTACAGAGTTTGAGCAGTGGGTTATTGAGCACCAAGAAAACCTCAAATAAATTCTGCACTCGCAGCCATTAACTGATCAAAATTGTCGGGATTTACGCTGCGATTCGATTCAGGATTCGATATACTTCGCAGCTATGGCCCTGACTGACTATATCCACACCTTTGGTAGCACGATGCAAGCTCGTTTTGGCGAGCGCGTACATAAGGTCTCGATTGATGCAGGATTTACCTGCCCCAATATTGATGGCTCTAAAGGGCGGGGCGGGTGCACCTTCTGTAATAATGTCTCTTTCAGTCCGCATGGGCGTAACCAACGCCCAGTTGCAGAGCAGATTGAGTCAGGGCGGCAGGTGATCCGCAAGCGCACCGGTGCGCAGCGCTATATCGCCTATTTTCAAGCCTACACCAACACCTATGCGGACCCGAAGGTGCTCGATAAGATGTATCGCGAGGCACTGGCAGAGCCCGATGTAGTGGGGTTGTCTGTCGGCACCCGTCCTGACTGTGTGCCCGATCCGGTGCTTGACCTGCTGGCGGCCTATCGTGAAGAGGGGTATGAGGTGTGGCTGGAGCTGGGGTTGCAGTCTGCCTTTGATGAGACGCTGGACCGGGTTAATCGTCTCCACTATTTTTCCGAATACAGACAAGCTGTGCGGGCAACCCAGCTGCGGGGACTGCAGCTCTGTACCCACCTGATTGCGGGACTGCCGGGAGAGGGGGCAGAACACCATCGGGAGACCATGGATCGAGTACTGGAGCTGGGGACCGATGGACTCAAATTTCACCCGCTGCATGTGGTCAAGGGGACCATGCTGGCCAATGAGTGGCGGCGTGGCGAGTTTGAGCCGATGACCCAAGAAGCTTATGTAAACAGTGTGGTAGACTGGATTGAACAGGCACCACGAGAGATGATCTACCACCGATTGACCGCAACCGCCTCCGAAAATATTCTGTTAACCCCGCAGTGGTGTAACAAAAAATGGAAGGTATTGAATGCTATTGAGGATGAGTTGGCGCGTCGTCAGGTGCGAAATGCAATGCCACAGGTAAAAGTTGTATGAGTAAATTTGATGTTGTTGTGATTGGTGCTGGAACAGCTGGGCTGGGATTCGGTTGTTCGCTCGCAGATTCAGGGTTGAGCGTTCTCATCTTAGAGCGCCAAGCGCTGACAGAAATTGAGAACCCCGCATTTGATGGGCGTGACTTCGCCATTACCCACCTCTCCAAAAAGCTCCTGCAGCAGCTCAATATCTGGGAGCGTATCCCTCAACAGGAGATCGCTCCACTGCGAGAGGCGAAGGTGCTGGATGGTGAGTCGGACTACACGCTGGCATTCAATACCGAAGGGCGCTCCGTCAATGAGCTGGGGTATCTGATCTCCAACCATGTGATCCGCAAAGCGACCTATGAGCAGCTGCTGGAGGCGGACAATGTTGAACTGCGCACCGATGTAGAGGTGAGTGGGCTGAAAGCCGATCAACAAGGTGCTGTGGTGACGCTGGCTGATGGTAGTGAGATTGAGGCTCAGATGGCGGTCTCTGCGGATACCCGCTTCTCCGCAACCCGCCGGATGATGGGGCTCTCTGCTGAGATGTTTGATTTTGGGCGTACTGCGATCGTCTGTCGTGCTGAACATGAGCTGTCGAATGAGGCTACTGCGCTAGAGTGTTTCCGTTATGGTCGTACTCTCGCTCTGCTGCCACTCAATGGTGATGAGTCTTCAGTGGTGATCACCGTTCCCTCCAGTCAGGCTGATCGTTATATGCAGATGGATGATGCCGAATTTAACGCCACCATCGAAGAGGGGCTGGGGGGGCGTTATGGCAAGATGAGCCTGAGTACCGAGCGTTTCTCCTATCCGCTGGTTGCTGTTCATGCCAATAAAATGGTGGGTAACCGCTATGCACTGTTGGGTGATGCGGCGGTGGGGATGCACCCCGTAACCGCACACGGCTTCAATCTGGGGCTACGGGGGCAACACACCTTGGCGGAACGGATGAAGCAGGCACTGGCGCGTGGGGAGTCGTTCTACAGTGATGAGGTGTTGAGCCACTATAACCAGAAACAGCAGCTGGCGAGCCGTCCGATCTACCACGGTACCAACAGTATAGTGCGCCTCTTTACCACGGATAGTGCTCCAGCGAAGCTATTGAGAAAGGCCGCGTTGCGTTTTGGTAACCACTTCCCTCCAGTACAGTGGGGTATCATTCACAAACTAACCGAGGTCGGGGGCATGAGTGGCCTTTCACTGCCTACCGTCCCTTCAATGAAGGGGTTCAGTGGAAAAATCCCACACTACTCCAGCCGTTAGTCGCTGCCTTTGAGAGTTGACCTCTCTCAATTAAAATACCGCTACTTATTGATATAGTTACCGCTTCTTTCTAGTAAACGCAGGTGTGTGATGGAATTGGTCTGCCCGGCAGGGAACTTACCTTCACTGAAGGCGGCGGTCGATCAGGGCGCGGATGCGGTCTATATTGGTTTCAAGGATGAGACCAATGCGCGTAATTTTGCGGGCCTCAACTTTACCTCCAAAAATATCCAACAAGGCATAGAGTATGCGCATCAGCGTGGTTCTCGGTTGTTTGTTGCGATCAACACCTTTCCACAACCGAATGGCTGGCACCACTGGACCGAAGCGGTTGACCGTGCGGCTGAGGCGGGTGTGGATGCAATCATTTTGGCGGACTTGGGTATTCTCGACTATGCGGCCAACCGCTGGCCCGATCTCAATCTACACCTCTCGGTTCAAGGCTCTGCGACCAACTATGAAGCGCTCCACTATCTCCAACGTACCTTCGGTATCCGTCGGGCCGTGATTCCTCGCGTGCTCTCTGCGGCACAGGTGGCCCACCTTTCTGAGCACAGTCCGGTTCCGTTGGAGCTGTTTGGCTTTGGTAGCCTCTGTGTGATGGTCGAAGGGCGTTGCTTGCTCTCCTCCTATGCGACTGGGCGTTCTCCAAATACCTACGGAGCCTGCTCACCCGGCAGCCATGTAGAGTGGGTGGAGCAGCCTAATGGTATCACCGAGACTCGCCTTGGGGGTATCTTGGTAGACCGTTTTGGTTCCAATGAACATGCCGGTTACCCCACCATCTGCAAAGGGCGTTTTGAGGTACAGGGCAAGGAGGGGTATGCCATCGAGGAGCCGACCAGCTTGAACACACTGGAGCTGCTGCCAGAGATGATGGCAATGGGAATCGGTGCAGTCAAAATTGAGGGGCGGCAGCGCAGCCCCGCCTATGTGTCGCAGGTGACACGGGTGTGGCGCGATGCCATTGATGCCTGTAAACGTAACCCCTCGGGGTTTCAGGTGCAGAGCGAGTGGAATGCAGCCTTGAGCAAAGTGGCCGAAGGGGCGCAGACCACACTGGGTGCCTACCATCGGGCGTGGCAGTAACGGAGTTGATGATGAAGATTTCACTCGCCCCTATCGCCTACTACTGGTCGGAAGAGGACATCCGTACATTCTACCGACAAGTTGCCGAGACCCCTGTGGATATCGTCTATCTGGGGGAGACCATCTGCTCCAAGCGCCGTTCACTCAATAGTGACCAATGGATTGAGATTGCGCAAGAGTTGGCGCAGGCGGGGAAAACGGTGGTGCTCTCCACTATGGTGCTGCTGGAAGCGGAGTCGGAGTTGAAGACGCTACGCCGCATCTGTAGCAATGGCGAATTTCTGGTGGAGGCCAATGATCTCGCTGCGGTGAATCGATGCAGCGAGGCATCTATCCCCTTTGTTGCGGGACATGCATTGAACCTCTATAACAGCACGGCCATCGCGCGCTTGGCGAAGTCAGGAATGGTGCGTTGGCAACTTCCCGTTGAGCTCTCTGAGGATACCTTGCAGCAGCTCCACCAGCAGCGTCCTGATGGGGTAGAGACTGAAGTGCAGGTGTGGGGTAAATTGCCGCTCGCCTATGCGGCCCGTTGCTATACCGCCCGCCACTACAATCTGCCGAAGGATGACTGCCAATACCGCTGTCTGGATGATCCCGATGGAATGATGATGCGCACCAAAGAGGGGCAATCCTTTCTCACCATTAACGGTATTCAGACGCAATCAGCCCAGTACAGCAATTTGGTTGGGGTGTTGGATGAGATCAACACAATGGGTGTTGAGGTGATACGCGTAGCCCCCCATCTGCGTTTTACCCCTAAAATTCTGCAGCTACTGGATCGTGTTCGTCAGGGAGAGCTGTCCCCCGAACAGGGCAAACTTGAGATAGATAAGCTCTATCCAGAGCCGAGTGTCGATGGGTACTGGTATGGTGAAGCGGGGATTCAGCAACATCAAGCGCTTTTGGATGAGTAGAAACTGAGAAGAGTAGAAAATGATGCAACAGACGATAGAAGAAAATAGCAACACAGCCTCCTCCCTGCCCCGTATACCTCCACTGCTGGCAAAGCCGCTGCAGTTGATCCCCAATGTGGTCCATACAAAATTGCTGGTTACGCTGCTCAACCACCTGTTTCAGCAGCAGCTGAAGGAGGGAGAGTTTGACTGTCTGGAGGGGCGCACCGCAGCCATTCGTCTGATCGATGGTGAGGTAGAGTTTCGCTTTACCAAAGGGCGCAACTGGCTGGTCGAACACGGTGGTGAAGGTCCACTGGATCTAGTGATCAGTGGCACCCTGTATGATTTTGTTCAGCTCTCGTTGGGGCGAGAAGATCCAGACACCCTCTTCTTTCAGCGTCGTATCCGCCTACAGGGAGATGTAGAGCTGGGGCTGGAGGTGAAGAACCTGATCTATGGCATGGAGCTGGATACGCTATCGATTCCTGCGCCACTGCGTGAGGCAGTAAAGCGAGGGGTTGCACAGCTTAACCGGACTACGCATTGATGTAGACTAAAGTCCCTTCCCCATTGAGGGGGAAGGGTAGGATGGGGGTGGGGTGCAAGATCAGGCGCTTAACCCCCTCCCCAACCCTCCCCCTGACAGGAGGAGGGAGTTGTTGCATGGGCTTATTGAGAACGTACCGATTAGGTTAGAGAGCAGACTAGAGCAGCGCACTCGACATCTTGCGCCGCCACTTGCTGGTCACCTCATGCTCACCGATGGACTCAAGAATGGCCACCATCCCCTTGCGTGCGGCATCGTCGCCATAGGTTCGGTCTCTCATTAGTAGCAGCAACAACGCCTGCAACGCCGCTTCTGTATCCCCATCAACAAGCAGTTGGGCAGCCAGTTGGTAACGGGCCTCGCTGTTGTTGCCGTCACTCTCGATTGCGCTACGCAGTGCCTCAATCTCGTCCGCATCTGCGGCAACCTTGGCAAACAGTAAGCGGTTCTGGAGCCCCTTGATCTCTGGAGTCTCCCTCTCTGCAAGAGGCAGAGAGTGAATCGCCTGCTCTACATCGGCATACTCCCCCTTGAGGAAGAGTACGCTAATCAGGTCGAGTCGAACCCGTGTATTGTCAGGGTCCTCTTGATTGGCCTGCTGCAGTAGGGTGATAGCGTCATCCAGGTCACCTTGCTGAATCAACTCCCCAGCCTGCAGGCGCATCTTGTCAGAGGCACGCTCAATGTGGTTATCCAGCACCTTGCGTACATTACTCTCAGACTGCGCCCCCATAAACTCATCCACCACCGCACCGTTACGGAAGATCTTTACCGTGGGAACGCTGCGGGCGTTGAACTGTGTTGCGAGCTCCTGATTCTCATCCACATTGACCTTAGCGAGGATGAATTTTCCCTCAAACTCTTCAGCCAGTTTGGTGAGTACCGGCATCAACATCTTGCAGGGGTTGCACCAAGGGGCCCAGAAGTCGACCAGCACTGGGGTGTTAAAAGAGGCCTGTAGAACCGCCTCTTCGAAGTTGGCCACGGTGGCATCAATGATGAATGCTGCTCTCTGCTCTTCCATATCTGTTTTCCCTAATTCCATTTCTTAAATCGTTTCTTACAGTACTTTAACAGCTGCTGATAACTGGTGAAGTGGCGTTTGAAGTGCTGCTCTGCCGGTTCATCGTATTCACACCACTCATTATCATGTTCGCGGCATACTGTAGGGCGCTGCTCATAGATACCGCAGCGTCCATCTTTCTCAATGAATTGGCAACGGTTGCTGATCAACAGAAACCATCCATCCTCATCTTGGTAGATCTCTACACCTTGGTGGGCAATCTGCCACAGTAGGGTATGAAAATCCTCCTTGCTGCGCGGTGTGTCGACCTGCTGTGTTAGGTAGCTACAGCACTTGCTCCCCTCACAGAGGGTGCACTTGTTCTCTGTGGTGACCTTGAGTTTGCCCATTAGAGGTTAGTGATAAAGGTTTGATCAGTTTTTGCAGCCATAATGAAGTCATTGCGATGTAGTCCACCGATCTTATGGCTCCACCAAGTGATGGTAACCTTGCCCCACTCTGTGAGTATTGCGGGGTGGTGCCCCTCTGACTCCGCCAGCTCTCCCACCTTTTGGGTAAAGGTGAGTGCATGAGCAAAGGAGTCAAAGCAGAAGCTTCGCTCTAATTGCAAGATCTGCTCTCGGGTCTCGAAGCTCCAGTCCGGAACGGCGAATACGAGTGTTTTGATCTCTTCATCGGTGACTTGAGGGGCATCGGGCTTGCATGCTTCACAGTGTTCTTCGGTTAAGTGGTTCATGGCGGTTAGTGATAATTGTAATGAATAGGGAATAATATCTGACTATAATAATCAATAATAGAGAGGAGCTTGCAGATACTTGTGTAGTCCATCGAACAATACTAACGAAAGGAGTGGATGGATGGAAAGAATTGGTTTTGTCACGCTGTTGAGTGTAGTTCTATTTTCGATGACAACCGCCGTCTCTGCGGAGAAGATGGTGCGAGACTATCCACTGGATCAGCTTACCGACCATACTTGGGTGATACATGGACCCAAAGCCTTCCCCTCTGTGGAGAACCAAGGCTTTATGAATAATCCCGGTATCGTATTGAGCGATGCTGGGGTGGTCGTGGTCGATCCCGGCTCCAGCCTCTATGCCGGAGAGATGGTTTTGCGAATGGTGCGTCAGATAACGGATGCCCCAGTGGTAGCGGTCTTTAATACCCATGTGCATGGGGATCACTGGTTTGGCAATGATGCGATTCATAGAGCCTATCCAGATGCCCCCATCTACGCTCACCCTCAGATGATTGCCGATGCAAAGGCGGGAGAAGGGGCGAGCTGGAACCGTAATCTGGAAAAATTGACGGAAGGTTTTACTGCGGGCACTTCGTTGGTGTTTCCTACCGTTGCGCTGAATCACGGAGACGAGGTGAAAATTGGTAACCTGACCTTCCGTATGCACCACTATGGTGAAGGCCATAGCAAGACCGACATGATGATTGAGGTGGTAGAGGATCAGACTGTTTTTCTGGGTGATAACGCCATGGTGGAGCGTTTGGGTGGCATGCAGAGTGGTACCTTTCAAGGCAATATTGCGGTGCTGAATGAGGTCTTGAAGAGTGAGGCCAAAACATGGGTTCCGGGACATGGCACTAGTGGAGATCGTTCTGTTGTGACCACCTATCGCGACTATTTGGCTGCAGTCTATGATGGTGCCCGCTACGCCTTCAATGAAGACCTAGATAGTAGTGAGGTGAAGTCGGTTGTGGCTAAGCGAACAACGGCTTATCAAGCTTGGGCAGGGTATGATTTTGAGATGGGGCGGCATGCCAATCAGGCCTACCTTGAGGTTGAAGCCTCAGAATTCTAGGATCTCCTCCGAGAGTTGTGGTCTGTGATGGTAAACTTCCGCAGATGGACCCAACTCAACAACACCCCTTCAGCAAAGCAGAGCGTGATGCCGTTTATAAGGCGATCTTCACCCGTAGAGATGTGCGTGGAGAGTTTCTGAGTCAGGAGATCCCTGACGAGACACTCGCTCGTATTCTTAAGGCGGCTCATCATGCACCCTCGGTCGGCTTTATGCAGCCTTGGGACTTTCTACTGATTCGTAGCAAGAAGGTAAAGCAGCAGGTGCATCAGCTCTTTGTTAAGGCCGATGCGGAAGCGGCAGCGCTGTTCGAGGGTGAACGCCAACAAACTTACCGTAACCTGAAGCTAGAAGGCATTCTTGAGGCCCCCCTTAATGTGTTGATTACCTGTGACCGTTCTCGCTCCGGTCCGGTTGTTTTGGGGCGCACGCATATGGCAGAGATGGATCTCTATAGCAGTGTTTGTGCGGTACAAAATTTCTGGTTAGCAGCACGCAGTGAAGAGGTTGGCGTTGGGTGGGTCAGCATTATGGACCCAGATGCCTTGGCAAAAACCCTCAGCCTGCCTGAAGCGGTCGTCCCCATCGCCTACCTCTGTGTCGGTTATGTTTCGCAATTCCACGAAAAGCCAGAGCTGGAAAAGGTTGGATGGCTGCCTCGGTTGGAGTTAGAGCAGGTGCTTCATTGGGAGGCTTGGGGAGGTGAGAGAGAGGTGGGGCCGCTGAAAAAATAGAGGGATGCCGATCTCTATAAAGCGCCTATAAAAATGCGTTTTATCTTTTTTGATTCAGGTTTAATGCGGATTATCTCTTTAAAAACAATACTATACCTTGCTGTAGGTATTGAGAACTCTTCTTGCTACGGGGATAATGTTTCGCTCCTTTAAAGTGATGTCGTGAGTGTTCAAGTGTTCCAAAAAATCAATAATCTACCCATTTTATTTAAGTTGAGTTTAATGCTGCTGCCACCGATGGTGGCACTGGTTGGTTTGGCAACACAAAGTGCGCTGCATGAGAGAGCAGAGTTGGTTGAGGTAGAGCAGGTAGTAGAGCGGGTCTCTTTTTCCAGTCTACTGGATGCGGTAGCGCATAACTTTGCGGTAGAGCGTGGGCTGACGGCGGGGTTTCTTGCCAGTGGAGGTAACAGTAATCGCGAGAAACTAGGGCCTCAGAGAAAAATGGCTGATAGCCAAGTGATTCTACTAGAGTCAGCGTTGCAGCAGGCTGAAGTGATGCAGTTTGGAGCGGTGGTGACCAGACAGCTACAGCAGCTGATGGAGCTGTTGCAGCAGCGTACTACTGTTCGCGCTGCGGTAGATCAGCTGAGGACAGAACCCAAGGCCTTTGATTTCTACTCTAAAATTAATGCCATGGCCCTAGAGTTGATTGAGGAGTTGGCCTCTGGTGTCACCGATGCTAATGCGGCCAGACAACTGAATACATGGGTAGCGTTGCTGTGGATGAAAGAGCGGGCAGGGCAGGAGCGCGGGGCATTAAATGCAGTATTCACCCGTGGTGAGCTGAGCAGCCAACAAAAACGTGCCATTATTGAATATATCACCGATCAAGAGTTGAAGCAGAAGAGCTTCTTGCGTAATGCGACTGCTGATCAACGTACGCTGTATCAACAGCAGTTGGAGTCGAAAGTCGTAGATGCGGTGCTGTCTCGACGCATGCTGCTGCAGAGTCGTGAAGAGAAGCTGGATCTACTGGGACAGCTGAAGGCAGAGATGGGCTATGGTGGGCTGATCCATAACTTCAAAAATTATGTGTTGCGAGGCAGTGAAAAATACAAGCAACGGGTAGAGATGGGCTATCAGCGGGTTCGTACCATCATTGAGCGCTTTCATACGATAAAAGGGATCACTGCCGAGGAGTCGGAGTGGCTCTCACAGGTTGCTCAGGTGATGGAGCAGTATCATCAGGGGGCGCAACAGGTGGCAGCCATTTTTGCAAAAAATGGCGACAGCAGAGCGGTGGACCAGACGGTGAAAGTGGATGACTCCCCGGCACTAAAGGCGTTGCAAGGGTTGGGTAAGCTTTCAGGCATGGATGCTGGGGAGTGGTTTAAGGTGGCCACGGCCAGAATCAGCAGAATCAAGATTGTGGCGCAACAGGTGAGTGATGAGACGGTGTTGGATAGCCAAATGCGGCTGAAAGAGATTGAACGCCAGTTTGTCATCCTAGTGGCCTCAATTATGCTGTTACTGGGTGTGGTGCTCTGGGTGGGTATTGTCGTTGGGCGCGGTATTCTCAATAATGTGCGTCAAACTGCAGAGGCCATTCAACAGATTGAACAGAGTGGTGATTTCTCTACACGGGTGAAGGTACTGAGTCGGGATGAGGTTGGGGCGATGGCTACCGCACTCAATACCTTGTTGGAACAGTTACAGCTCTCGATTGGTGAGAGTAACCGAGTGGTTGGGCAGGTTGCTCAAGGAGACTTTGAACACCGGGTGGAGTTGGAGTTACAGGGTGATTTGGCAATGCTCAAGTCAGGTATTAATGGTTCTGCAGATAGTGTTGAGCGCACCATGACTGCGCTGGCAAAGGTGATGAAGGGGCTGAGTGAAGGGGATCTCAGTGTACGCATGAGTGATGATGTCGAGCCGTTGTTCCGTGATCAGGTGAACCATGCGATGGCTTCGATGGACCGCATTGTGCGTCAGATTGGAGAGGTCATTAGTAGCCTTGCCGAGGGAGATTTTGCCCAGCGTATGAGTGTTGAGGCGAAGGGTGATCTGGAGCAGCTGAAAAAGAATATCAACCTCTCTATGGTGTCACTGGAGCAGGCGGTGGAGGAGACCGCATCGACTGCCAACCGCATGGGTGAGGGAGATCTGACTCGCAGCATCAGCGGACGTTACCAAGGACGTCTGGCGGTGATGAAGGATGCGATCAATGCAACCCAGACCAACCTCTCCTATATTGTGGATCAAGTTCGGAGCTCGGCAGAGAGCGTAGAGTCTGGCTCCAACAAGATCTCCAAAGGTAATCAGGACCTCTCCAGCCGTACCAATGAACAGGCTGCCAGTCTGGAGGAGACCGCCTCCAGTATGGAGCAGATCACTGCTACGGTGAAACTCAATGCGGAGAGTGCAGACAATGCCAGTCAGTTAGTGAGTGGGGCGGCGCAGGAGGCGGTTGAGGGGTCGCGGATTGTTGAGCAGGCGATGGAAGCGATGGAACGTATCAGTGAGTCGAGTGGCAAGATCTCCGATATTATCTCATTGATTGATGGCATTGCCTTCCAGACCAACCTGCTGGCGCTGAATGCCGCAGTGGAGGCGGCGCGTGCAGGAGAGCAGGGAAGAGGGTTCGCGGTGGTGGCGGGTGAAGTGCGCACCTTGGCGCAACGCTCGGCAGAGGCAGCCAAGGAGATCAAGGGGTTAATTGATACCACCACAGAGCGTGTGACTGAGGGTAGCGAACTGGTCAACCAGAGTGGAGAGGCGCTGAATAGGATTCAGGGCTCCGTTAATAAAGTGACCAGTGTTGCCAGTGAAATTGCAGAGGCGGCACGAGAGCAGACTCGGGGGATTGAGCAGATCAATACAGCCATTTCTCAGCTCGACAATGTCAATCAGGGGAATGCCGCACTGGTGGAGCAGGCTGCGGCCTCCAGTACCGCCCTGAGTGAGCAGGCTAAGGGGCTCACCTCGGTGGTCTCGACCTTCAAGCTCAACCCGCAGACAGCCTCTGTAGCACGGGAGCAGAGCAGCTTTAATGAGGCCATTGCCGGTGCGCGTACGGCCCATCTTGCGTGGAAAGGGAAGATTCGCGGTTTTCTCGACGGGATGATCGAAATGGATGAGAAGGAGGCGATCTCTCACCATGACTGTGTGTTGGGTAAGTGGCTGGATAGTGAGGGGCGTGAAAAATATAGGCACCTAGAGGCGATGGGTATCCTAGATCGAGTACATGAGAAACTGCATCGGGTGATTCGGGATATTATCCACAGTAAGAACAGCGGGGAGACGGACAAGGTGGAGCAGTTGTATGGAGAGATTGACCCCATCTCCAAAGAGGTGCTACTTCAACTGGACAAGATTGAGGCGGCCTCTCACAGACCTGCGCAGCAATCGAACAAGCGTCCTGTTGCAGCAGTAGAAAAAGTGCGGGCTGTGGCAAAGAGTGTGCAGAAAACGCCAGTTCAGAGAAAGGCAGCTCCGGTAGCTGGTGACTCGGAGTGGTCAGAATTTTAAGATGAATTTTCAGAGTAGAGAACGATGAGTGACAATAATCCATTTGACCTAGACAATAATGAAGCATGGCAGCGCTGGCGTGACCACAAACTGCAGCAGGCCCCCGCCTCCCTGAATGACCTGATCGTCGAGATCGATGACCCCAGGACTATCAGAAACAGTGAGCATGAGGCGGTGTTGGAGCGCTGTCGAAGAGCCAATATGGCGATCTACGTCAGTCCGTTGGAGGAAGAGGGGACCCATATTCCACGCGCGGTGGGGATGCGTTTCGGCTTGAATAACATCAACCACAACCGTGGAGCAGAGGGCGATGCAGTAACCGCACTGACCGTGCAAGATGATCAGCTCCACGCCCCCTACATCCCCTACTCCAACAAAGAGATCCACTGGCACACCGATGGTTACTACAACCGCCTCGACCTGCAGAACCATGCGTTGCTACTGCACTGTGTGCGACCCGCCGTGGAGGGGGGAGAGAATGGCCTGATGGATCACGAAATGGCCTATCTGCTGATGCGTGAAGCGCATCCAGAGTATGTGCACGCACTGATGCAGGAGGATGCAATGGTGATCCCCAACCATGTGGTGGATGGTGAAGAGCTGCGTCCAGAGCGTGCCGGGCCGGTATTTATGGTGACCGCATCGGGGCAGCTGCATATGCGCTTTACCATGCGTAAGCGCAACATTGTCTGGAGTGAAGATCCACTGGTGCAGGCGGCAGTGGCGTGGCTGGGTGAGCTGCTGAAGAGTGATTCAGCACATATCTTCCACGGAACCCTGCAGCCGGGCTGGGGGCTGATCGCCAACAATGTGCTGCATGACCGCACGGGCTTTGAGGATGGGGAGGATGCAGAGAAGAGACGACTGCTCTATCGTGCACGTTACTATGACCGTATTCATTGCACCTGATGTTTTCTATGATTATAATCTATTAATATTGTTAATATGGTGTATTGAACTTAGCTAATGAGAGAGTGCGCTTGGTAAAGGCATCTTTACTGTGAGTCCTGATTGTAGTGTTATGTATAACGTAAGTTTGTCCATTTTTAGCTCTTTACTACAACGGCTGGCGCTACTCTCCGTGCTGATGCTGCCCTGCGTGGCTATGGCAGTGCAACAGTCGCAACAGCCTCCCTATCTCTTTGGGGTCCCTCCGATCTATGATGAGCAGGTGATTCAGCAGGGGTTTGAGCCGATGATGACCTACCTCTCCGAGGCGCTTGATCACCCCGTCAAACTGCAGGTGAGCGAGAGTTATGAGATCTTGCGGCAGAACCTAGGGCAGGGCAAGGTCCATTTTGCACTGCTCGGTCCCAACCTCTATGTCGAGACCAAGACAAGCTACCCCGAACTTCACTACCTAGCGACTGCACAGCAGACGGGAGAGGGGGGGACCCCCCGCAGTTGGTACTATAGCCATCTGCTGACTCATCGGGACTCCGATCTGCGGCAGTTCTCCGATCTACAGGGCAAGCGTTTTGCCTACGCCAGTCAACACTCCACCTCTGGTTACCGTTTCCCTCGCTACTACTTCCACCAGCGCGGGATCGATCCGCAGCAGTGGTTTGGGGCGGTCTCCTTCAGTGGAGGCCATAGCCGTTCTACCGATCAGCTTGCCGAGCGCACCCTGGATGTGGCTGCCAGCTATGATGTCAACCTCTGGGCCGCAGAGAAGAAGCACGGCAAAATTTTTCGCACCATCGCCCGTATTGGCCCCATAGTCAATTTGGCGCTGGTGGCGGGCCATCAGGTAGCGGAGGATCAACGCTTTGCATTGACCCAGGCGCTATTGTGGATGCCGGACTCACTGCGTAACCCCGCCCTCCCCTTTGTCGGTTTTGAGGTGCTCTCGGATCGCAGCTACGATCCGGTACGCAAGGTGCTACAGTTTGACCCTGAACCGTCGAACAGTGCGGATCAGATGATCGACCAGGCCGTTGCTGGGGATGAGCTGGGCAGTCTGATGAGAGTGGTGCAGGAGACGGAGCTGGAGGCGTTGGAATTTTCGATCCTCATTCAGCAGCAGTTACTGGGGCGGGAGTACCATCTCTCCTCCGCCTATGTGGTGGGTCAGTTGCACAAACTCTCTTATGCGGGGCAGTACCTGCAGGCCGCCTCAGCACTGCAGCTGCAGCTGTCACAAGGGGCGTTGATCTATCTGCTCCCTGCTGAGGGGGAACCGCTGCCATCGTTTGAATGGAATAGAGCACTACAGGGGCGGGTGCGGGTGGTGGGTAGTAAAAACGGTATGCAGCTGGTGCTTCGCTGGATCACTGATGATGAGGTTGTTCAATGAACCGTCCCCCTATCCTGCTGTTACTACTGTTGTTGAGCGCCCCGTTACAGGCGAAGGTCTCTGATTACACCCCCACCGATGTCTATGCCGAGGCGGAGTGGCTGCAGCAGCAGGTGCTGCTGTTGCGTAAAATTAACCAGGTTACCACCCCCTACCCGCTACGTAAGCGAGTCCCTGGGAAGGCCCCACGCCATGTGCTACAGAAGGGGCTGGAGGTATTAGAGAAGCTCAACCGTCTGCGGCAGATTGATCGCCTCGGTGCAATCACCATCCCCCCGTTTCCTGCACGACAGATCACCCCCAATGAGGTCTATGTGCTGATGGTGCGCTTGGGAGGTGAGGCCGCACTGATTCTGCAGGAAAAGGAGCAGAATTTGCAGCAGAAGAAGAAGAAGATGGAGGAGGAGAGAACCCCCAGTGATGTCTACCGCCTGCTACATGAGATCTCCGATGCCCTCAATCCCGTGATCGGGGTGCGCGGAGTGACCCCGCCGGAGGTCTATGCCCTCTCCGAGCGTGTACTGGACAATGTCCGCTTTCTTCGTACCTCACAAAATCGGCATGATCCAGTTGAAGCACCACAGCAGAGGGAGGGGCAGTTATCGAACCATGCGCTGCAGTCGGCGGTGCGGTTTGATCATGATCTGGCAGAGCTGCAGTACAATTTGTGGATCGAGCCGATGCAGGTGTTACCAGCAGCGCGTAGAAAGATTTCGCCTACCGATGTTTATGACCGCTTGTTGAATACCCTAGCCGAGCTGCAGCGTACTAAATACCGTTTGGGGTTGGAGCGTAACTTCGATTCCCCTCTGCTCGATCTGCAGCGCACCCCGGATGATGTGGTCTATAACATGGAGCTGGCGCAGCGTCTGCTACCTGATCTCCGTGGTAACGAACGGCTGCAGTTCGCTTCTCAGACCCTGCACAAGCGCCCTGAGCATGTCTATGCGGTGGTCTCCCACGCCTTGGTTGAGCTAAACCAGTATCAGCAGCAGCGCGGAATTGTCGCACTACCGGAGGCGGTGGGGTTGATTGAACTGCTGGAGCCGCGCCATGTCTACTTCAAGGCGCTGGATGTGATGGAGCAGCTGAGCCAGATGCGAGAACAGCACAACATGGGGAGGCTGGCCCTGCCCGACTTTCCGCAGCGTGCGATCACCCCGGATCAGGTATATGATCTGGCGATCCGTCTGGATGTGGAGCTGGAGCTGCTCTATCGCAAGGGGGGCATGGAGGAGTTTCAAAGCTATACCAGTGAACTGGGCCATGCGCAGCGTGTTATCGGCGAGTTGACCACATCGCGCACCCCCTCTGAGGTCTATCAGCGCTGGGGTGAGCTGGGCAGCCTGATCAGGCTGTTGAGTGGGCGCTCGGCGAAGGCGGCAGATATTAATCGCCGTCTGCGCCTACTGCAGGCTGAACTGGAGCTGATTTCTGCAGCACGCGGGGTGCAGTTGCCCAGTGAGGATTGCTGTAGTGTGGGGGTAGAACAGGGCAGCCATCTGCAGATGGTGGAGAAGGCTGTACGGGCAGGTAAGCAGCTCTACCGCCTACATCACCATGTCGGGCTGCTGGATAGTCGTCTGCATAGCTATGCCTCAGCGGTTCAGAAGGGGCGACAGTGGGTGATGGATGAGCTCGGGATACTGCTGGTCAACAGCCGCAGCATCAAACAGCATCTGGGTATTGCACAGCTCGCTGAGGTGGATGCAGAGGTAGTGATCAGTGCCGATGCCACGGCGTTGAAAGAGGATAACCGCAAGCGCATGAGGCAGATCAACGCACTACTGCAACGGCTGCTGGGTGAGGGTGAGTCTGTCGTTTCCGTTCAGACCTCGGAGCCACAGCCATGAGGATGCGTCTCGCCTATAAGCTGGCCCTGCTGACGCTACTGGTTGCCGGTGGCGCGGTGGTGATGTTGGCTTGGCTCGCTTCGACCAATGCCAGTCGTTTGTTGGAGCAGGAGGCGCTGGTCCGCCTGAAGGAGAATGTCAATCAGGGCAGTATCGCATTTGAGCGCTCCTTCGAGACGGTTAAGGGTGACCTCAGTCTGCTCAAGCACACCCCGGCACTGGGGGGGGTGATTCGGGCCATCCAGGGGGGCGGGTATGATGATCAGCTCAACGAGACCCGCACAGGTTGGGAGCATCGCCTTCAAGAGGTATTTCGCACGGTGATGCAGCAGCGTAGCTACTACAGTCAGGTGCGCCTGATTGGTCTGCAGGAGGGAGGGCGTGAACTGGTACGGCTGGATCGTGTCGGGGGCAGTATTGAGGTGGTCCCCGCAGAACGTCTGCAACAGAAGGGGCAGCGGCCCTATCTGCAGCAGGCAGCCATGCTTGCAGAGGAGGCGATCTATTTTTCCGAGGTGACGCTGAACCGGGAGCGGGGGCGTATTGTGGTGCCATGGGAGCCGATGTTGCGGCTGGCAACCCCGGTGTTCGATCCACAGAGCGGGGCGGTGTTTGGGGTGCTGGTATTGAATATCCACTTTGACCGTTTCACCCGTCCACTACGCCAGAAAGTGCTGGAGGATTCGTTTTATCTACTGGCCAACGGGCGTGGAGAGTATCTGATTCATCCGCAGAGTGAGAAGCGTTTCTCCTTCGAGATTGAGGAGCGTGAAGAGAGCCTGCTGCTGGACTATCCTCAGATGGATCTACAGGCTGAGTTGGAACACTGGAGAGAGCGGGATGAGTTGGATCATGAGCATAGCTCCACCAGACAGCTAAAAGGGCAGGGGGTTGGGGTCACCCTGCGCCCGTTCTATTTTGATCCGCTGCACCCCGAACGTTACCTGATTCTGGGGACGGTCGCCTCCAGCCAAGTGCTGGAGCAGCAGGCGGCGGGGTTCCGTCAACAGTTGGCGCTGCTGGTATTGCTGGTAGTGATTGGGGTTACCATTGCCACCGCGTTGATGGTGCAGTGGATGACTCGCCCCGTTCGTGAATTGACCCTAGCGGCTGATCGCATCTCACAGGGAGATGAGGTGGTCAGGATCGACACCAGTAGCGGGGATGAGGTGGGGGCGTTGGCGCGCTCCTTCGATACCATGCTCAGCCACCTGCAGCAGTCAAGACGCTTTGCAGAGCAGGTGATTACGGCTGCCCCAGTGGGTATGGTGGTGCTGCAGGCGGGACGCATTGTGGTTGCCAACCCCCGTTTTGGTGAGTTGCTGGGGCAGTGGGAGGTGGAGGATAAGGTAGAGCACCTATTGGTAGCGGGGCAGCTGGCGGCAGAGCCGCTGGATCTGCTTCTGCAGGGGGTGCGTCAGCGCCAGCCACTGGAGGGGGTGGAGTCGGCGAGCGGGAATAAAATACTCTCCTTTACCTTGGTGCAGATGGGACAGCGTGGGAATGCGCCTGAGGAGCAGGCAGTTAATGAGAACTCCAAAGAGCAGTTATGGCTGTTGCTGGTGGATGATGTGACCGAGGCCCGTCAGGCGGCACAAGCGTTGCAACGGGTCTCCACCGAGGTGGCCTACCAGTCGGGGATGTCGGAGATGTCGACCTCGGTACTGCACAATATCGGTAATGCGATCAACTCCATCGGTGAGCGCACCCATCAGCTGGATGAGGAACGTCAGGATCTATTAGAGGTGGCGGGCCTGCTGCAGCAGAGAGTGGAGCAGGCGAAGAGCGTGATGCAGAAGCAGGGGGTAGCAGAGACGGAAGTGCAGGAGATGCTGGAGATGTTTGAGCGTACCCCAGAGATTTTGCGAGAGTTGAACAGTGAGGGGTTGCAGGAGAATATCAGTGAAATCCGTACTGGAGTGGCGCATATTGCCGATATCGTGCGGGTACAGCAGACCCTCGCCAAAGATGGAGCGGGTGCTGGGGGTAGCTTCTCTGAGAACTTTAATCTGCTAGATGCGGTAGAGGATGCTCACTCTCTGTTGTCGACCTCGCTGCAGAAACGCAGTATCGTCTTTGTACCGCAGGTTGAGGTGGGGGAGATTCGTATGCCCCGCAACCCCTTTGTACAGATGTTGGGCAACTTGCTGAAGAATGCGATGGAGGCGATCGATGCCAATGCGGCAGTGAGTGGGAGTGGGTTGATTCGTCTGCGTGCGGAGGTCGATCCAGAGGATGCTAATCTCTTTGTGATACGCTTGATCGATAACGGTTGTGGTATCAAGCTGGGAAGGTTGGCCTCTATCTTCCGTTTTGGTGAGACCAACAAGCAGCAGGGGAGTGGCTTTGGGCTGCACTCGGTGGCCAATTTTGTACAGTCAAACGGCGGCTCCATTGCGGTGGAGAGTGAGGGCGCGGGTCGCGGATCGACCTTTGTCGTGCGGTTGCCACGGTAACAGGGACGGATACAGGGATGGATAGGGAATTTTAGGGATGGAACAGAGTAATAACCGAGTACTGGTCATTGATGATGATGAGAAGATGTTGCAGACCTATCGCGACATCCTCACTCAGCGCGTCAGCCGTGCCGCCCGTCTGCTGGGGAAAGTTGAGGGAGGAGATGCCGAAGGGAGTCGTAGTGGTGGCTTTGCGTTGACCACAGCCTCCCAAGGGCTGGAGGGGGTTGATGCGGTTCGTCAGGCCAACAATGACAACACCCCCTATGCGCTCGCCTTTATCGATATGCGGATGCCTCCGGGTATCGATGGACTGGAGACCACTCGCAGGATTCGTGAGCTGGATAGCCGCATCTATATCGTGATTGTTACCGCACACTCGGACCGCACCATTGAGGAGCTGCACCGGGCTGCGGGTTACAATATTCTGTTGCTGCGTAAGCCTTTTAACCGTGAAGAGATTCTGCAGTTTGCTCACACCTTTACCCAGTCTTGGGTGCGGGATCAGCAGTTGAGCCAACAGCAGCAAGAGTTGATGCAGCATCACGACTACCTAGACAGCATTCTGCAGTCGATGCAGGAGGGGTTATTGGTCGTGGATGAGAGTAGAAAGGTCAGCGACTGTAATCAGGCGTTCTGTCAGTTTATGGAGGAGCCCCGTGAGGTGCTGATTGGAAAAGCGCTGAATACCCTATTTCTGGAGGAGGGGGTTGGAGCCAATTGCGTAGAGGCAACGCTGCGTACCGCCTCCGGTGAAGAGATTCCGGTGCGGCTGTCGAGTACACAGCTGCAGACCGGAAGAGGGGTGCCGATTGTGGTGCAGGATATGAGGGGGCTGTTGAATGCGGAGCGTATCCGACAGGCGGGCGAGGCCAAGGACGATTTTCTTGCCTCGATGAGCCATGAACTGCGTACCCCATTGACCTCGATTATCGGCAACAGTGAGCTGCTGTTGGAACGGGAGCAAGATGGTGAACGGCTGGAGATCCTACGCTCCATTGAGGTTGCGGGCCGCAGTCAGCTGGCGTTGGTGAATGATATTCTCGATCTGTCGAAGATTGAGTCGGGAAAATTCACTATCAGTGAGGCCCCTTTTGATCTCTCGGTTTTGTTGCAGGATATGGTGCGTACCTTCACTACGGGGATGCAGGATTCCGGTTTGCGGTTTCAACTGGTTCAGCAGGTAGAGAGTCGTTATCAGCTACTGGGAGATGCGCAACGCATCAGTCAGGTGCTGAGTAACCTGCTCGGTAATGCGATGAAATTTACCCATCAAGGAGGCGTGACCCTGACTGCAGAGCAGCGGGAGGGGCAGCTCTGTTTTAGTGTTAATGATAGTGGGATTGGTATCTCCCCAGAGATGCAACAGCGCCTCTTTCAGCGTTTTGAACAGGGTGATGGTTCGATCTCTCGTCGTTTTGGAGGGAGTGGGCTTGGGCTCTATATCTCGAGCTGTATTGCCGAGTTGATGGGGGGCACAATTACGTTAGAGAGTGAAGAGGGGCGGGGGGCAACCTTCCTCTTCTCTGTGCCGTTTAAGGTGAGTACAGAGTGCTCTCTGTCGAAGCCTAAGCCATCGCAGGTTGATTCATCCTCTGAGAAGGTGCAAGGACGGGTGTTGGTGGCTGAGGATACGCCAGAGCTGCAACTGTTGGTGCGTCGTATGCTGGAAAGGATGGGTGCTACGGTGTCCGTTGTAGATAATGGTCAGGAGGCGGTTAATCTGGCGACAGCGCAGCCGTTTGATCTGATTTTTATGGATATGCAGATGCCGGTGATGGATGGGATCGAGGCGACGCAGCTTCTCAAGGCTCGAGAGCACTGCCCACCGATTGTGGCATTGACCGCCAATGTGATGCAGAAACATCGGGAGCAGTTTGATCAGGCGGGGTGTGATGGTTTTCTTGCCAAGCCTATCAACAGGCAGGGGTTGCAGCAGGTGTTGAAGCAGTATCTTTCGTAGTTAGGAGTCTGTTCGAGAAACTAGAATGATCGTATTCACTGCAGCTGACGCTGTCGTATAAATTCTACCAGTGCAGTGCTCATCTGGCTTGATTCCATTGATTCTGCCTGCTGAAGCAGATCTAGTGCCTCATTATGGTGTTGCTGAGTCAATGCCTGAAGTGCCTCTATAATCAACTGCTCTCTCTGCTGCTCAATATGCAGCAGCAGTTCAAGCTCCATGCCGCAGCGGTGGCACTGCTCACCACCACGGTAACGGGCACGACAGTTGGGACATTTATCCATATTAATCAGTAATTCTCACTGTTCTTGGCTCCTTCCCCATTGAGGGGGAAGGGTGGGATGGGGGGGGGGATGATTTAACCGAGGATTCTGAAAATTGTTACTCAATATAGTGGAAAAATTCTTGTAGCTCTTCCACTGCAGAGTGAATCGCCTTCTCCTCGGCTTGGTCGATTCCATCCTGAATCGCCTCGATAATCTCGATCAGATCCTCTTGGTCAGTTTCATTGAGTGCGCCCATTCTCTCTCTGGCCAGTTTGATCTGCTGCTGTGCCTCTTTAATTTGTGAATCGATACCATCGGCAGCAGATTCGTCCTCTAGCTGTGACTCCTCATCATCACTGAATAGCTGTTCGATACGCGCTCTGGCCTCTACCATTTTATCTTCATCCAGTCGTCCGATGGCATTGTCAATCACCAGCTCCTCCTCCCTGCCGGTCTCCTTCTCC